>CP126531.1:2557263-2919526 GCA_030167125.1 Rhodanobacteraceae bacterium
TCCCACTTCATCATTCGAGGGAACCGCGCATGCGTATCGCGCTCATCGTGATCGGAATCATCCTGCTGGGCCTCGGCGTGTGGGTCGCTTTGGGCGACGCGCACTACAACGACACCAGCACCAAGGCGCAACTCGGCCCGCTCAAGGTCGAAGCCACTTCGCAGAAACCCGTGCCCGCGCCGATCGGTTATGCGGGCATCGTGATCGGCGGCGTGCTGATCGTGGCCGGCGCGTTGAAGAAGAAGTGATTCGCAAGCACGGCGGCCGCGCGCAAGGCGCGGCCGCTGTATGCATCAAAGACCGAGCTTGGTCGCAAGGCCCGACAGCTCGTTGAGATTGAACCCGCCGCCGCCACCGGACGGCACCTCTCCGTTCGGCGTCAGGTGATTCACGACGTCGGGCAGATGCTGCGCGAGTTGATTCAGCACCTGCGACGGATCGACGCCCAGCTTCTGCGCGACCTCCTCGACGTGCTGGCCCGCGGCGGTGCCTTGCAACGCCTGCCCGAGTTGCTGTCCGCTCACCGGCTGGTTGGCGCCGTTGCCCACCCATGAATTGACCACGCCGCCCAGGCCGCCCTGCTGCAACGTCGAAACCAATCCACCGATGCCGCCGGATTTCTGGATCAGGCCGCCGATCACGTCCAGCGTGGGATTGCCGCTGCCGGCGCCCTGCCCGCCCGCGAGACCTTTCAACGCATCGAGAAATGACATGACACCCTCCTTGTCTTTGTGCCCCCGGCTCCGCGACGATAGCACCAAGCCGCACGCGGGTGACCGTTACAATGGCGGCGATGGATGTTTCGTACCTGCTGGATTCGCTCAACACCGCGCAACGTGAAGCCGTCGCCGCCCCGCCAGGCCACTACCTGGTGCTGGCCGGCGCGGGTTCGGGCAAGACCCGCGTGCTCACCCACCGCATCGGCTGGCTGATCGAAGCCGAAGGCGCGCCGCCGTGGTCGATCCTCGCGGTCACCTTCACCAACAAGGCCGCCGGCGAAATGCGCGGGCGGCTCGCGAACCTGTTGCCGCACGGCCTGCGCGGATTGACCGTCGGCACCTTCCACGGCATCGCGCATCGTTTGCTGCGCCAGCATTGGCAGGAAGCGCAGTTGCCGGAAACCTTCCAGATCCTCGATGCCGACGACCAGCAGCGGCTGGTGAAGCGCGTGGTCGCCGGACTCGGCATCGACGAGGCGCGCTATCCGCCGCGCCAGGCGATGTGGCAGATCAACCAGTGGAAGGACGAAGGCAAACGCCCCGAAGGCATCGAGCCCGGCGATCATCCGGTCGCGCGCACGTATCTGAAAATCTACGAAGCCTACGAACAGGCCTGCCGGCGCGCGGGTCTCGTGGATTTTGCCGAACTGCTGCTGCGCGCGCACGAACTGATCCGCGACCATGATGCGCTGCGTACGCATTACCAGGATCGCTGGCGGCACCTGCTGATCGACGAATTCCAGGACACCAACGCACTGCAATACGCGTGGATTCGCCTGCTTGCGGGTCGCACCGGCAAGGTGTTCGCGGTCGGCGATGACGACCAGTCGATCTACGGCTGGCGCGGCGCGAAGGTCGAGAACATGCGCGCGTTCCTGCGCGATTTTCCCGACGCGAAAACGCTGCGGCTGGAACAGAACTACCGCTCCACCGCGACCATCCTCGAAGCCGCCAATGCGGTGATCGCGCAGAACCCCTCAAGGCTCGGCAAGAAACTGTGGACGTCCGGCGACAAGGGCGAATCGATCGCGCTGTACGCCGCCTACAACGAACAGGACGAGGCGCGCTTCGTCATCGAACGCATCCGCGAATACCTCGACGCGGGCGGCAACGCGTCGGACATCGCGGTGCTGTACCGCTCCAACGCGCAGTCGCGCAACTTCGAGGAACAACTGCACCAGCACAACATTCCGTACCGCGTTTACGGCGGGCAGCGCTACTTCGAGCGCGCCGAAGTGAAGGACGCGCTGGCGTATCTCAGGCTCGCGGCCAACCGTGGCGACGACGCCTCGTTCGAACGCGCGTTGGCGACCCCACCGCACGGCGTGGGCGAACGCAGCGTCGAACTGCTGCGCCGCCGCGCCCGCGCCAACGACACATCGTTGTGGAATGCCGCGCTCGCGGAACTGGCGGGCGGCGAGTTGAACACGCGCGCGAAGAATGCGCTGCGGGGGTTTCTCGCGTTGATTGATGGGTTGACGCAGGGCATGGGACCGGGGACCGGGGACCGGGGACCGGTCGATAGCGCCTCTTTTGGAATCGATGGAACATCGCCTTCGATCGAAGCAGATAAGGCTTCGGCTGCCGAATCCAGGTCAGCTTCCGGTCCCCGGTCCCCGGTCCCCAGTCCCGCTCTCACTCTCGCCGAACAAGTCGAACGCGCAATCACCCAATCCGGGCTGCGCCACTATTACGAGCGCGACAGCCGCGGCAATGCCGAGGCGCGCGTCGAAAATCTCGACGAACTGGTCAATGTCGCCAGCCGCTTCGAACCCACGCCCGAAGACAACGAAGCCGGCCTGTCCGAACTTGCGGCATTTCTCGCGCACGCCGCGCTGGAAGCCGGCGAGGGCCAGGGCGAAGCCGGCACCGATTGCGTGCAGTTGATGACGCTGCATTCGGCCAAGGGCCTGGAATTCCCGGTCGTGTTCCTGGTCGGCCTGGAAGACGGCCTGTTTCCAACCCAGCGCTCGGTGGAAGACCCGTCACGGCTCGAAGAAGAACGCCGCCTCGCCTACGTCGGCATCACCCGCGCGCGCGACCGCCTGGTGCTGTGCTACGCCGAATCGCGCCGCCAGTACGGCAGCGAAGCGCTGTCGCGTCCGTCCCGATTCCTCGACGAACTGCCCGCGCACCTGCTGACCGAAGTGCGCCCGCGCGCGAAGATTTCACGGCCGGTGTACACCACGCGTGCCTCGCGTGGCCATGCCGACCTCGACGACACCTTGCCGATCAAACTCGGCCAACGCGTGCGCCACGCCAGCTTCGGCGAAGGCGTGGTGATCAGCGCCGAAGGCTCCGGCGCGCATACGCGCATCCAGGTGAATTTTGCGGATGCCGGACCGAAGTGGCTCGTGGCGGCGTACGCGAATCTCACCGCGCTTTAACGCAAGATGTCGTCATCCCGGCGAAAGCCGGGATCCATTTTGCGCTTCGTGATGGCAACCGATGCCTGCGTGAACCTCGGCCAGTCCTCACGATCAACTGGCCTCGAAATCTTTGAAGAATTGAGGCTCAACTTCGTAAGTCGTCACCGGCCGCAACCCAAGTTCGAGTTGCTCAAGCATGTTGATCAACTTGTCTCCGTCAATCAGCTCGATGGGCGGCACACCGTCTCGTGAAGCCTCGCGGCGAGCCTCTGCCGTAAATGTTCCAGTCGTGATGATGATCCCCTTGTCGGCCCGCCCAGCCATCGCACCGCGAAAATCCCGAACTTGCGAAGGCGAGACCGAACTCGCATAGCGTTTGCATTGAAACAGTACTTTGAAGGAGACAAGCGGATTGACCTGAAGGGTGCCAACGCCATCGATTCCACCATCACCGCTTTTGCCCGTCACCAGAACCTGCGTGAAACCGGCTTCACGCAACAGCCTTTGCGAAAGGCGCTCAAACCCACTCGGTGGCAGTTTGAGAATAATGGCGAGAACTTCTTCGCGATAATCACGCGACGCCGCATCCGCACTTTCGATGTCGAGTCCCGCGGCCGGTTCATCCTTCTCGCGTTGCTTGCGCTCTTCTTGAAATACCTTGCTCCACTTCCGAAAGATTGCGTAAGCCTGCTGATGGTTCAGCGTGGTCTGCCGCCCTTGTTCCGTCAGACTCCAGACGCCTCGCCTCGACGAATCCAGTAATCCTTCGCGGGTCAGGTAGAAGCGCGCCCACGCTACGCAATTGCGGAATCTCGCTGCCCCCGAAGGCAGCGTCTCGTCCAGCACATGATCAGGTATCCGCATGTCTTGGGCGACTTTGTCGACAGCTTCCTCTGGCTTCGCCGAGCCGCCGATTTCGCGCAGCGCGTCCAACAACGGGCCGAAGTAGCGCACGAATTTCGGACCGGGCACACTTCGATCCATTGTCTTCTTGGCTCCTGCAATTTCGGTCACGGGTTACTCTACATCCCTGTCAGGTAACCAAACTCGCTCGGCTTCGCAAGCGTTTCCCCCATCCGCCCTTCGGGCACCTTCCCCCGCAAGCGGGGGAAGGGAAACATATCAATTCCCGGCTTTTGCCGGGATGATGAGCAAGATCAACCGCGACCCTGCGGCTTCCACGCCTTCAACGCACGCTCGGCGCGCTCGCGTCCCAGCTCGATCAACTCCGACGCGCGGTAGAACTCGTACACCGCGCTGGCGTTGCGCGGGATTTCGATCACGAGGTCCGGGCGATCCGCGGCGAGGCGGAAGCCGGTGAGGTTTTCCTGCATCAGGTCCAGCGACTGGGTCAGCGTGTCCATCCAGCCCGGTTGGGCTTCCTTGTCGTCGTGGTTGCCGATGGTGCGCTTGACGAACGCGGTGATGCGGCTGCGCAGGCCGGTGCGCGCGGATTGCTTCACCGGCGTGCGCGAGGCCAATGTCTCGGGCGCACTGTTGACGTTGACAGCGATGGTGTAGTCGCTGGGCGATTGCAGCAGCGGCGTCAGCGGCAGCGGATTCATCAGCCCGCCATCGACGAGGCGATGGCCGCGCACGAGGTGCGGCCGGAAGATCGTCGGGATCGCGATGGAGGCGCGGATTGCGTCGAACAGCGGGCCGCGCGTCAGCCACACCTCGCGCTCGCGATCCAGATCGGTCGCCACCGCGGTGAACGGGATCGGCAGTTCCTCGATGTTGACCGGCCCGATCAGTTCGCGCAGCACGCCGATGATGCGGTCGCCCTTGATAAGGCCGGCGCCGGACAGCGTCCAGTCCACCAGTTTCAGCACGTCCATCTTCTGCAACGCGCACACCCAGTCGCGGTACACGTCGAGCTTGCCGGCCGCGTAGATGCCGCCGATCAGTGCGCCCATCGAACTGCCGGACACCGCGGTGATGCGGTAACCCGCGACCGCGATGGCTTCGATCGCGCCGATGTGCGCAAGCCCGCGCGCGCCGCCGGTGCCCAGCGCCACCGCCACGGCGGGCTGGGCAGGCGATTGCACCACGAGGTCACGATGATCGTTCACGGCTTGGCGTGGTCGTACTCGTCCAGCGCGAGTTTGTGCATGATGCGGATTTCCTCGCGCAACGATTGCGGCGACACCACTTGCGCATCCGGCCCGTAGCGCAGGATGTCCATCACCAGTTCGCGCGATTGCGAATACGGCACCTTCAATTCGTAGCGGCCGTCGTCGAGCCAACGGCCTTCCTGCAGCGAGTGCCAATGCTCGTCCGCGACCCAGCGCGCCGCGCGCGCGGAAAATCTTATCGTCGCCCAGGCCTTGGGCGCGCCCGCGAAGATGCCGTAGCTGGACGCCAGCGTGTCGTTCAATTCCTTCTCGTCGCGATCGACGGCAGTCTTGTCCAGCACTTCGGGCTCGCCGATCCGGTCCAGCGCGAAACTGCGCAGCGCTTCGCGGTCGTGATCCCATGCGTCGAGATACCAGTTGTCGCGGTAGTGCGTCAGCCGCTGCGGCGACACATGCCGCACGCTGTCGGCGCCGGTGGTGCGCGCGCGGTAGCGAAACTTCAACTGCTGGCGCGCCAATACCGCGCCGGCCACCGCGCGAAACGCCTGCTGGTTGAACTTGCGCGAACCCCACGGCACCACGCGGATGCGTTCCAGCGGCTGTTTGTGCGTGCCGGCGTGCTCGTTGAGCAGTTTCTCGACGCGCGCGCGGAACGGCGCCAGCGCATCGGCCAGCACGCCGGGATCGGAGCGCGCCACCAGCGCTTCCAGCGCCATCAACGCCGAGAGTTCTTCGCTGGTCAGCCACAGGCCGGGCAATTCGAAGCGCTCGCCTTCGTCCTGGTCGTAGGCGTAACCCGCGCCTTCGGGATCGCTGTCCAGCGGCGCGCCCAGCGCATCGCGCAGGAAAGCGAGGTCACGGTACAGCGTGGCGCGCGAGCAACCCAGTTCCTCCATCAGCCGCTGCACGCCCACCGGCCGCCGGTGCGACTTGAAGATGCCGTGCAGCTTGATGACGCGTTCGTACTGGTGCATTCGCCCAGCATGCCGCGCCGCGCGATTGGCGGCAAGCGGGTCGCCGTTCCCCGGATCAAGTCCGGGGCAGGTTCTGAGCGTAGGTCCGCAGGACGAAGTCGAAGGGCAATGTGCAGCGGTGCTTCGACTTCGCTTGCTGCGCAAGCTACGCTCAGCACGAACGGGTGGATGAAAAGCAGCAGCGCGACCGGACATGCCCCACAAGAACCTCAAACTCAACGAACCGACGGGTGACGAAGTCAAAACCACCACCTGCTACATGTGCGCGTGTCGGTGCGGAATCAGGGTGCACCTTAAGAACGGCCGCGTCCGCTACATCGACGGCAACCCGAAGCACCCGGTCAACCGCGGCGTGATCTGCGCCAAGGGTTCGTCGGGGATCATGCAGCACTATTCGCCGGCACGCTTGCGCAAACCGTTGCTGCGGGTGGGCGAACGCGGCGCGCGCGAGTTCCGCGAGATCGAATGGGACGAAGCGCTGGCGCTGGCGGCCAAATGGCTGGGCGACATCCGCGCGCGCAATCCGGATGAGTTGGCGTTCTTCACCGGGCGCGACCAGAGCCAAGCGCTGACCGGCTGGTGGGCGCAGCAGTTCGGCACGATCAACTACGCCGCGCACGGCGGGTTCTGCTCGGTGAACATGGCCGCGGCCGGCATGTACACCTTCGGCGGTTCGTTCTGGGAGTTCGGAGAGCCCGACTGGGAGCGCACGAGATACCTGATGCTGTGGGGCGTGGCTGAGGACCACGATTCCAATCCGATCAAGCTCGGCCTCGGCAAGATGAAAACGCGCGGCGCCAAGATCGTCGCGATCAATCCGGTGCGCACGGGTTACGCGTCGATCGCGGACGAATGGGTGCCGGTGAATCCCGGTACCGACGGTTTGCTGGCCGGCGCGCTGATCCACGAACTGCTGCGCACCGACCGCGTGGATTTCGATTACCTGGTGCGTTACACCAATGCGCACCATCTGGTGATCTGCGATCCGGGTGCGGCGGATGATGGGTTGATCGCGCGCGGTGCGCAGGGCAAGCCGCTTTGCGCAGTGCGCAATGACCACCAACATCGTCACCCCGGCGAAAGCCGGGGCCCAGCGACTTTCGAGACTCGGGAAAAGACACTGGGTCCCGGCTTTCGCCGGGATGACGAACAAGAGCAATCGCGTTTTGTGTTGGTCGACGCCACGCAAACCAACATCGCACCGACGGTAGTGGGCGAATACACGCTGCCGGATGGTCGCAAGGCGGTGCCGGCGTTCCAGTTGATCGCCGAGCGCTTCCTCGCCGATGATTACGCGCCGGAAAACGTCAGCGAGCGCTGCGGCGTGGACGCGGCAACGATCCGGCGCCTCGCCGCCGAACTCGCGCACGTCGCGTTCGATGAAGCGATCGAACTGCCGATCGCGTGGACCGACACCCACGGCCGCAAGCACGACACGATGGTCGGTCGTCCGGTTGCGATGCACGCGATGCGCGGGATCGCCGCGCACGCCAACGGTTTCCACACCTGCCGCACGATTCACCTGTTGCAAATCCTGCTGGGCGCGATCGATACGCCCGGCAGTTTCCGTTACCAGCCGCCGTACCCGAAACCGGCGCCACCCGGCAACAAGCCCGCGAAAGCGCGCAAGCCCGACGGCACGTTGACCGGCAATCCGCTCGGTTATCCGCAATCGCCGGAAGACTTGCTGGTGGACGAACACGGCACGCCGCGCCGGATCGATCACGCCTTCAGTTGGGAATTCCCGTTGGCGGCGCACGGCCTCTTGCAGTCGGTGATCCGCAACGCGGTGGACGGCAACCCGTCGAAGATTGACACGCTGTTCCTGTTCATGGCCAACATGGGCTGGAATTCGTCGATGGACACCGCCGCGACGCGCACGTTGCTGTGCGCGCGCGACGACAACGGCGATTACAGGATCCCGCACATCATCTACGCCGACGCCTACGATTCGGAAACCGTCGCGTTCGCCGACCTGGTGCTGCCGGACACGACCTATCTCGAACGCTACGACTGCATCAGCCTGCTCGATCGCCCGATCAGCGACGCCGAAATGGCGGCCGATGCGATCCGCCAACCGGTGGTGCAGCCCGATCGCGACGTGCGGCCGTTCCAGGACGTGTTGCTGGATCTCGGTGCGCGGTTGAAGTTGCCGAACATGGTCGGCGCGGGAGGCCACGCGATCTACAAGAGCTATGCCGATTACATCGTGCGCCACGAACGCGCACCCGGCGTGGGCATGCTGGCCGGCTGGCGTGGCACGGATGGGTCGCAACAAGGCAAGGGCGTAGCGAATCCCGATCAGCTGCAGCGCTACATCGAGCACGGCTGTTTCTTCGAAGCGAAGATTCCGGAAGCCGGCGCGTATTACCGGATGGCCAATCGCGATTACCTGCAATGGGCGCAGTCGATGGGTTTCGTCGGCTCGACCGAGCTCGTGACGATGCAGTTGTATTGCGAGGTGCTGCAGCGCTTCCGGCTGGCGGCGCAGGGCCACGGCACGGTGCAGCCGCCGGAATCCGAACGCGCGCGGGTGGAAAGGTATTTCGATCCGGTGCCAATGTGGTACGACGGTAGTGAACTCCCTCCCCCGCCTGCGGGGGAGGCGGCGCGCAGCGCCGAGCGTGCAGCGCTGGGTGGAGGCGATTCTCGCGAAAGCTTCCCCCATCCGCCTTTTGGGCACCTTCCCCCGCAAGCGGGGGAAGGGACAGCACGTGCAGCCGCGAGCGAGTTCCCGCTCTGCGCCCTCACCCAACGCCCGATGTTCATGTATCACGCGTGGGGTTCGCAGAATCGCTGGCTGCGGCAGATTGCGGCGCGCAACGTGTTGTACGTGCATCCGCGCACGCTGGCCGCACACGCGCTCGAAAGCGGCGACTGGGCGTGGATCGCGTCGCCGCGCGGACGCATTCGCGTGGAGGTGTGCGCGCACGCGGCCACCGCGCCGGGCACGGTGTGGACGTGGAACGCGATCGGCAAGAAGCGCGGCGCGTGGAAGCTGGCCGAACGCGCGCCGGAGTTCGTGGACGGCTTCCTGCTGAATCATTTGATCGGCGAGCGCGCGTCCGATCGCGCTTATGCCAATGGCGATCCTGTGACCGGGCAGGCGGCGTGGTTCGACCTGAAGGTGCGGCTGGAACACGACCCCGAGCCGCGCGTGCCCGGCCACCGCTTCGAGCCCGTCGACGATTGAACGATTTTTTTGCGGACGCATGGCAAGCTGCGCCGTGTCCGTGCAGCGCGGATTTCCGCGCAGGTGCACGCCCACACGGAACGCGGGCAAAATCGGCCTCGGCCGGACGAGTGAAGGAGCTGGGGTGATGGACTGGGGATTCGCGATGAGTTGCCGCCCATGACTTGGCACGCCTGGGCCACCGCCGTGATCATCGTGGTCGCGATGGCGTTGTTCGCCAGCGAAAAGGTGCGCGTGGATTTGGTGGCGCTGATCACGCTGGGCCTGCTGGTCGCGCTGGGCATCGTCTCGCCCGAACAGGCGCTGTCGGGTTTCAGCAACGAAGCGACCGTAACGGTCGCGGCGATGTTCGCGCTGGCGATCGGCATCGAACGCTCGGGCGCGCTCGATCCGATCATCAATTTGTTGTCGCGCATCCGCAAACCGTGGCTGCTGTCGCTGGGCATGATGCTGGCGATCGCGCCGCTGGGCGCGTTCATCAAGAACACCGCACTGGTCGCGACCTTCCTGCCGCTGGCGCTGAAGGTCTGCCAGCGCACCAACACCTCGCCGTCGCGCGTGCTGATGCCGATGGCGTTCGCCGCGCAGATGGGTGGCGTGTGCACGCTGATCGGCACATCGTCGAACCTGCTGGTCGACTCGTTGGCGCAGAAGCAAGGCCTGCAGCCGTTCGGCATTTTCGAATTCACGCACCTCGGCGTACTGCTGGCCGCGGCGGGCATCATCTATTTGATGGTGATCGGCCGCTGGATGTTGCCGAAGCATCTCGACAACGAATTCGCCGGCGCGATGCAGGTCGGCAAGTACGTCACCGAACTGAAGGTGATGCCGGATTCGCCGCTGGTCGGGCAGACCATCGCCGAAGCCAGGCTGGGCGACCAGGGTGTGTATCCGCTGGAACTGCTGCGCGGCGAACGGCACATGTGGTCGCCGCGTACGCAGCAGCTCGCGTCCGGCGACGTGCTGCTGGTGCGCGGCGAATGGGACAAGCTGGAGGATTTCCGCAAGAAGCAGGAGCTGGAGATCAATCCCGAATACACGCATTCCGACGGCACCGACAAGGCCAAGGTGCTGATCGAGGCGATGATCGCGCCGGCCAGCATGGCCGAGGACCGCACGCTGCGCGACCTGGATCTTCTGGAAACCTTCGACGCCACGGTGCTCGGCATCCATCGCCGCGGGCACCTGTTGCGCGACCAGATCCGCGACGTCGCCTTCCGCACCGGCGACGTGCTGATGATGCTGCTGCCCGCCGATGCGGTGCAGCGCCTGCGCGGCGACGACCGCTTCGTGATCCTCAACCAGCGCGACGACGCACGCCGCCCGCGCTACAAGGCGTTCCTCGCGATCGCCATCATGGCCGCGGTGGTGGTGGTCTCGGCGCTGCGCTGGCTGCCGATTCCGATCGCCGCGATCTGCGGCGTGGCGGCGATGGCACTGACGCGCTGCTTCGGTCGCAAGGACGTGTACGAGGGCATGGACTGGAAGATCATCATCCTGCTCGGCGCGATCCTGCCGCTCGGCATCGCGATGGAGACCACCGGCCTCGCCCACGTGGTCGTGCACGGCGCACTCGACATGGTCGGCAACCACGGCCCGCTGGCCGCGCTGGCGATGGTGTACGTGCTGACCGCGCTCCTGACCGAACTGATGGGCCACAACCCTTCGGTTGTGCTGATGGTCGGCATCGCCGCCAGCGTCGCGCACGCCGTGCACGCCGACCCGCGCCCGTTCGTGGTCGCCGTGGCGTTCGCCGCGGCGACGTCGTTCGCGACGCCGATCGGATATCCGACCAACACCATGGTGTATTACGCTGGCGGTTATCGTTTCCTCGATTTCACCAAGGTCGGCGTGCCGCTGATTGCGCTGTTCTGCGCGTTGTCGATGCTGTTGATCCCCAGGATTTGGCCGTTTTGATCGTTGTGCTCGATGCCGATTCGACGTCCCTGTCTTTTTCCGCGCGCCTCCTTGGCGCGCGGGTGACTTTCTCTTGCGTGGCCAAGAGAAAGTCACCAAAGAGAAGGCCACCCCGCGGATGCGCCCTTCGCCCATCCATGGGCTGCGGGTTCGCGCGCGGCCGCCGGGGTTCGCCGAAGGGCCATCCATGGCCCTGCGGCGAACTGGCCCGCATCCTGCGGGCCACCCTTCGGGCGTTTCCGTCGACCGCGCGCCGCATCCGAGGGGCCCCTTTTGGCGCGCATCCTGCGCGCGTGGTTGGGCGAAGCAGGTTGCTCGGTCTTGCGTCGAGCGAGGCCGGGACGGCCGTCATCGGAGCAGAGCTTTTCTTTCGGGGCCCCTGTGCTGCGGTGAGGACCGGACGATCAGGCCCGCAGGGTGGGCGCAAGGGATTGCGCCCACTTGCCGCCGCGCCAAGGATGGCGCGTCGGCAAGCCCGGCCGGTCCGAACGCACCTTTCGTCCATGAATGGACGAAAGGCGCAGCACCGGGGTGGCCTTTCTCTTGGTGACTTCTCTTTGGCCAAGCAAAGAGAAGTCACCCGCGCCCCCGGGAGGGGCGCGGAAAAAGACAAGGACGTCGGCATCCCCCCGCCGCTTCGCGGCGACCCCCTTCGTTCCGAAGGGGGTGTTCCCGCACCCGAACCATCTCGCACTGCGGGCACGGCATGACCAGCCTGCCCGCGCCAGCGAAGAAAAAGCTCGGGTTGGTGATCGACCTCGACATCTGCGTCGGTTGCCATGCCTGCGCGGTCGCGTGCAAGGAATGGAACGACGGCGGCGATTTCGGGCCGCTGGCCGACGACGATCCGTACGGCGCCGAGCCGCACGGGGTGTGGTTCAACCGGGTGCATACATACGAAGTGCAGGGACCGGGGACCGGGGATCGGGGACCGGCAAAGGCCGACGAGCTGCATGACCATCCGGTCCCCAGCCCCCAATCCCCAATCCCGCAAATGGTCCACTTCCCCCGCTCGTGCCTGCACTGCGAGACGCCGGACTGCGTGACGGTGTGTCCGACCGGCGCGAGCTACAAGCGCGCCGAGGACGGCATCGTGCTGGTCGACCAGGACAAGTGCATCGGCTGCCAGTTGTGCGCGTGGGCGTGTCCGTACGGCGCGCGCGAGATCGCATTGCCGCATCAGAAAACTTCCGCGTCGGACGCCGGCCGCAAGGATTCCAAGCGCGGCACGATGCAGAAGTGCACGCTATGCGTGGACCGCATCTACAACGAGACGCTGGACGAACGCGACCGCCAGCCGGCCTGCGTGATGGCCTGCCCCACCCGCGCGCGGATGTTCGGCGACCTGGGCGATCCCGATTCCGACGTGTCGAAGGTGGTTGCGGAACGCGACGGTTTCGCGTTGATGCCGGAGTTCGGCTACCAGCCCGTGAACCGCTATCTGCCGCCGCGTACGCGGCGCGACGGTTCGAATGCTGCAACGCGAACGCAAGCTGCCGAAGAAACCCTGGACACCGAAAAACTTCCGCCACTGCTGCGCTGGCTGGACAAGGCGCTGTCGCGATGAAGCCCGCGCTCTCGGTGATCTTCTTCACGGTGATGAGCGGCACGGGCTACGGGCTGTGGTGCCTGCTGGGCGCCGCGCTCTGCATCGGCACGTATCCGATCGGCGGGAAGGGAATACTCGTGCCGCTGGCGTTCGGTTTCGTGCTGGTGACGGCCGGGCTGCTCGCCTCGACCGCGCACCTCGGCCGTCCCGAACGCGCGTGGCGCGCGCTCAGCCAGTGGCGTTCGTCGTGGCTGTCGCGCGAAGGCATCGCGTCGCTGGTCACGTATCTGCCGATGCTGGCGCTGGCGTGGCTGGTGTTTTCCGGCCGCAGCGGTGTCAGCGTGCGCATTGCCGGCGCGTTGCTGGCGCTGGGCGCGCTCGCGACGCTGTATTGCACCGCCAACATCTACCGCTCACTTAAAACCATCCGCGCATGGCGCACGCGCCAAGTGCTGCCGCTGTACTTCGCGTTCGCGCTGCTTTCGGGCGGGCTGTGGCTGTGGGCGTGGCTGGCGCTGTCGCCGTACGCCGTGATCGGACTGGCGTTCCCGCTGGCGCTGCTGGCGCTCGCGGTGATCGCCGCGGTGATCAAGACCGATTACTGGCGCCGCATCGATGCGCAACCCATCAACACCGCGAGCCACGCGACGGGGCTGGAAGCGCTGGGCCAGGTGCGTGCCTTCGAAGCGCCGACGACCGAGGAAAGTTACCTGACCCGCGAGATGGCCTTCGTGCTGGCGCGCAAGCATTCGGCGCGCCTGCGCCGGATCGCGCTGGCGCTGTTTGCCGTGCTGCCGGTCGCGGGCATCGCGATTGCGCTGCTGGCGGGCATCGCATGGCTGGCGCTGCCGGCAGCGATCGCCTGCGTCGCCGGCCTGTTCGTCGAGCGCTGGCTGTTCTTCGCCGAGGCGCGCCATACGGTGGCGGCGTACTTTCCCGCGGCGCGGGCTTGAAAAGCCTTCCCATCACACAAATTTAACGGTCATTCAGTGCACGGCCTTCAGCCTTGCACTCTTTACGCTTCAAGAAATCAAGGAGTTGCAGATGAAATTGTCCCGCATCGCCGCGCTCGCGGCGGTTTCCGCCTTGTGCGTGCCCGCGCTTGCCCGGGCCGATACGCCTGCCGGCTCGACCTCCGGCTGGAGCGGCAGCGGCGAATTCGGCCTGGCCAACGCCACCGGCAATACCAAGTCGCTCAACGTCGATGCCAAGCTGAAGCTCGCGTATGAAGACGACACGTGGAAGGACGCGTTCTTCCTCGACGCCAATCGCGCCAAGAGCAACGTCAAGGTGCCGATCGTGCAGGACGGCGTCACCGTGGGCGAGGCCAACAGCTACGAGACCACCGCCAACCATTACGACGTGGGCGGCTCGGTGGGTTACAAGTTCAACCCGCGTGCGTACCTGATTGGCGCCGCGCGTTACGACCACGACGACTTCGCGCCGAATCGCTGGCAGGAAGTCGCGTCGATCGGTTTCGGCTACATCCTGCTGAAGGACGCGCGCAACGAGTTGTCGGTCGAGGCCGGGCCCGGCTACAAGCGTTACCAGCCGCAGACCTACACCGTCGTCGACAACACCGTGACGCCGCCGCTGGTGACCACGGTCGTGCCGCCCAAGGAGAACGAGGCGATCGGCCGCGCGCTGGTCAACTACAAGCTCGCCATCACCGACAGCACCAGCCTGCAGGAAACCTTCCTGGCCGAAGCCGGCAGCGAGAACAAGTACTACCAGAACGATATCGGCCTCGCGGTCGCGATGACCAAGACGCTGGCGCTGAAGGTGGCCTACGAGAACCGCTACAACTCGAACATCGTGCCCGGCACCAAGCACATGGACAGCTTGTTCACCACCAACCTGGTGTACAACTTCGGCGGGGCGAAGTAAGGCTGGGACCAGGGACCAGGGA
This sequence comes from Rhodanobacteraceae bacterium, assembly GCA_030167125.1. NCBI lineage: Bacteria > Pseudomonadati > Pseudomonadota > Gammaproteobacteria > Lysobacterales > Rhodanobacteraceae > Rhodanobacteraceae bacterium. The sequence continues at coordinate 2,571,969 of CP126531.1, forward strand.
AGCGTAACAACGCACTCACCCCCTTCGCTTGCGAAGGGGGTCGGCGCGGAGCTCCGGGGGGATGCGCTTTCGCAAGAAGCGAAAAGCCATCCCCTCATTCCCCTTCCTGCGGAAGGGGGAGGCCAAGCGACTCAACCCGCGAGCTTCGCCTTCACCCGCTGCGACAGCGCGCCCATGTCGGCGCGGCCAGCAGCGCGCTCCTTCAGCAGCGTCATCACTTTGCCCATGTCGCGTGGCGACGTCGCGCCCGCGTCGGCGATGCATTGCACGATCAGCGCATCGAGTTCGGCGTCGCTGAGCTGCTTCGGCAGGTAGGCTTCGATCACGCCGACCTCGTAGCGTTCCTGCGCGGCCAGATCCTCGCGCTTGGCGACCTCGTATTGCGTGATCGAATCGCGGCGCTGCTTCAGCATCTTTTCCAGCGTGTGCAACACCTGCGTGTCGTCCAGCGCGATGCGCTCATCGACTTCGCGCTGCTTCAGCGCGGCCAGGATCAGCCGGATGGCGCTGAGGCGCGGCTTGTCGCCGCCCTTCATCGCGGCTTTCATGTCGTCGGTGATGCGGGCTTTGAGATCACTCATGGCACTCTCCGGATCAGAACGCGGAAACGCGAAACGGCCGGCGCCGCGGTGCGGGGCCGGCCGTCGCAATGTGCACGGAAGCCTTGCTCAGTACAGGCGCTTGCGGCGCGTGACTTCGCGCGAGACCCGTCGCAGGTGGCGCTTGACCGCCGCAGCGCGCTTGCGCTTGCGCTCCTGGGTCGGCTTCTCGTAGAACTCGCGCTTGCGCGTTTCGGCGAGCACGCCGGCCTTCTCGCAGGTGCGCTTGAAACGGCGCAGGGCGATTTCGAACGGCTCGTTCTCGCGGACTTTGACGCTGGGCATGAAGGCTCCACTTGCTAAAATGACCCGCTTGGGCGCGGGTGAGCCGTGAATTATAGCGTGACTTCCATGACCGATTCAAAGGGGATCGACACAAAGGGGCCGGTGCTGGGCATCGAAAGCTCCTGCGACGAGACCGGGGTGGCGGTCTATCAGCCCGGCCGCGGCCTGCTGGCGCACGCGCTGTATTCGCAGGTTGCGCTGCACGCCGAGTATGGCGGGGTGGTGCCGGAATTGGCCAGCCGCGACCACGTCCGCAAGCTGCTTCCCCTTTTGCGCCAGACACTTGCCGACGGCGGCCTGAAAGTCTCAGACCTCGCGGCGGTGGCCTACACCGCCGGTCCGGGCCTGATCGGCGCCTTGCTGGTCGGGGCCTCGGTGGCGCGCTCGCTGGCCTGGGCGCTGGACGTGCCGGCGATCGGCGTCCACCACATGGAAGGTCACTTGCTGGCGCCGTTGCTGGAAGAACCTGCGCCCGGTGTGGAGCCGCTGGCGCCGCCGTTCGTGGCGCTGCTGGTGTCGGGCGGCCACTCGATGCTGGTCGGCGTCGAGAAGATCGGCCATTACACGATTCTCGGCGACACCCTGGACGACGCCGCGGGCGAAGCCTTCGACAAGACCGCCAAGTTGATGGGGCTGCCGTATCCCGGCGGTCCTGCGCTCGCGAAACTCGCGGAGACCGGCGATCCCAAGGCGTTCCATTTCTCGCGCCCGATGATCGACCGGCCGGGGCTCGATTTCAGTTTCTCGGGCCTGAAGACCCAGGTGTTGCTGGCCTGGCGCGACAGCGATCATGCCGAGCGCACCAAGGCCGACATCGCGCGCGGCTTCGAGGAAGCCATCGTGGAAACGCTGGCGATCAAGTGCCGGCGCGCGCTGGCGCAGACCGGCTACAAACGATTGGTGGTTTCCGGCGGCGTCGGCGCCAACAAGCGCCTGCGCGCGCAGCTGGCCGAGGCCGGCCAGCGCGAAGGTTTCCACGCGTATTTCCCGCGCCTCGCGTTCTGCACCGACAACGGCGCGATGATCGCACTGGCGGGTTCGATCCGGTTGGCCGCGGGACAAACGACCGGTCCGGAAATCCGGGTGCTGCCGCGCTGGAATCTCGAATCATTGCCGGAAGTCGCCTGAGCATGGACACCGTTTTCATCGAGGCACTGGAAGTCGAAACCGTCATCGGCATCTACGACTGGGAACGCAACGTCCGCCAGAAAGTCGTGCTGGATGTCGAGATGGCGTTCGACAACCGCAAACCCGCCGCCAGCGACAGGATCGAGGACACGGTCAACTACAAGGCGGTGTCCAAACGCCTGATCGCCTTCGTCGGGGCGTCGCACTGCGAACTGGTGGAAACGCTGGCCGAACACTGCGCCACGATCATCCGCGACGAGTTCGGCGTGCCATGGCTGCGGCTGAAATTGTCCAAGCCTGGCGCGGTCACGGGTTCGAAAGCCGTGGGCGTGGTGATCGAGCGCGGCGCGAAGCCGCAATGACATGGCGCGTGTCTACCTGAGCCTCGGTTCCAACGTCGATTCCGAACGGCATATCGCCGATGCGCTGCGCGCGCTGCGCGAGCGTTTCGGCGCGCTCGACGTATCGCCGACGTACCGCAGCGCCGCAGTCGGATTCGAAGGCGCGGCGTTCCTCAACAATGCGGCGGCCTTCGATTGCGACGTCGATCGCGACAGCTTGCGCGCGTGGTTGCGCGCACTGGAAGACGCGTCGGGACGCGACCGCAGCCTGCCGCGTTACGCCGACCGCACGCTCGACCTCGACATCGCGCTGTGGTGCGAAGGCGAGCGCTGCACCACCGACCTCACGCGCGAGGAATTCGAACGCGCGCACGTGCTGGCGCCGCTGGCCGACATCGCGTCCGACCTGCGCGAACCGTTTGCCGGAACAACGCTGCGGGAACGCTGGCTGAAGCTTGCGCCGTCGCTGCCTGAGCTTGAACGCATCGACCAAAGTCATTCCGGCGATTCACCGAACGAAGCCAAAGCGAAGCAGTCCGCAAATAAACGCAAATGAATGCGAATGGAAACAGCTGCGGAAGCATGTGACCCCGGCTGCTCGATGTTATTTGCGTTCATTCGCGTTCATTTGCGGATAAATGCTTTTCCGCCCCAAAGGTCACAACCCCGCTTCGCGCGCCGCCTGCGCGCGATCATGTTCCACGCGGCGCGCGGGAACTTCGGTGCTGCGATCGGCCGGAATGAATTCCACGTCGCGCGAAAACATCGCGATCGCGGTGCGCGCGACCTGGCGCGTGTCGTACCACGCGTACGCCCCGACGCCGAGCGCGCCGGCGACCGGCAGCATCCGCGCCAGCGACGAACCCAGCGCGCGTTCCGACAACTTCACGCCGATGCGATGCGCGATGCCGCGGATCGTGTGGGTGGTGGCGGCGTGCACCATCCAGCGCTGGCCCGCGCGCACCGCAAGGTCGCGCACCGCCTGCGCCGCGGCATGCCGGAACAGGCAATAAAGCATTTGCTCGCGCGTCAGGGTGGTGTGCTGGCCGCAGGCGGCGGCGATGTCGGCGACCATCTGCGCCTGGATTTTCCAGATCGCCACCAACTCCGGCAGCACCGTAAACCAGCCCAGCGGCCCCGGCGGCAGCGCCAGCGACGATGAAGCCAGGAACGCCTTGCGGCGTGCGGAGAGCGCGATGGCTTCGGCGCGCGCCAGCGGCTGCTCGCTGCGCGGCTCGCGGCTGTGCGGGATGTCCGAAAGGAAATCGAGGATCTGCTGCGCGATCTTTTGCGAAGGCGCGCCGGCGGCGGTCATGGAAGCGGTCATCGGCATCTCGATGCGTGGACGCGACCAACATGCCGCCGTTCGCGCTGCCGTTCAAGTCGTCGCGCGCGGGCCTTCAGGCGCCGCTCACGGGTCGAGGCCGCGGCCGCCGTCGACGCGGATCGTCTGGCCCGTGACATAGCCCGCATCGCGGATCAACCACAACACCGTGTCCGCGATCTCCTCCGGCGTGCCGGTGCGTCGCAGCGGGATGCGCGCCAGCGCCGCGTCGCGGTCGGAATCGGATTTGCCCTCGGGCCACAGGATCGCGCCCGGCGCAAGCGCGTTCACGCGCACCTCGGGGGCGAGTTCCTGCGCCAGCGCCAGCGTGGCCATGCGCAGCGCCGCCTTGCTCATGCCGTACGCGGCGTGCCGGGGCAACGGGCGCTCGGCGTAGATGTCGGTGATGTTGACGATGGCGCCGCGCGCCGCCTTCAGATGCGGCGCCGCGGCCTGCGCCAGCAACAAGGGCGCACGCGCGTTGACCGCGAACATGGCATCGCATTGCTCCGAAGTGATGCTGCCCAGCGGCGTCGGATGGAACATCGAGGCGTTGTTGACCAGCGCGTCCAGGCGGCCGAAACGTGCGGCGACTGCGTCGACCATTCCCGGCAACTGCGCGCTCTTGGCAAGGTCGGCCTGCAGCACCAGCGTCGAGTGCGCGCGCCGCGACTCCAGCGCGTCGGCCAGCGCATCGAGTTCGCCACGCGATTCGCGGTAGTGCAACGCCACGTCGTAACCGGCCGCGTGCAGCGTGCGCGCGACGACCGCGCCGATGCGGCGCGCGGCGCCGGTGACCAGCGCAACCGGATGCGTTTCGCTCATGCTGCCTCCGCCCGTTATCCTGCGGCTTTGCAGCGTGCCTCAACTCGAGCGAATCCGCCAGCGTGGACACCACCCTGCCCGCACCGTCCACCGAGGAAACCGCGCACTCGGCGCGGCTGGCCGACGTCATCCGCCAGGAAATCGCGTCGACCGGGCCGGTTTCGTTCGCGCGTTTCATGGAGCGCTGCCTGTACGCGCCGGGCCTCGGCTACTACAGCGCGGGCCGGCTGAAGTTCGGCAAGGCCGGCGACTTCGTCACCGCGCCGGAACTCGGGAACCTCTTTGCGCGCTGCGTCGCGCGCGCGCTGGCACCCGCGTTGCGCGCCTGCGGCGAGGACGCCACCTGGTTCGAACTCGGCGGCGGCAGCGGCGCGTTCGCGCGCGACGCCTTGCTGGAACTGCAATCACTCGACACGCCGCCGAAGCATTACTGGCTGCTCGAACCCTCGGCGGATTTGCGCGAACGCCAACGCGAACGCCTGCAAAACGAGTTGCCCGCGAACCTGTTTGCGCGCTGCGCGTGGCTCGATCGTCCGCCGCAAGATGCGTGGACCGGCGTGCTGTTCGCCAACGAAGTGCTGGACGCGCTGCCGGTCACGCGCTTCACGCTGCAGGGCGGCGAGGTGTTCGAGGAACACGTCGACGCCAACGGCAACGGCGCGTTCGTGCGCGCCGACCGCCCGGCCGACCCGCTGGTCGCCGGCGCGGTGCGGCACCTGCAACGCAGCCTCGGCCGCGAGTTCGAGGACGGCTACCGTTCCGAAGTGCTGCCGCAGCTGCCGTGGTGGCTGGAAGCGATCGCGGGCACGCAGACGCGCGGCGCAGCGTTGTTCGTCGATTACGGCTACGTGCGCCGCGCGTTCTACCTTCCGGAACGCCGCGACGGAACGCTACTCTGCCACTACCGCCATCGCGCGCACGACGACCCGCTGATCCTGCCGGGTCTGCAGGACATCACCGCCTCGGTCGATTTCACCGCACTGGCCGAAGCCGGCGTCGGCGCCGGGTTCGAGTTGGCGAGCTACGCGTTCCAGTCGGAGTTCCTGATCGCGTCGGGGCTCGACGCCGTGTTCGCCGCCGCCCGCCAAGCCACGACCGGCGAAGCCGCACGCTACGCGCTGGCGCAAGAGGTCAAGCGCCTGACCCTGCCGGGCGAAATGGGCGAACGCTTCCAGGCCATGCTGTTGGCGCGCGAGCTCGACGCCGGCGCGGTTTTCCCGGCCTTGCTGGCGGTCGACCGCAGTGCCCGCCTTTGATGCGATGAAACCTCGCTGAAAGGCGGCAGGCGCATGCTGTCGCCTTGGCAGCGCCCGCATCGGCCAATCCGGCCCGCAAATCGGCGACAATAGGCGCCTGCCCGCAGACCGGCGCGCTTGGCGCCCGGCGCGCAAACAACCTGTACATGACAGCCACCCTTGCCACCTTGCTGCTGCTGCTCGGTTCGGTCGCCTGCGACGTGACCGGACAAGTGTGCTTCAAGCTCGGCGTCGGCCACGAAGCCGACGGCGGCGGCGAAGTGTCGCTGCTGCACAAGGTGCTGCATTCGCCGTGGATCGCGCTGGGCGTCGCGGTGTACGCGCTGGAATTTGTGCTGTGGTTCGCCGCGCTGTCGCGCACCCAGCTCAGCATCGCGTTCCCGTTCACCGCACTGGGTTACGTCGGCGTGGTGCTGGCCAGCCGCTACATCCTGAATGAACGGCTCTCGTTGCGCCGCTGGGTGGGGATAGGAACGATCGTGGTCGGGGTCGTATTGGTGACCGGGCAACAGCTCGGTTAGAGGAGACAGGGGCACCCATGACCCAATCGATGATCAAACAGGCGGACTTCCTGCTGCGCGGCGGACGCGCGGGGGTGCTGCTGATCCACGGCCTCACCGGCACGCCGGCGGAAATGCGTTTCGTCGGCAAGGGCCTCAACCGCGCCGGCTTCACCGTGTACGGCATGCAGCTCGCCGGCCATTGCGGCAGCGAGGCGGACTTGCTGAAGACCGGCTGGCGCGACTGGACGCGCAGCGTGCGGATGAGCGCCGACCGCCTGCGCCGCGAAGTCGACCATCTGTTCGTGGCCGGCCTGTCGATGGGTTCGATCCTGGCGTTGAACCTCGCGATCGAAAAACCGCAGTGGGTCGACGGCCTCGGCCTGTACGGCAGCACGCTGTTCTACGACGGCTGGACGATCCCGCGCATGGCGCGGCTTTCGTTCCTGCTGCCGCTGGTGTGCGGGCTGGGTTTGTTCAAGCAGCGCCGCTTCATGGAAAGCTTCCCGTACGGCATCAAGGACGAGCGCGTGCGCATGCGCATCGCCGGCGCGATGTTCGACGGCCAGAGCGAAGCCGCCGGCCTGCCCGGCAACCCGTGGCCGTCGCTGGCGGAATTCCACAAGCTGGTGTGGCACGTGCGCCCGCGCCTGCACGACGTGCGCGCACCCGCGCTGATCATGCACGCCGCCGACGACGACATCGCCAGCGTACGCAACGCGCGCGTGATCGAACAGCGCGTCACCGGCCCCACCGAAACGGTGCTGCTCAACGACAGCTACCACATGATCACCGTCGACGGTGAACGCGACAAGGTGATTTCGCGCTCGGCGGATTTCTTCACCCGCATCCTCAGTGAAAGCCCGATGCGCCTGTCGCGCGTGCGTGTCGCCGCGACACCGTCGGCGGCATGAACGGCGCCGCCTTGCCGCCGGGCGATGATGCGCCCGCGGCGCATGCAACCGCCGCGCGCACGGGTTCGCTGTCGCCGCTGCTGCTGGCGTGGGTGGCCTTGCTCGCGGTCGAAACCCTGGGCCAGGTGTCGCTGAAGTTCGCGGGCACGCGCGTCGGCGCATTGCAGCCGAACCTGCATTCGATCCTCGCCGCGCTGTCCACGCCCTGGCTGTGGCTGGGGCTGGCGTGTTACCTCGGGCAATTCGTGCTGTGGATGCGCATCCTCGAAAAGTCGCACCTTTCCCGCGCATTTCCGACCAGCGCCATCGCGTTCGTCGCGATCATGGTCGCGTCGTGGGCGGTGTTCGGCGATCCGATGGGTTGGGAGAAGATCCTCGGGTCCGCCATCATCGTCGCTGGTATCCTGTTGCTGGGCAGCGACGCACAACACACCCCGCCCGTGCCACCGCGCCACGACGCCGAAGGGAACCCGCCATGAGCGACGATGTTCAAAAAACAGTTTTCGCGATCATCGCCAAGGAAGCCGGGATCGACGAGAGCAAGGTCACGCTGGATTCGACCTTGAAGGATCTCGAGATTCCGTCGCTGGATGCAATCCAGATCATTTTCGAGATCGAGGATCACTTCAAGATCCAGATGCCCGACCGCGACCCCAACTTCGACACCGAATCGGTGAAGGGTCTGGTCGACACCGTCGAAAAACTGCTGGCCGAAAAGGCCGCCAATCCGCCGCCGCCCGCGACACCGCCCGCCGCCTGATCCCGTTTCACCATGAATCGTCGTGTCGTCATCACCGGAGTCGGTGCGATCTGCGCGCTGGGCCATGACGCGCGCGCGATCTGGCAGGGCATGCGCGAAGGGCGCAGCGCGATCGCGCCGCTCGCGGGCTTCGAGAACGAGGACATGCGCGTCAAGATCGCGGCGCAGGTGCGCGATTACGACCCGCACGCGCATTTCGATCCGAAGAAACTGGTGCTGCTGGATCGCGTGTCGCAATTCGCGGTGATCGCCGCGCGCGAGGCCGTCGCGCAATCGGGCATCGACTTCGCGCAAGGCGACTTGCGCCAGCGCAGTGCCTGCGTGGTCGGCACCGGCACCGGCGGCGAGGAAACCAACGACGAGGGTTCGCGCCGTCTATACGGCGAGCACAACCCGCGCCTGCATCCGCTGTCGATCGTGCGCCGGATGATGAGCGCGCCGGCGTCGCAGGTATCGATCGAGTTCGGCATCACCGGCCCGAGCTTCGCGGTCTCCAGCGCCTGCGCCTCGGCCAACCACGCCTTCGCGCAGGCGTTCTCGCTGGTGCGCTCGGGCGTCGCAGACGTCGCGCTGGCGGGCGGCACCGAAGCCTGCATCGTGCTGGGTGTGTTGCGCGCGTGGGAAGCGATGCGAGTGCTGTCCGATGACACCTGCCGCCCGTTCTGCAAGCAGCGCCGCGGCCTGGTGCTGGGCGAAGGTGCGGGCATGATCGTGCTGGAAGACTTCGACCACGCGCGGGCGCGTGGCGCGGAGATCCTCGCCGAGTTCGCCGGCGCCGGCATGAGCGCCGACGCCGGCGACATCGTGATGCCGTCCGACGTGGGCGCGGCGCGCGCGATGAGCGCGGCGCTGCGCGACGCGCACCTAAACGCCGACGACATCGACTACATCAACGCCCACGGCACCGCGACGCCTGCCAACGATCCCACCGAAACCCGTGCGATCCACATGGCGCTCGGCGAACACGCGAAGCGCGTCGCGGTATCCTCCACCAAGTCCGTGCACGGCCACGCGCTGGGCGCCGCCGGCGCACTGGAAATCGTCGCCGCGCTCGGCGCGCTGCACGATGGCGTGATTCCGCCCACGGCCAATTTCATCGACCCCGATCCCGAGTGCGACCTCGACTACGTGCCGAACACCGCGCGCGAAACACCGGTACGCACGGCGCTGTCGAATGCTTTCGCGTTCGGCGGACTCAATGCCGTGGTGGCGCTGAAGCGCGCGGCGTAGCGCCGCAGCAGCGCGCGCAAGCATCGCTGCCGGTCAGTCACTCGTCATCCGATCCTTCGTTGACGCCTTCGAACAGGAAGGTCGAGAGATAACGCTCGCCGGTGTCGGGCAGCATCGCGAGCAGCACCGAACCCTGCGGCGCCTTCCTGGCAACCTCCAGGGCCGCGGCGACGGTGGCGCCGGATGACAGGCCGCAGAAGATGCCTTCTTCCCGCGCGAGCCGCCGCGCGGTATCGCGCGCCAGCACCTCGTCGACCGGCACGATCTCGTCGGCGATGGTGCGGCTCAAAACCTTCGGCAGGAAATCCGGCGTCCAGCCCTGGATCTTGTGCGGATGCCATTCGCCGCCGGCCAGCAACGCTGCGTTCGAAGGCTCGGTCGCGATGATCTTGATGTCCGGACGCGCGAGCTTCAGTACTTCGCCCGCGCCGGTGATGGTGCCGCCGGTGCCCCAGCCGCTGACGAAGTAATCGAGCCGCCGGCCGGCGAAATCGCGCAGGATTTCCGGACCGGTGGTGCTGCGATGGTACGCGGGATTGGCTTCGTTCTCGAATTGGCGCGCGAGGAACCAGCCGTGCTGCTTCGCGAGTTCCTCGGCCTTGCGCACCATGCCGGTGCCGCGCTCCGCGGCCGGCGTCAGGATCACCTTCGCGCCGTAGGCGCGCATCAGCTTGCGCCGCTCGATCGAAAACGAATCCGACATCACCGCCACGAACGGATAGCCGCGCGCGGCGCACACCATCGCCAGCGCGACGCCCGTGTTTCCGGATGTCGCTTCGACCACGGTCTGGCCGGGCTTCAGCTCGCCGCGCTGCTCCGCGTCCAGGATGATGGCGATGGCCAGCCGATCCTTCACCGAGCCGCCGGGGTTGAACGCTTCGACCTTGGCGTACAGCGCGACGTGTTGCGGCGCGATGCGATGCAGTTTCACGATCGGCGTGCCGCCGATGGTGTCGAGGATGCTTTCGTGCAGGGGCATGGCTTTGACCTCTCATCTGCCAGAGGCGGCGCGGGCGTCCAGCCTAGCCGCCGGCGATTAGAAATCCGTTAGGCTTCGCGACGGGTCAACCGAAGCGCGGACACTGCGTTGTGTTGCCGGGGATTCTCGTTTCCACTTCGTGCCGAAGGAGATCATCATGTCCCGTCGCATTACGTCCGTCGTGTTCGCCGTGCCCCTGCTGCTGGCCGGTTTCGCCGCTTCCGCGCAGACGCCGCCGCGCAATGTCAGCGCGCACCGCCACCCGAATCTCGCCGCCGCGCAGCGCCTGGTGGACCGCGCCTACCAGCGCGTGGTCGACGCGCAGCGCGCCAACGAGTTCGACCTGGATGGCCACGCTGCGCACGCCAAGGCCTTGCTGGAACAGGCCGACGCCGAGTTGAAGGCTGCCGCGCAGGCCTCGAACCAGAACCACCGCTGATCCATCCTGCATGGCGATCCGCCACCTGCCGCGGATCGCCATGCTTCAGGCGACATTCCGAAGTGCGCGGTCGGGAAATGCCCGATCGAGCCACGCGGGCACCGGAATGTTTTTCGCGCGCAGGAATTCGGGATTGAAGAGTTTCTTCGCATAGCGCGTGCCGGCATCCGCCAGCACGGTGACGATCACGCGGCCGGGTCCGAGTTCGCGCGCGAGACGGATCGCACCGGCGACATTGACGCCGGATGAGCCGCCGAGGCACAGGCCTTCTTCCGCGAGCAACGCGTGCAGCAGCGGCACCGATTCGGTGTCCGGGATGCCGTAGGCGGTGTCGATTGGCGCGCCTTCGAAATTGGCGGTGATGCGGCTGGAGCCGATGCCCTCGGTGATGGAATTGCCTTCGGCGATGAGTTCGCCGCGGTTGACGAAGTTCGCCAGCGCGGAGCCGGCCGGATCGGCCAGCGCGATCCGCACCTCCGGCTTGCACGCTTTCAATCCGCGCGCGACGCCCGCGAGCGTGCCGCCGGTCCCGGCGGCGCAGACGAAACCATCGACCTCACCGCCGGTTTCGCTCCAGATTTCCACCGCGGTCGTCGCGGCGTGGAAATCGCGGTTGGCGGTGTTGTCGAACTGGTTGGCGAACCACGCGCTGCCGGGTCGCCTTTCGTTGAGTGATTCCGCGAGCGCACACGCAACGTGCACGTAGTGTCTCGGGTCGGCGAATTTCGCCGCGGGCACCAGCCGTACTTCGGCGCCGGTCAGCCGCAGCGCGTCGATCTTCTCGGCGCTCTGCGTTTCCGGCATCACGATGATGCTGCGGTAGCCGCGGCTGGCGCCGAGCAATGCAAGGCCAATGCCGGTGTTGCCGGCGGTGCCTTCGACCAGCGTTCCGCCGGGCCGGATCAGGCCGCGCTTCTCGGCGTCGGTGAGCAAACCCAGCGCGGTGCGGTCCTTGATCGAACCGCCCGGGTTCAGCCACTCGGCCTTGCCCAGGATTTCGCAGCGCGTCGCCTCGGACGCACGCCGCAGGCGGATCAGCGGCGTGTGCCCGAGGGCGGCGGCGAAATCGGCGCGGGCGTCGATCATGCAATCGCCGCCTTGGCGAAGCGCAGGTAAGGCTTGACCTTGCGCACGCCCTCGAAGCGCGCCTCGACTTCGGCATCCGACAACTTCGGCGACGCCACGATGTCCTCGCCCGGCTGCCAGTTCACCGGCGTCGAAACCGGATGCCGGTCGGTGAGCTGCAGCGCGTCGATGGTGCGCAGGATTTCATCGACGTTGCGGCCGACGCTGGGCGGATAGGTGAGCGTGGTGCGCACCTTGCGCTGCGGATCGATGATGAACACCGAACGCACGGTGACCTTGGGATCGGCTTCGGGGTGGAACATGCCGTACAGCCGCGCGACCTCGAGATCCGGATCGGCGAGGATCGGGTAGTTCACCTCCGCGCCGCCGACGTCGGCGATGTCCTTCGCCCACTTCCTGTGCTCATCGACGGGATCGACCGAGAGGCCGAGGATTTTCACGCCGCGCTCCTCGAATTCGCCCTGGCGGCGCGCGAACGCGCCGAGTTCGGTGGTGCAGATCGGCGTGAAGTCCTTGGGATGCGAAAAGAACACGACCCAGTGGTCGCGCGCGTAAGCGTTGAAGTGCAGCGAGCCCTGCGTGGAATCGAGCGAGAAGTCGGGGGCGGTCTGGCCCAGTTGCAAACTCATGGTGGTTTCCTCGGGTTGAAAGACATCAGGCAGCGTGTGCGACGGAATGGATTTGGTCGCGACATCGTTCGACGTTCGCCGCGCACTGCGCTTGCGCGGTGACCTCGCCGACGATCAGCAGCGCGGGTGCACGCACGCCGTGCTCGCGCGCCAGCGCCGGCAGGTTGGCCAATGTACCGATCAGCTTGCGCTGTTGCGGCAACGAACCGTTCTCGACCAGCACGCACGGCGTGTCCGCGGCGCGGCCCTTCGCGATCAGCGCGCGCGACAGGGATTCGAGCTCGTCGACGCCCATGTAGATCGCGAGCGTTTGTCCCGGCGCTGCGAGTGCCGCGTCGTCGAGCGCGGTGTTGCCGCGCGGACTCAACAAGGTCACGCTGCGCGTATGGCGGCGGTCGGTCAGCGGCACGCCCGCCGCCGCCGCGCTCGCGAGCGCGGCCGTGATGCCGGGAATCACTTCGTGCGGGATGCCGTGCGCGCGCAGGATTTCCAGTTCCTCGCCGGCGCGGCCGAACACCAGCGGATCGCCGCCCTGCAGGCGCACGACGCGCTTGCCCGCGCGCGCATGCTGCAGCATCAACGCGTGGATGCGCGCCTGCGTTGCATCGTGATCCTCGCCCACGCGCTTGCCGACGTCGATGCGTTCGGCGTCGCGGCGCGCGAGCTCGAGGATGCCGGGACCGATCAGGCGGTCGTGCAGGATCACGTCGGCGTCTTGCAGCGCGCGCAACGCCTTCAGGGTGAGCAACCCCGGATCGCCCGGACCGGCACCCACCAATGCGACGCTGCCGGATCGCGGCTCCGCCCGGCCGGCGTCGAGGGCACGTTCGAATATCCGTCGCGCCTGAACTTCGTCACCGCTCCGCAGCCATCGCGGCACGTCGCCATCCAGCAGCCGCTCGAAAAAACGCCGGCGCTGTCCGGCTCGCGGAAATCGCCGGCGAATGCGTGCACGTTCGCGAGCGAGCAGATCGACCAGCGCTTCGAGTGAATCGTCCAATTCGGCATCGAACCTTTCGCGCAGGCGGCGTGCCAGCACCGGCGCCGCGCCGCCCGTCGAGATGGCGATCTGCAGCCGTCCGCGCCTCACCCTGGCCGGAACGTGGACGCTGGAAAGCGCGGCATCGTCGACCACGTTGGCGAAGATGCCGCGCGCAGCGGCCGCGTCCGCCACCGCGCGGTTCACGCCCGCATCGCCGCTGGCCGCGATCACCAGCCAGACGCCTTGCAGGTGCGCGGAATCGAACGCGGTTTCGCGATGCTGCACGCGCCCCAGCCGCACCCATTGATCCAGCTCCGGCACGAGGCGCGATGCGATCACCGCAACGCCGGCGCCGGCCTGGAGCAGCGCCTCGATCTTGCGGCGCGCCACCACGCCGCCGCCCACCACCAGCACGGCGCGGCCGCGCAGGTCCGCGAACAGCGGAAACAGCGGCGCCGGATGCGATCCGGGGGGCGAAGGCATGTCCATGCGGCCAGTGTGCGTGTCCGTGGAGCCAGGCGGAAATACGCATCGGCGACAGCCATATGCGCATCGGTTATATGTCGATATGGACGTCTGGACGTCCATCTGTTAGCCTGCCACTCCACGCCGTCAATCCCGACGGCTGTTCGGCCGGCGTTGCATGATCCTGAAACGTTCCGCGATGTGTTGTCGACTGCCCTCGATGTGGCGCCGTGCGCGCGCCTGCTTCGCCAGTCCGCAACCCCTCCGGGAACGTTCAGCATGACCCTCAACCAGCTCCGCTATTTCGCCGCCATCGCCGATTCCGGACTCAACATCACGCTCGCGGCCGAACACGTGCACGCCACGCAGCCGGGGTTGTCGCGCCAGATCAAGCAACTGGAAGACGAGCTCGGCTTCCTGCTGTTCACCCGCAAGGGCCGCAGCCTCACGTCACTGACGCAGGCCGGCGAACACGTGCTGGTGCATGCGCGCCGGCTGCTCGACGAAGCCGGCAACATCCGCGCACTCGCCGCCAACCAGCGCGGCGAACGCAAGGGCCGGCTGACACTGCTGACCACGCACACGCAAGCGCGTTACGTGCTGCCCGATGCGATCGCCGCCACGCGGCGCGCGTTTCCGGCGGTGAGCATCCGCCTGCAACCCTCCGAAGAAAGCGAAATCCTGCAGCGGCTCGCGCGCGGCGACGACGAGTTGGCCGTGATCAGCACCAGTGGCGCGATGCCCGCGGAAGGCATCGCGGTGCCGCTGTTCCGCTGGCGGCGCATGGTACTGGTCACGAACGGACACACCCTCGGCAAACGCCGCAAGGCTCCGACCCTGCGCGAATTGTCGGCGCTGCCGCTGGTGAGCTACGAATCCTCGCGCAAGCCGGAATCCTCGCTGAGGCGCACGTTCGACGCCGCGAAATTGCCCATGCAACTCGCGATGACGGCGCACGACGCGGACCTGATCAAGACGTACGTGCGCGCGGGAGTCGGCGTCGGCATCCTCGCGGAGATGGCCCTCGCGCGCGATGACACCGACCTGCACGCGTTGCCCGCGCCGGACGCGCTGCCCGAATGCGTCACCTGGGCGGTGCTGCCGCGCGGCCGGGTGCTGCGCGATTTCACGGTGCGACTGCTGCGCGAACTTGCGCCGCAGATCGACGCCACCGATCTGCGCCGCGTTGTGGCCGGCAATGCCGAACCGGCGTGGCCGGTGCCGCCGCGGTGGCACGATTTGCATCGCGTAACGGATTAGACAGCCAACCCTTTGCTCGTCATTCCCGCGCAGGCGGGAATCCAGCGCCTTGTGGAACAAGCAAAGACGCCGGGTTCCGGGTCGCCGCGGCGCGGCGTCCGGAATGACGAAACATAAATGCGTCCCTGCTTCGGCGCTCAGTCACTCGCCGGCGGCAATCCCTGCAGCGGGATCAGCGACATCAACTTGCCGATGTCGATGTATTGCAGCAGCGCGCCGGCGCCCTGCATCACGTGCGGTTCTTCGGCGATGCCCGTGATCGCCCAGCGCGCCCACGCCTCGAATGCGGTGCGCGCGGCGGCCGGTCCTTCGAACATCAGCGCCTGTTGCACCGGTTGAGCGCATGCGCCCGCGAGCAGGTTGGTCACGACGTTCCCGGCCTGCTGGTTGATCGCTTCGCGCTGCGCGGGCGAAACCGCCGCCATCGATGCCACGTCCGGATCGAGCGCCATCGTCGCGAAGGCCCAGCGCACCACGATCTTCCGGTCGGCCGGCGTGGTCGCGAGGATCAGGCATTGCGAAAGCTTGTCCGCGTAGGCGCCCGCGTGCGCCTGGATCGGCCACGGCGCCAATGCGGCCAGCGTGACCAGACACGGGAAAATGCGGCGCATGGCGCGTCCTCGTCCTGGGGATGCAACTGGGACCGCGGGATCACGCGCGGGTTCAGGTTACCGCAACCGGATACGAACCCAAGACCGTCACCTGCGATGCGAAATCGCCCAGTTCGGCCAGCGCGTCACGCAAAGGCGATTCGTCCACGTGGCCGCCGACGTCGATGAAGAACGCGTATTGCCACTTGCCGGTGTGCGCGGGACGCGATTCGATGCGGTTCATGCTGATGCCGCGCCGCGCCAGCGGTTCGAGCACGCGGTACAGTGCGCCGGGCTGGTCGCGCACGAACACCAGCAGCGAGGTGCGGTCGTTGCCCGACGGCGGAAACAGCGCGCGGCCCAGCACCAGGAAGCGCGTGGTGTTGTCGGGGCGATCCTCGATCGGACCGGCGACCACCTGCAAGCCATACACGTGCGCCGCGCTTTCGCCCGCGATCGCCGCGGTGTCGTCGGCCTTGCGCGCGCGCCGCGCGGCCTCGGCGTTGCTGGACACCGCTTCCAGTTCCGCGCGCGGCAGGTTCTGGCGCAACCAGCCGCGGCACTGCGCCAGCGACTGGCCGTGCGAGTACACGCGTTCGATGTCCTCCATGTGGCCGCTGCGCGAAAGGAGATATTGGTGCACGTGCAGCTCGACTTCGCCGCAGATCTTCAGCGGCGAGCCGAGGAACAGGTCGAGCGTCGACTGGATGGTGCCCTGCCCGGAATTCTCCACCGGCACCACCCCGAAATCCGCGCGGCCGTCGGCGACCTCGTCGAACACTTCGGCGATGCTGGCCAGCGGAAACCCCTTGGCCGAATGCCCGAAGTGCTTGAACACCGCCTGCTGCGAGAACGTGCCTTCCGGGCCAAGGTAGCCGACCTTCAGCGGTTCCTGCTGCGCAAGACACGCCGACATGATCTCGCGGAACAGCCGCACCAGCACGTCATCGGCCAGCGGGCCGTCGTTGCGATCGACCACGCGACGCAGCACCTGCGCCTCGCGCTCGGGCCGGTAATAGTCGACCGCGGCGGCGAGCTTGCCCTTGGCGCGGCCGACCTCGTGCGCCCAATGCGCACGGCGCGCGATCAGCGCCTGAATTTGGCGATCGATGCCATCGATCTCGGCGCGCACCGCGGCGAGGTCCGGCTTCGGCGAAGCCTCGCTGCGTGCGGCGGCTTGCGCGCGCCTCGGCGCCGGCGCTGGCTTGCGCGGGCGGCGACTCTTGCCTGTCATGCCGGTTCTCCGTGGGGAGCCCGCAGCTTGCCCGCGTTGGCGCCGCCGCGCAACCCGTTTGGACGTCTATTTCATCGCGGCGTGCAATCCGCACTCGCGCGCGAGGCCGAAGAAGCGCGTGTCCTCGTCGCGCATGCCGGGTTCCCAGCGGCGCGTGGTGTGCACGTCGCCGATCGAGACGTAGCCTTCGTGCCACAGTGGGTGGTACGGCAGGCCGTGGCGATTCAAGTAGCGCCACACGTCGTGGTCGCGCCAGTCGGCGATCGGGTGCAGCTTCCAGCGGCCGTCGTGCAATTCCAGGAAATCCGCATGCGCACGGCTCTCCGACTGGCTGCGGCGGATGCCGGCGATCCAGGTGCGCACGCCGAGTTCGGCCAGCGCGCGCTGCATCGGCTCGAGCTTGCGCAGGCGGTTGTAGCGCGCGATGCCGTCGCGGCCCTGCTCCCACAGCCTGCCGAAGCGCGCTTCCATCCACGCGGTGCCGACTTCCGGGCGATACACCTTGAGGTTCAGGCAAAGGCGTTCGCGCAAGGAATCGATGAAGCGATAGGTTTCCGGGAACAGATAGCCGGTGTCGATCAGGATCACCGGAATGTCGGCGCGCGCGCGCGTGACCAGATGCAGCGACACCGCGGCCTGCGCGCCGAAGCTGGAAGACAGCGCGTGTTCGCCCGACAACGTATCGAGGGCCCACTCGACGCGCCGTTCGGCGCTCAGCGTGGCGAGCCAGCGGTTGAGCCCGGCCAACGCGTCGGGTGATTGCGCGGCGGTGACGGGATCGGGCACTGAGCCACCGATTCCCCGGCGCGGCAATAATGCCGCGGAATCGGTGGCACGTGCCCCCTCACCCGGCCCGTTGGGCCACCCTCTCCCGCAAGCGGGAGAGGGAGAATCAGTGTGGCCTTCGGCCACGCGATCTTTCGGGGTCATGCCTCAGCCTCGCGTGGAAGCGGTGGCGTCACGATGCCGCAACGCGCGATGAAATCGCCGAAGCGCTCGCCGGTCGTGCGATCCGCGGCGAAACGCGCCAGCAGTTCGTCGAGTACCGCGAGGATTTCGGGTTCGGTGATGTTCTCGCGATGCAGCGCGTTCAGGCGCTGGCCGCGGTGGTCGCCACCCAGCATCAGGTTGTAGCGGCCGGGCGCCTTGCCGACCAGCGCGACTTCGGCGAGGTACGGCCGCGAGCAGCCGTTCGGGCAGCCGCTGATGCGCAGGTCGATGGATTCGTCGCGCAGTCCGTGCTTGTCGAGCAACGCCTGCAGTTTCGGCAGAAACGCCGGCATCCAGCGTTCGGCCTCGGCCATCGCGAGGCCGCAGGTCGGCAACGCGACGCAGGCGATGGTGTTCAATGCAAGCGGCGACTCCGTGCGATGCAAGCCGAGATCGTGCGCCATGGCGAGCGCGTCGATGCGTTCGCGCAACGCCGCGGGCACGCCCGCGACCAGCACGTTCTGGTTGGGCGTCAGGCGAATCTGCGCGTCCTGCGCGTGTTCGGCCAGCAGCGCCGCGATCGCGCACATGCCGGTCTGGCGTGTGACGCCGTCTTTGTCGTGCACGCGCCCGAACGGGATGCGCAGACCCAGATGCCAGCGGCCGTCGTCGCCTTCGCGCCAGCCGAAGCGGTCGCCGCGTTGCGTGAAAGCGAAGCCGCGTGACGGCTGCAAGGCAAAGCCGCCGCGGCGTTCGATTTCGGCCGCGATCCACGCGAGCCCATGGTCATCAACCGTGTACTTGAAACGCGCATGCTTGCGCTCGCTGCGATCGCCGTGGTCGCGCTGCAGCGTGAGCGCGGCTTCCGCCAGCGCCGTCACCTGTTCGGGCGTGATGAATCCGATCGGGCTGGCGAGACGCGGATAGGTCTTCGCATCACCGTGCGTGGCGCCCATGCCGCCGCCGACCAGCACGTCGTAGCCGGACAACTCGCCGCTTTCGATGATGGCGACCAGCCCGACATCCTGCGAATACACGTCGATGTCATTGTCGGGCGGCACCGCGAAACCGATCTTGAACTTGCGCGGCAGGTAGGCGTCGCCAAGCAGCGGTTCGGGCTCGCCGCCGTCGCTGGCCGGCTCATCCAGCCAAATCTCGTGCCACGCGCGCGACCGGGGCAGAAGGTGCAACGACAACGCCTGCGCCTGCTCGAAGATCCGCGCGTGCACGCGGGACAGCAATGGATTCACCGCGCAGGCCACGTTGCGGTTGTCATCACCGCAGGCCGCGATGGTGTCGAGGCCGCAGGCGTGGATGGCCTGCGCCGCGGCACGCAGGTTGCGTTTCTCGACGCCGTGCACCTGGATGCTCTGGCGCGTGGTGAGGCGCAGGCCGCGCGTTCCGTAACGCCGCGCCATCGCATCCATCGCCAGCCACTGCGCGGGCGACAGCACGCCGCCCGGCAGGCGCAAGCGCAGGAAGAACGAGTAATCGGGTTCCAGCCTGGCGAGGCGCCGTGCCTCGCGCACGTCGCGGTCGTCCTGCTGATAGCTGCCGTGGAACTTCAGCAGCTGCACGTCGTCGGCGCGCAGTGCGCCGGTGACCGGATCGGCCAGGCTCACCCGCAACGTCCCGCGCAGGTGGCGGCTTGCGCGTTTGATGCGTTCGAGATCGGAAGGTTCGGCCATCAGTACACGTCCCGCGCGTAGCGATGTTCGTCGCGCAACGTCGCGATGTATGCGTCGGCCGCTTCTGTGTCGCGCGCACCGTGTTCGATGATCAGGTCGCGCAGCGCGGCTTCGACGTCGCGTGCCATCGCGGTGGCGCCGCACACGTACAGGTGCGCGCCGTTTTCCAGCCACGCGTAAATGTCGCGTCCGTGTTCGCGCAATCTGTGCTGCACGTGGATCTTTTCGGCTTGGTCGCGCGAGAAGGCAAGGTCGAGCCGATGCAACGCGCCGTCCTTCAGCGCGTCCTGCCATTCGAGCTGATACAGGAAATCGCTGCGGAAACGTGGATTGCCGAACAGCAGCCAGTTGCGCCCGCGCGCACCCGTTGCGGCACGCTGCTGCACGAACGCGCGGAACGGCGCGACACCGGTGCCGGCGCCGATCATGATGATGTCGTGGCCGGGATCGGCAGGCAGCCGGAAGCGTTCGTTGCGCTCCAGGTACACCTCGACGGTGTCGCCTTCCGCGCGCGTAGCCAGCCAGTGCGAAGCCGCACCCCAACGCGCGCCCGCGGCGGCCTGGTATTCGACGTGCGCGACGGTGAGGTGCGCTTCCTCGCCGACCGCCGCGCGGCTGGATGCGATCGAATACAGGCGCGGCGCCAGCGGGCGCAATGCCGCGACCAGGGCTTCGCCGGTCCACGCCGAAGCATGGCGCTGCAACAGGTCGAGCGGCTGCTGCGTGGCCAGCAGCGCACGCAACGCTTCGCCGTTTTCGGGTTGCAGCAGTGCCTTCAGCGCGGCGTCGGCGCTGCGTTCCGCCAACGCGGCCACGAACGGACGGCCGAGGCGCGTGAGTTCGCGTTTCGACGCCAGCCATTCGCGCAGCGGATGCGTCGCACCGGCATGCGCGACGACGGCTTGCCCATCCAGATGCAGCGCATGCAGCACCGCGTCGACCAGCGGCTCGGGATTGCGCGGCACGACGCCCAGCGCATCGCCGGGCTCGTAGTCGAGTCCCGAACCCGAAAGATCGATCTCGAGATGGCGTACGTCCTTGCGGCTGCCCTCCGCGGTGATGCGCTGGTTCGCCAGCACCCTGGCCTTGAACGGCCGCGTGGCCGACCACGCCGCGGCTTCGACATGCGGGCGCAACGGCGTGACGTTGTTCGCGGGCGCCAGCGCTTTCAGCCGTTCACGCGCGCGGATCAGCGCGCTTTGCGTCCACGGACCCGCGGCCGCTTCGACATCGACATCGGCCTCGGTGAAATCCAGCAGACGCTCCGCACCCAGCTCGGCGAGCCGCGCATCGAGCCTGCGCCCGATCACGCAGAATTGCGGATAGCTGGAATCGCCGAGGCCAAGTACCGCGAACGAAAGTGCACCAAGCTTCGGTGCACGGCGGCCGACGAGGAAATCCACGAAGCCGCGCGCGTCGTCCGGCGGCTCGCCATCGCCCTGCGTGCTGATGACGATGTACAGCAAACGTTCCGCCGCCAACTCGCGCAGCGGGTACGCATCGGCGCGCGCAAGGCGAACCGCCAGTCCGGAAGTTTCGGCGTGTTGCGCCAGGCGCTCGGCCACGCGCTTCGCGTTGCCGGTCTGACTGCCATACACGATCGCCAGGCGGGGCGCAGCGACAGGTTCCGCCGCCGCACGCGGGTCGAACGCATCCGGTGCCGGAGCCGTCCTGCCCGCAAGGCCTGCGGCGTAGCCTGACAGCCACCACAGGCTTGCGGAATCGAGATCCTGCGTCAGCCGTTCGAGCTGCTGCAGCCGATCCTTCGGCAAGGGCAGACGCGGCAGGGTCGCGGTGGCGGACATGGCGGAACGGCGTGCGGCGGCGGAGCGCGCACCTTACGTCCGCCCTGCGGCCGCCGTGAAAGGACGGGACGCTATGCGCTTATGCGCCGGCGCGCGTTTCGCGGCCGCGTGTCAACCGGTGCCCGTTGCCGCACGTTGCAGGGGTGGGGACTTTCCCGGATCAGGGGATCAACGATGAGACTGCCGACACTCCGGATTGCCAGCGGCTTTCTGCCGATCAACGCTGCCGCGTGCAGCGCCCGCGCGCAGCCGTCCGCGCAGGATGCGCCACCGCGTGCTTCGATGCTGCGGAACGGATGGACGCGCGTGCTCGCGGCGGGCCGGTTCGTGCACCTGCCCTTGCCCGCGGGCCGGGTCGCTTCGACCAAATCCTGATCGCCGGCGGCGCTCAGGCGCTGCGCGCGAGTTCCGTCGCGACGTCTTTCGCCGCCGCGAGCGTCCGCGCGATGTCCTCGCGCGTATGCGCGGTCGACACGAACAGGTTTTCGTACGCGCCGGGATGGAACAGCACGCCCTTGCTGAGCATGCCGCGCCACCAGCGATCGAACAGCTTCTGGTCGGCGTGGCGCTCGGCGTCGCGGTAGTTGTGGATCGGCTCCTTCGCGAACCACACCTGCATCAGCGGACCGACGCCGACGACGTACGCGGGCAGGCCCGCATCGTCGAGCACCTTGCCGAGGCCGACGCGCAACTCGTCGGAAACCGCGTCGAGTTTCGCGAACAATCCCGGCGTCGCGAGTTCGTCCAGCGCCGCGTTGGCCGCCGCGATCGCGATGCCATTGGCGGCGTAGGTGCCGGCCATCGAAACCTTGCCGTTGGCGACCAGCGCCATGATGTCGGCGCGTCCGCCGCAGGCCGCGACCGGAAAGCCGCCGCCGAGGCCTTTCGCGAACACCGACAGGTCCGGCGTGACGCCCAGCCGCGCCTGCGCGCCGCCCAGGCCCAGGCGAAAACCGGTGATCACTTCGTCGAACAACAGCACGATGCCGTGACGCTGCGTGAGTTCGCGCATCGCTTCGAGGTAACCCGGCTTCGGCAGGATGCAGCCGGTGTTGCACATCACGGGTTCGGTGATGACCGCGGCGATCGAATCGCCTTCGCGCTCGATCGCGTCTTCCAGCGCGTCCGCATCGTTCCACGGCAGGATGACGAGGTTGGCTTCCACCCCGCGCGGCAGGCCCGGCCCCTGCGGCACCGGCCGCGGATGCGCGTCGGGACCGGCCTTGGCGATGTCCGGATGCTTGCTCCAGTACACCTGGTCCGAGAAGCCGTGGTACATGCCTTCGAAGCGGATGATCTTCGGCCGGCCGGTGAACGCACGCGCCAGGCGCGTGGCGTACAGCACGGCCTCGGTGCCGGTGTTGCACAGGCGCACCTGCTCGACGCTCGGTACCGCGGCGATGATCTTGTCGGCGAGCTTGGCTTCGTCGGCCGTGGGCAATGCGAACACGGTGCCGCGCTGCTGGATGAAATCGACCACCGCCTGCGTGACGCGCGGCGGACGATGACCCAGCAGCATCGGTCCTAGACCCAGCAGGTAATCGATGTATTCGTTGCCGTCGACGTCGGTGAGCCGCGAACCGGTTCCGCTTTCGACGAACAGCGGGTACGGCAGCCAGCCCGACCAGGTCGCGCGCGCGGTGCTGTTGACGCCGCCGGGAATGGAGCGGCAGGCGATGTCGAACAATCTCCCGCTGCCCGCGGTATCGAGGCCATCGGCGAGTTGCGCGGCGGCGGAAGCCGTGGCGGCGTTTGCGGAATTCATGGTTTACCTGCGGATCAGTGGGCGGATGCCGGCGCGAGCACGCGCCGCGGTGTGTACAGTTTGCCCGCCATCAGTGCGGGCAGCAGGCCGATCGCGTCGGCGAAACCGACGATCGACGTGTGCGGGATTGCCGCGTGGCGGCAGTGCTCGATCAGGCGATGCTTGGCGAACACGTAATCGGCTTCGCCCGCGGCGCAGAAGTCCGACGCGCCGTCGCCGATCAGCAGCACGCGATGGTGGCGGTTGTGCTCGCGCACCGCGCTGGCGCACTTGCAATGGCCGCTGCCGATGCGGCAATGCGGATCGGAGAACGGGGTTTCCAGCTTCCACTTGCGCGGCCCCGCCTGCACCAGCCGGTTGGCGAGGATGGGCAGGTCATCGAGCTGGTAGCGCGACAGGATCGCGCGGATCGCGTAATCGATGCCGTCGCTCACTACCCGCAACGTCGCGCCGGCGGTCAGGGCCGACTCCACGAATTGCGGGAACGCCGGATCGATGCGCAGCGACGCCAGGTGTTCGTCGATCTCGTCGCGCGAGGCGTCCAGCAACGCGACCTGGCCGGCCATGCATTCGGCCGAACCGATCTTGCCGGCGCGCCAGTCGCGCTCCAGCACCTGCCACTCGGGCGGCGCGAAGCGATCGAGCAAGGAGTCGGTCACGTCCTCGACGGCGATGGTGCCGTCGAAGTCGCACAGGATGTTCCATTGGGTCACGGGGAATTCTCGGGGGCGGCATGGCCGCAAAGTGCTGCCGATTCTAGCGTCACAGGCTTTCCGCACGCTTACCGTGCTCGATTCGTGCGATCGTCCCTGATCGCTGCAGCACATACTTACGGCACCGTTCAGGGTTGCTGTCCCTTGGAGTCCACCTCGGCCATCCATGGCCTGACTTCTCACAACAGCCGCTACGAACGCGGCTTCGGGAATCTGACCAGCACGCGTTGCCCGATCCGCAGCGGTTCGACGCCTTGTTTCGGCGGCGCCAGTTCCAGCGTGCAATCGACGTCATTGGCCAGCGCGCGTTCCAGCGGATCCTGGGTCAGGCCCGCCGGCTGCAGCACCTGCCCGACCCAGGTCACGGTGGCGTCGTACACCGGACCCGTGCCCGAATCGCGCACCACTTCGGCGTGCATGCCGGCGTGGATCGCGCCGGCCGCGTCCACGTCGAGTTGCGCCTGCACGATGTGCGGACGATCGGGCAGCAACTCGAACAGCGGCTGGCCCGACGACGCGGACACCGACTGCCCGACCGCGACATGGCGCGCGACCACGTTGCCCGCGACCGGCGCGCGCAAGGTTGTCGAATCGAAATCGAGCCTGGCCGCGGCGAGCTTCTGCTGCGCGGCATCCAGCTCGGCCTGCGCGGCCGCCTGCTTCGCTTTCAATCCGGAAACGGCATCGCGCGCCTGCTCGGCCGCCTCGCCGGTCGCGGCGCCGGCCTTGGCGGCGGCGACGATGCGCGGCGCGCGCTGCTCGGCCTGCTTCAGCGACACCTGCAATTCGGCCAGTTGCGCCTTGGCTTGCGCGACGCCGGCCTGCGCGGTTGCTTGCGCGATCTTCGCGGCGCGCGGATCGAGCGTGGCCAGCACCTGGTGCGCCTGCACCGCGTCGCCCTGCTTCACCGCCACCGATTCGACCAAGCCGTCGGTGCGCGCGGCGACCAGCACCATGCCGCCTTCGACGGCGACCTTGCCGCGCGCCACCGCCAGCCATTGCGACGGCGTGGCCGCGGAAGTGGAGTCGCCTTGCGAAGACGAGCACGCAGCGAGCGCGAGGGTCAATGCGGCGAGCGCGATGCCGGCGCAGCGAATGGGTTTCACGATGCGTTCTCCTCTCGGGGCGCGTTGTCGTCGTGCGGCACGCGCCAGTCATTCAATATCTTGCCGTCTTCCATTTCCAGCACCCGGTCGGCGTGCGTGACCAGGCGCGGATCGTGGCTGACGCACAGCACGGTGGTGTCGTGTTCGTGCGCGATGCGGCGCAGCGTATCGATCACGACCTGTCCGTTGGCGGCATCCAGCGAGCTGGTGGGCTCGTCCGCGAAGAACAGTTCGGGCTGCTTGACCAGCGCGCGCGCGATCGCGACGCGCTGCTTCTCGCCGCCGGATAACTCGGCCGGCAGCAGGTGCATCCGGTCGGACAAGCCCACTTCGTCCAGCGCCGCGCGGCCGCGCGCTTCTGCCGCGCGATCGTCCGCGCCCATGTAACCCAGCGGCAGCATCACCTGTTCCAGCGCGGTGAGCGCTGGAAAAAGATTGAAGCCCTGGAACACGAAACCGGTGTGTTGCAACCGGAAGCGATCGCGCGCGTGGCGGTCGCCGCGGAACAAATCCTCGCCCAGCGCGATCACGCTGCCCGCGTCCGGCCGCTGCAAACCCGAGAGGATCGACAGCAGCGTGCTCTTGCCGCACCCCGACGGTCCCGCGATCAGGGTCAGTTGTCCCGCATCGACGGACAGCGACAAGCCGCGCAGGATTTCCGTGCGCAGCTTGCCGCTGGTGTAACCCATGCACAGGTCCCTGGCGGCCAGCGCGCTCATCGCAGCAGCAAGGCCGGATCGGCGTTGCGCAATGCGCGCACCGCGGCGACGCCCGAGACCAGCGCGATGCCCATCACCAGCGCCGCGCACGCGACCCACGCGGGCAGGTTCAATTCCACCGGCACGTCCTGCAGCTTCGCCAGGCCGGTCAGGCCCAGGCTCAGCAGCACGCCCGCGACCAGGCCGCACACGCCGATCCACGTGGCCTGTTCCAGCACCACGCGGCGCAGCGATCCCAGGCTGACGCCCAGCGCGTGCAGCGTCGCGTACTCGCGCACCGAACCCGCGATCGCACCCATCAAGGTCTGGCTGGTGATGATCGCGCCGACGATGAACACCACGATCGCGAGGAAGATCACGCCGAGCCCGGCGCCGGTCTGGAACATCCAGTAGAACACCGCGCGCCGCGCGAAACTGGACGCGGTCCACGCCGCGTAGCCATGCGCCGACGCATCGATGCGCGCCGCGACGGTGTCGGCGTCCGCGCCGGGTTTCAGCTTCGCGACGTAGTACGCGACTTCGGTGCCGCCGGTGTCGTTGTCCAGCGCACGCGCGGTGTCGAGCGACGCGACCACGTTGACGCCGCCCAGCGCGCGGATGCCATTGGCGACGCCGACGATGCGCACCAGGTCGCCGTTGATCAGCGCCTGGCCGCCGATCGGCACGCCGAGCTTGTCGAGGTCGGCGCGATCGACGATCACCGCGAACGGTTCCTTCAGCGACGCGCGCTGCGCCGCCGTCAGCACGTCGGAAAAAATCATCCCGTCGGGTTCGGTGCTGATGCCCGACACGAACACCGACACGCCGCCGGTGCCGGCCGGACCGCGCCAGTCGCCGTCCACCCACGCGAACGGTTCCACGCGCGCGACGCCGGGGTCCATCAGCAGCGCGGTGCGCGCGGCCGGACCGATCGGACGCCCGAGTTCGATGCTCTGCGTGCCGGGATAACCCACCCACAGGTCGGCGTCGGACGCGGTGATGTACGTGGCCGCGGAACCGAAGATGCCGAACACCAGCGCGGCCTGCATCAACAGCAGCAGGCCCGAGAACGCCACCGCCAGCATCGCCGGCAGGAAACGCCGCCATTCGTGGACCAGGGTTTTGCGCGCGAGCGGAATCATGGCTGCCGCTTCCCGGCGCGAGCGCTCTCCACTACTTCCGTTCGCATTGAGCGTAGCTCGCGTAGCGAGCGGAGTCGAAGTGCACCCACCGCGTACTTCGACTTCGCCGGCCTGCGGCCGGCTACGCTCAGTACGAACGGTGATTGATTCACGCGCAGTGTGCGCCCGAGGCTCGAACGATCAATGTTCATCGCTCTCCTCCGGCAACGGCGCGCCGCCCAGCGCCTTGTACAGTGCGACATACGCAAGCCCGTGCGCCAGCCGTGCCTGCTCGCGATCGAGTTCGGATTCGGTGAGCGCGAGTTGCGCGTCGGCCAGTTGCAGGCCGTCGGCCTGGCCCAGCCCCTGCAACTTTTTGCTCAGGGACAGGCTGTTTCGCGAAGCGGTCGCCGCGGCATTCGCGCCCTGCACGCGTGCATCCGAAGCGTGCAGCGCCGCGAGGTCGGTCTCGACTTCCGCCGCGCCCTGCAGCACCGCCTGCCGGTAGGCGAGCACCGCCGCCTGCAACGCATCCTCGCGCGCATCGCGCACCGCACGGCGCTGGCCCCAGTCGAACAACGGGATATTGATGACCGGGCCGATCGCGAAGGTGTTGTTGACGTCGCCCAGCCGGGTGCGCCCCTTCACCAGCGCGGCAAACGTCAACGAACTGCCCAGCGCGAGGCGCGGGTACATGTCGGCCTTGGCGATGCCGAGTTCACCCGCGGCCTTCAGCACCTGCGTCTCCGCGTAGCGGATCTCCGGGCGCGTGCGCAGCAGATCGGCCGGAACGGAATCGACATTGCCTGCCGCCAGTTGCGGCAAGGGCTGCGGCGTCAGCCATGCAGGGTCCGGCTCGCTCTTCCCGAGCAGCAGCGCCAGCGCCTGCGCGTGCTGCACGATGGCCGCGCGCGGATCGGCTTGTTGCGCTTCGGCCTTGGCCGCCGCGGCCGCGGCCTGTTCGACGTCAAGCTTCGACGCGAGTTGCAGGCGCTCCTGCACGCGCAGCAGCGCCGCCTTTTCGCGCGCGGCCCGCGCGGCGGCGTCCAGCAATGCATCTTCCCGTTGCGCCGCGCGCAATCCCAGGTATTCGCGCACCACCTCGGCGACCAGCGACACCCGCGCGGATTGCAGGGCCACCAGCGCTTCGCCGGTATCGGCGCGGGCGATATGGCCGTTGGCATCCGCACGTCCGAACAGGCCGAACTCCCACGTCGCGTCGAATCCCGCCTGGAAATAACTCGCGGTGTTCTGCGGATTGGGCTGCTCGATGGTGTTGAAGCCGAGGTGCGGGCGGAAGGTTGCGGCGGAGGCATCCTCCAGCGCGCGCGCCGCGCGCAGCTTCAACGCGGCCTGTTGCACGTCGAGATTGCCGTGCAGGGCCGCGTCGACCAATGCATCGAGTTGCGGATCGCCGAAATGCTTCCACCAGCCGGTCAGGTCCGGCTTCGCGCCCAGTTGCGGCGAGGCATTGCGCCACTGCGCGGGCAAATCACCGGACGGCAGCTTCGGCACCTTGACGCTGACGCATGCACCCAGCGCGGCGCACACGGCCGCCGCGGCAAGCGCGCGCAGGAAGCTCGGGCGGATGGGCAGGAATGTGGACATGGATGGCGGAAGTGTACCGTCCGACGCAAGCCAGACAGCGGCGCGGCCGGAAAGTGCCGCAGTGTGCGGGCGCAGCCTTTCAGGATGCTTTGCTGCCGCGGCCGTTCGCGCGTGGCATCCTAGTCGGCCATGCCCGGCCTGATCCCCGAACGCTTCATCGACGAACTGCTGGCACGCGTCGACATCGTCGACGTGGTGCAGTCGCGCGTGCCATTGAAGCGCGCGGGCCGCGAGTGGACGGCGTGCTGCCCGTTCCACGACGAGCGCACGCCATCGTTCTACGTCAGCCCGGCCAAGCAGTTCTATCACTGCTTCGGCTGCGGTGCGCACGGCAGCGCGGTGCGCTTCCTGATGGAGTACGAGCGCCTGGAATTTCCCGATGCGGTCGAGGAACTGGCGCAGTCGGTGGGCCTGGCGGTGCCGCACGAGGGCGGCGACCGGCGCCCGCGAGAAGATCACACCGACCTGTATGCGCTGCTCGATTCGGCGGCGGCGTTCTACCAGCGCGCACTGCCGGAGAGCGCGGCGGCGAAGGCGTATTGCAAGAAGCGCGGACTGGATCCGGCGATCATCGAGCGCTTCCGGATCGGCTGGGCGCCGGGCGGTTGGGATGCACTGAAGCGCGCGCTCGGCACCAGCGACGCGCGCACGAAGATGCTGGAACAGGCCGGCATGCTTTCGAGCAGCGACGGCGGCAAGCGTTATGACCGTTTCCGCGAACGGCTGATGTTCCCGATCCTCGACCGGCGCGGCCGGGTGATCGCGTTCGGCGGAAGGATTCTGGAGGGCGACGGGCCGAAGTACCTCAACTCACCCGAAACACCGCTGTTCCACAAGGGCCGCGAACTGTTCGCGCTGTGGCAGGTGCGCCAAGCCAACACCAAACTGGAACGCCTGATCGTGGTCGAGGGCTACATGGACGTGGTGTCGCTGCACCAGGCCGGCGTCACGCAGGCGGTCGCGACGCTGGGCACCGCGACTACCAACGAGCACGCGGAGTTGCTGTTCCGCGCCGCGCCCGACGTGTTCTTCTGTTTCGACGGCGACCGCGCCGGCCGCAGCGCCGCGTGGCGTGCGCTGGAATCGGTGCTGCCGCGGATGCGCGACGGGCGCCAGGCGTTCTTCCTGTTTTTGCCCGAAGGCGAAGACCCCGACACACTGGTGCGCAAGGAAGGCGCGGAAGGTTTTGAGGCGCGACTGAAAAACGCGACGCCGCTGTCGGAATATTTCTACGCGTCCCTGTCGCACGACGTGAACGTCGCGACGCTCGACGGCCGCGCGCGGTTGGCCGAACACGCCAAACCGCTGCTCGCGAAGTTGCCGGACGGCGCGTTCCGCGACCTGATGTTCGCGGAACTGGAAAGGCGCACGGGCGTACAGACGGCACCCGTCGCGCATGCAACGCAGGTGCGCAGACCTGCGCCTCCTGCCAACGCGCCCAAGCGCACGCTGGTGCGCAGCGCGATCGCGATGCTGCTGGCGAATCCCGCGCTGGCGCAGGAGGTCACCCTGCCTTACGCGTTTGCGGGGCTCGACAAACCGGGCGTTCCGCTGCTGGCCGAGTTGCTGGATTTCCTGCAGGAGCGGCCCGGCATCAACACCGCGATGCTGCTGGAACATTTCGCGGGACGCGAGGAATCGGCGGCGTTGCAGAAACTCGCGCTCACCGAATTCCCCGGCGAGCCCGAAGCCCTGCGCATGGAGTTTCTGGATGCCGTGCGCAAGCTGGGTGAACAGACGACACAACAACGCCTCGATGCCCTGATCCGCAAGCAATCCGAACACGGCCTGGACGACGCTGAAAAACGGGAACTGCGCGAATTGCTGGCACGCAAAGCTGTGATCGTCAATTCTGCTTGAACCTCGCGGTACTATCCCCCCGCCGCTACGCGGCGACCCCCTTCGAACCGAAGGGGGTAACCACACGTGGAAGTCACTCGCTTTTCCTCCCCCTTCGCTGGCGAAGGGGGATCGAGGGGGATGGCTTCTCATGGCGCGCGTTCACAACATCGCTGCAAGATCCTTTCCGATCTTCTCCGGCGCATCCGCCGAGGCGTAACGCCGCACCACGTTGCCCTCGCGGTCGATCAGGAACTTGGTGAAGTTCCACTTGATCGCTTCCGAACCCAGCACGCCTGGCGCGGCGTGTTTCAGGAACTTGTACAGCGGATGCGCGTTCGCGCCGTTGACGTCGATCTTGGCGAACAGCGGAAACGTCACGCCGTATTTCGTCGAACAAAAGTTGCGAATCGCGTCGGCGTCACCCGGTTCCTGGTGCCCGAACTGGTTGCAGGGAAAGCCGAGGATCTCCAAGCCCTTGTCCTTGTTCGCGCGGTACAGCGCTTCCAGTCCTTCGTACTGCGGCGTGAAGCCGCACTTCGAGGCGACATTGACGATCAGCAGCAGCTTGCCGCGATACGCATCCAGTTTTTGCGGCGTACCGTCGAGCAGGTTCGCTTCGAAGTCGTAGATGTCGGGCATGCGGCGCACCTCGCTGTCCAAAGGCTTGCGCCAGTGTAGGACATGGACGGCCGCGGCAAATCGGTATGACCTTCGCGCCACGTTCGCGTGCACGAGCCATGCGAAACGATGCATGCCCACCAGCCCGCTTGGCCGGCGATCCTTGCGAAGCCGTGACCGCAATCACGCCATCGCCCTTCATCGCTGGCTAGCGTTGCATATCCGGCCACTGCGAAGTCGCCGGGAATCAGGGGGCCGGATGCGTGCATGGTGCAGGCAATGGCTACCCTGCGGGCGGTTTGGATCGACTTCTGCCACGTGCCCCGCCGGCACGGCCTTTTCGTGGACGCGCAACAGAGCTGCAACGTCCTGCGCGTTACGCTGCCCGAGGCGATCCCGGCCGCCATTCGCGGGCACCGCGCGCAGTTCGTCTGCATCGAGTACGACTATCCCGACCAGGCGCGACTGCGGGCGGTGCCGATGGTAAGGCGCGAATTCCCGGCGCTGCCGCTGCTGATGCTGACCGAATACCACTCCGAGGCGCTGGCGCTGTGGGCGTTCCGCTCACGCGTATGGGATTACCGCGTCAAACCGGTCGACCAGAACACGCTCGCACGCCTCTTCGAAGCGATGGTGCACGCGGGCAACATGGCGGCGAACGCCGGCTGGCTGGCCGACCCTTTCCCGTCCGACCTGATTGCACCCGCAGGCCATCTGCGCAGGCCCCTGATCGCGGCTCCGCACACGACCGCCGCCATCGCGTATATCAGCGAACACTACGCGGAAGCGTGCCGGATCGAAACCATTGCGGGGGTTTGCCATTTGTCTGAATCGGAATTCAGCCGCGTCTTTCATCGCGAGCACGGCGTCTCGTTCCGCCGTTTCCTGCTGCAGTACCGCATCGCCAAGGCGCGCGATTTTCTGGCGGAACCTTGCGCATCCGTTTCGCAGGTCGCCTATGCGGTCGGCTTCAACGACCTTTCCCACTTCGGACGGATGTTCCGGCGCATCGTCGGCATGCCGGCGACGCACTACCAGCGCAACCTGCGAATCGGCGAGCGGCCCATCGGGGAGATGAAGATTTCGTTGCCGCGCGCAGAATCGTTCCACTCGATTGCAGCTAGGTTCTAACTGCGACAACCGTTCTTGATCCATGCTCGCCATTCCCATCAGGAATGGTCGCGCCACACACGGCGAGGGAGACGAGCCATGACCAGGATCACGGGCGAATTGGATCTGGGCCGGGTTCCGGACGAGCAGTACAACAGCGATCTGGATCTGCGCGTCGCGGTCGTACGCGAAGGCAACGTCTTGGGTTCGGCCGTCGTCAAGGCCGGCGCGTCGAAGCAGAAGCGGCTGCCCTTCGAAGTCGAATTCGAGCCGCCGGTGCTGCCGGGTGCGCGCCTGCCCTGTCCGGTCACGCTGCTCGTCGGGCCCGACGTGGCCGATCGCGAACTGCTGGCGATCGACAGCGTCAGGCAGGTGATCGATTTCGAGCCCGCGAAGGAACGCGCGACGGCCAGGGCGGCCGCCTCCACCGCCGCCGATTTGAAGATCGGACGCATCGCGGTCGAGCCGGCGATCTATTACTGCTGGCTGATCTGCTGCCGGACCTACACGATCAATGGACGCATCGTCTGCCGGCATTGGTATTACGACCCCATCCTGCATCGCTGGACGTTCTGCGACGAACCGGTGCCGGGCGCGGTGGTCGAGGCGTACGACGTGGACCGTTTCTGGTGGTGGTACTGGCGCGACCTGATCACCGGCGCGACCACCGACATCAACGGCAACTTCCACATGACCTTCCGCTGGTGCTGCCTGCGCTGGCTGCCGTGGCTGCGCGCGAATCCCGCGATCGATCCCGACATCCTCTCGCGCATCCAGCAATTGCTGGCTACCGCGCAGCCGCCGTTGCCGCCGATTCCACCGGAACCGGATCCCGATCCGACGATCTTCCAGCGCATGCTGGGCGGCGCCGCCAGCGTGACCGGGCCGGTGCTGGCCGCGGCCGCGCAGGGCGCTCTGTCCTTGCCCGCGGTGCAACAACCGGCCGGCGCACTTTCCGCCGAAGCGCTGCGCGCCGTGCTGCCACCGTCGCCCGAGTTGGCGGCGCTGCGTGTCTGGCCGTGGTGGAACTGGAGCGACTGCGCGCCCGACGTGGTGTTCCGCGTCACGCAGCGCTGCGGCGACCGCGTCAACGTGATCGTTTCGGAAAGCAACGCGCAAACACGCTGGGACATCCCGACCACCCTCAACGTCACGCTGATCGCCAACGATCTCGCCTGCTGCATTCCGACCTGCCGCGACCCGGAATGTCCCGAATGCCTGAAGCTCACCTGGGTCGGCTGCACGCCGGTCGACCAGATCAGCGCCGACGCCGGCCCGCCCGACCTGCGCGGCCTCGCGCACACCACCGCGGCGGCGAGCGACCCCTGGAAGGACAACCCGTTCTACGGCTCGCTGCAGATCC
Source organism: Rhodanobacteraceae bacterium (assembly GCA_030167125.1). Lineage (NCBI taxonomy): Bacteria > Pseudomonadati > Pseudomonadota > Gammaproteobacteria > Lysobacterales > Rhodanobacteraceae > Rhodanobacteraceae bacterium. The sequence continues at coordinate 2,605,162 of CP126531.1, forward strand.
AGGGCGGCCTCGGCTGGGACGTGGATTACTTCAAGGTGCAGTATTCGAAGGACGGCGGCGCGTGGACCGATCTGCCGAGTCCCGCGTTCGGCGGATTCACGCGCAGCTACTGGGATGGCACCACGTTCGTGCCCGTCGCGTTCACGCCCGCGCTCAAGAACGGACAGATGGTGATCATCACCCGGCGCCACTATGAAGACTTGAACCCGGGTATCCCGCGTTTCGGCGGGCAGGTGATCTGGAACGATTACGCGACCCTGTTCTACTTCGACACCACCCAGCCGGGACTGACGCCCGATGCGTTGTACCAGTTGCAGTTCGACGGCTTCGCCGCCGACGCCTCCGACAACCTGGTCGCGTCGAGCGAGCGCATCCTGCCGACCTGCGGCGAAGACTCGGCCGAGCGGGTGTACCTGCGCATCGACAACCAGTCGCAGACGCATCCGGCGCCGACATTGCCCGCACCGTGCAAGATTCCGCACGCCTGCGGCGGCATCATTCACGCGTGCACGGTCGAGCCGGATTGCTACATCCGCGAGATCTGGAAGAACGAAGGCCTGCCGGGCCAGGAATGCGTTTCGGCCTGCGACATCGCGCGGCTGGAACCCACCGACACCTTGACGATCCACTTCAGCGTGACCTGCCCGGCCACCGTGCAGGACGGCCACCTCGGCGGTTACTGGATGCGCGCCGAATACGGCGCCAACCAGGCGTTCTACATCACCGCGCCGCTGTACGTGGACGCGAGCGGCGGCGCCGGCACGCTGCAACCCGATCCGACAGCGGAAGTCGGCCCGAGCTACAGCCAGGCACTCGGCCAGGGCGCGCCGCGCGCACTGTGGTATGGCGGCGACTTCAAGGTCACGCTGCATGGTTCCGACTTCCCCGAATGCTGCGCTTACCTGTTCCGGCTGTGGGCATGGAAGCGCACCACCAACGGCTGCTCGGATCCGAGCGTGACGCATTACAACCAGTTCGAGTTGTCGTTCACCGTGCTGCGTCCGGATTTGTGTCCGGGCGTATGCGTGGAGCGCAAAGCGGAGATCGCGTAGAGGCCGGCACGAGGGCGGCGAGCCATGACACGACACGGGCGCGAGGACCATGGATGCATGGAGTTCGATGTTGAACGCCGCACTGGCGATCCTCGCGACGTGGCGTGTCACGCACCTGCTGGCGGAAGAGGATGGTCCGTTCGATTCGATGCTGAAGCTGCGCGCCAGGCTCGGTGCGAGCCAGGCGGGACGACTGATGGATTGCTTCCAGTGCCTGTCGCTATGGACAGCCGCGCCGTTCGCCTTCGTGGTGATCCGCGCGACATGGATGTGGATCCCCGTCTGGCTCGCGCTGTCCGGCGCAGCGTGCCTTCTCGAACGCCTCGGCAGCCCGCCCGCGGAAATGCAGTTGCAGTCGCCCCCTTTTCCGGAGAACCACGAGCATGACGTGTTGCGGCCAGGGCAGGATGGCCCTCAGGGCTAGCCAGGCGGCGTCGCCGAAACCGGCCGGCGCGCGAACCGCCGCGACGGGCAATGGCCGCAGCTTCGTTCCCGCGCCGCCAAAATCGCTCGCACTGGTGCGTTATCTCGGCGCGGCGCCGATCGTGGTGCGCGGCGCGGTCACCGGACACGCCTATTCGTTCGCCGCCGGCCGTGCCGTCCAGCCGGTCGATGCCCGCGACGTCGACGGGTTGCTCAAGAAAGGGATTTTCCGCCGGCATGCATGACCACGGATGGATTCACCCACCGTCACAGGAGATCCACGATGGCCAGCCAGACCGACACCCACAAACAGACCGTGCCCTGCTGCCCGCCGCTCCCAGCCGATGACGTTTGCGACGAGCTGGATTTCTTTTACCGACTGATCTATTCGACGGCGGTGGGCAGGCAGACACCTGCGGGCGTGCCGGCGCAGAACATTCCGGTCGAAGTGAAGCTGCATTTCCAGCTCAGGCGCTGCCGCGGGCCGCTCGCGCTGGGCGACCTGCTCTACACGACCACGCTGCTGCCCGGCGAAAAAGTGCGGCTGTTCACTTCCGACCGGCGTTCCAAGTTCACCTTCGACAGCGAGAGCAAGTTCGGCTACCGCAACTCGCAGTCGTCGGAAGAATCGTTCTTCATGCAGCAGATGAGCGACTCGCTGTTCGATGTGAACTCGCGCGACACGGCGCACTCGAGCAACCAGTCGCAGTCGCACGTGGACGGCAAGGCCGACGCCGGCGTGAACATCTTCGGGCTGGGCGGCTCGGCCAGCATGAGCGGCAACTACGACTCGAGCTCGGTTTCCGATTTCCTCGGCGAACACAGCCAGCACGCGGAAGCCTCCGCGAAAGCCACGGAAATGGGCGTGCGCAAGGCCGCGAGCGTGTCGATCGGCGAATCCGAAAGCCGCACCCACACCGAAACCGAATCGCAGGACCACTATGAATCCGCCTCGCGCGAATTCCAGAACAACAACGACTGCCACGCGGTCACGTTCTTCTTCTACCAGATCAACAAGACCCAGACGATCAGCTACACGCTCGAATCGGTCGATTTGCGGGTGATGATGGATACCGACCCCGCCAACGACTTCACCCGCGTCGCGTCCAATCCGCTGTCGCCCAGCACCGGCGTGGGCGTGCTCTCGAACGGCGTGCTCTCGACCGACGCCAATCGCCGCGCGACCTATCTCGAAGCCGCGACCCAGGTTCCCGGCGACGACCGGCTGGCGGTGGCCGCGGCGCTGCGCCTGCAAATTCCATTGCTGACGGCCGCCATGCGCGCGCAGGCCATCAAGCAGGTGCAGCAGGAACTCGCTCAGGAAGGCCTGCTCGACAAGAACGGCAACGTGTCGAACGATGCGAAGAAACGCTACTCGTTTGTGCGGCAGTCTTCACTGCCGACGCCGGGCATCCTGGTCAAGGGTTGCCTCGACACCTGCAACGTGTGCGAAGACACGCGGCTGAAGTCGATTGAACTCGATGTCGAGCGCAAGAAGCTGGAGAACGCGTTGCTGCAGAAGCAGATCACGCTGCTCGAAAAATCCCAGGAATACCGCTGCTGTCCGCCGGCACCGGTGGTGGAGTCCTGAGCCCGTTGATGACCCGCATCTTTCTGAGCACCGCGACAGGAGACGACCATGGCAACCAGGCGCACCAGCAGGAAAACCGGCGCGGCGACTCGACGCCACGCAACTCATGTCCCTTCGGTGCCGAAGACACTGACGTCGAAGGGCTTCAAGGTGCGGGGCTTCGGACCGCTGCCCGAAGGCTTCGATCCCGTGACCGCGTCGGCGCGGCAACTGGCCGTGCATCGCCTCCCGCGGCGCCCCGACGCCAGGACCGAACCGCGTCTCGCGCAGCTCTGGGAGCGGACAATCGGACGCACCAAATTGTGGATCGCGCCCGAGTTCGAACACCACGAGAACATCAGCCATGGACCGATGCGCGTGGGTCGTTCCCTGCAGCGGCGCGGGAAAGCGGCGCCGCTGCTCGTGTCGAATGCAACTTCGAACAATTGGTCGGGCGCCGCCGTTTTCGCGCCGGCCAACAAGCCGTACCGTTTCGTCGGTGGACAGTGGACGGTGCCGAGTCCGAACGCGCCCAGCGACGGCACGTTCTACGCCTCCGAATGGGTCGGCATCGACGGCTGGAATTCCTCCGACGTGATGCAGGCCGGCACCGAAACCCAGGTCACCAAAATCCTCTTCATCACCGTGACGCAGGTCTACACGTGGTGGGAATGGTTCCCCGCCGGCGAAGTGAAAATCTCGAATCTGCCGGTCTCGCCCGGCGACGTGATGTACTGCCTGATTTGCGCCGACTCCACCACGCATGCGACGGTGTACTACAGCAACCAATCCACCGGCGTGGGCACCCGCTTCGACATCACGGCGCCCAGTCGCACGGCGTTGACCGGCAACGTTGCCGAATGGATCGTCGAGCGTCCCACCGTGAACGGCTCGGTCGCCAGCCTGACCGATTACGCCGCGTGCTACTTCGACGAGTGCATCGCCGGCGGCAGCCTGAACTTCGATGATCTCGCCGCCGCATCGCTGATCACGATGACCGGATCGGGCAATGCGGACCTTTCCGAGCCGGTCAAGGAGAACAACAGCGTGGTGAAGGTCAATTGGCGGAAATCGAGCTGACGTCGACCAGCCGGCGGTCACAACCAGCGCCGATACCGCCGCACGTAGATCACCTTCACGAACTGCGTCAGCGCGCAATACGCGACCACGGTGGCGGCCAGCCAGCCGAAATATTCCAGCGGCAGCTCGACCATGCCCATCTTGTGGCCGAGCGCCGTGTACGGAATCGCGATGCCGATCGCGATGATCGCGGTGGTGAGGCCCAGCACCGGCGCCGCCGCCGAGCTCTGGATGAAGGGAATCTTGCGGGTGCGGATCATGTGCACCACCAGCGTCTGGGTCAGCAGGCTTTCCACGAACCAGCCGGACTGGAAGAACGCCTGGTGCGCGGGCGAAGTCGAATTGGCGCCGAACCAGAACCACAGCAGCAGGAACGTGGTGACGTCGAATACGGAACTGGTCGGGCCGACCCAGAACATGAAGCGGCCGATGTCGCCGGCGTCCCACTTGCGCGGCTTGCGGATGTATTCCTCGTCCATCCGGTCGAACGGGATCGACAGCTGCGAGATGTCGTACAGCAGGTTCAGCACCAGGATCTGCAGCGGCAGCATCGGCAGGAACGGCAGGAAGATGCTGGCGATCAGCATCGAGAACACGTTGCCGAAGTTGGAGCTGGCCGTCATCTTGATGTACTTGATGATGTTGCCGAAGGTGATGCGGCCTTCCAGCACGCCCTCTTCGAGCACCATCAGGTTTTTTTCCAGCAGGATGATGTCGGCCGATTCCTTGGCGATGTCGGTCGCGGTATCGACCGAGATGCCGACATCGGCGCGGCGCAACGCGGCGGCGTCGTTGATGCCGTCGCCCAGGAAGCCCACGGTATGGCCGCGCCGCTGCAGCGACTCGACCACGCGCGATTTCTGCAGCGGCGACATCTTCGCGAACACCGTGGTGCGCGCGACCAGCTCGTCCAGCGCCACGTCGTCCAGTTCCTCGATGTCGCGGCCCATCACCGAATGCGTGACGTCCAGTCCGACTTCGCGGCAAATCTTGCGCGTCACCGCCTCGTTGTCGCCGGTGATCACCTTCACTTCGACGCCGTGGTGGTGCAGCGCCGCGATCGCGGTGTGCGCGGTGTCCTTGGGTGGATCGAGGAAGGCGAGGCAGCCGATCGCGACGAGGCCGGCCTCGTCAGCAATGCCGTAGGCACGGCCGAGCGCAGGCTGGCGCTTGACCGCGACGATCAGCACGCGCAGGCCGTCCTCGTTCAATTCGTGGGTCATCGCACGGATGCGCTCGCGGCGCTCGTCCGTGAGCGGAATGTCGCGCTCGCCCTCGCGCGCGAAGGCGCAGATCGACAGCATCTCCTCGACCGCGCCCTTGCATACCAGCAGGTCTTCGCCGCGTCCTTCGGTCAACACCACCGACATGCGCCGGCGCTGGAAGTCGAACGGAATCTCGTCCACCACTTTCCACTTCGCGATGGAATGTTCGAGATCGCGATGCGCCAGCACCGCCTTGTCCATCAAATTCTTCAGGCCCGTCTGGAAATGGCTGTTGAGGTAGCCGAACTCCAGCGCGTCGTCGGATTCCTCGCCGTCGAGGTCGAGGTGGCGCTCCAGCACGATCTTGTCGAGCGTCAGCGTGCCGGTCTTGTCGGTGCACAGCACGTCCATCGCGCCGAAGTTCTGGATGGCGTTCAACTGCTTCACCACCACCTTGCGCTTGCTCATCGCCAGCGCGCCTTTCGCGAGGTTGGCGGTGACGATCAGCGGCAGCATTTCCGGCGTCAGGCCGACCGCGACGGAAATCGCGAACAGGAACGCTTCCAGCCAGTTGCCCTTGCCGAAACCCTGGATCGCGAACACGATCGGCACCATCACCGCCATGAAGCGGATCAGCAGCCACGACACGCTTTTCACGCCGCGGTCGAAACTGGTTTCCGAGCGCTGGCCCGAGAGCGTGTGCGCCAGCGAGCCGAGATAACTGCGCGGCCCGGTCGCGACCACCACCGCGGTCGCGCTGCCGCTGACCACGTTGGTGCCCATGTAGCAGACGGTCGGCAGATCCAGCGGCTCGACGGACGCATCGCGTTGCTGCGCGTGTTCGGGCGCGGTCTTTTCCACCGGCAGCGATTCGCCGGTGAGGATGGCCTGCGAAATGAACAAGTCCTTCGCGGAAAGCAGGCGCAGGTCCGCGGGCACCATGTCGCCGGCCGAGAGGTGCACGATGTCGCCCGCGACCAGTTCCACCACCGGCACTTCGATGCGCTCGCTGTGGCCGTCCGAGGCGCGCCGGGTCACCGTCGCGGTGTTGCGCACCATCGCCTTCAGTTTCTCGGCCGCGCGCGAGGAGCGGAACTCCTGGGTGAAACTCAACACCACGCTGATCAACACCATCACCGCGATGATGATCGGGCCGGTCAGGTCATCCGGCGAAGTCGCCAGCTGCACGGCCGCCAGCACCAGCAGCACCAGGATGAACGGGTTCTTGAACGTGCGCGCCAGTTGCAGCGACCAGTGCGGCGGCTTCTCGTGTGACGCCTCGTTGACGCCGTCGCGGTCGAGGCGCGCCTCGATCTGCGCCTCGTCGAGGCCGGCGTGCGTGGTATCGAGCGACGCCAGCAGCGCCGCTTCGTCCGTCCACGCGCTGCCGGCAACCATCGGCCGCGCGTGGGCCGCGCGGGTCTTGGCCGCGCCGTTGACATTGGTTTGGGAAGAAGGTCCGAACATCACACGTTTCCATGGCGGAGAACACACATCCGCGGAACGAGTGAGGGCGCCGCGGGCTTACATTGTTTGGGCGATCGTCCCTGATCGCCGCTGCGTTCGGCGATACGGCGAACATTCAAGGGTATGGAGACCAGAACGGCCTTGCATGGCCTGACTTTCCACGACAGCCGTTTCGAACAAACCGCCACGCAGCGGCGCGCGCATGAAAGATCGCGCACGCATTTGGGGTGGAGGCCGCAGCCCCCGATTGAAGATGCAGGCGATCACGCGGCTGTCCGCGGCGCGGGCACGGTCACGTTCCACTCGCGGCGGCTGCCACGGCGGTGCGAATGCGCATGACGGGCTGCCAGGCGCGCACGGATGAAGTTGCGAAGGAGGTTCATGGCCCATCTCCTCAAAGCAGTGCCGCAGCACCGCGAGGTGGGCCGGAATACGCCTAGTCGAGGCGGTTGCCAGCCGGCCGGGCGCGGTCGCCACGGATCGGTTCGATTTTTTCCGCCGCCACCCGATGCAAGCGGGTCACGGCGGTGCGACTAGGGTGTACGTCCATGGTCATTTGAAATGGAGGACAGTGCCGAACGGCGCAACGCGCCCTTCGGCGCGCGCATTGTCCCTGCGCCGCGCGGGCGCCGTCAACCCTTCGAAGCGCGATGCGTCGCGTGCCGCGCGCAGGTCGTCCGCGCGAAACCGGCGGCACGCAACGCGTTCGTCAAGCTGAAGGAATCGGTAACGCCGCGACGCTGCAATCGGTCACTGCCCGGCAGGCGGCTCCCACAGCTCGATCTTGTTGTCCTCGGGATCGAGCACCCACGCAAACTTGCCGTATTCCGATTCATCCGGGCCACCGAGCACCTGGCAGCCCTTGCTGCGAAGCGCATCGAGCAACCCGCCAAGATCATCCACACGATAGTTGACCATGAACGGCGCGGCGCTCGGCGCGAAGTGCGACGTATCGGCGGAGAACAGGCTCCACGCCGTGGTGCCGCTCGGATTCTCCGGCGTGCCCCAGCGAAGCGCCGCGCCGCCCCAATCCTGCACGTCCAGCCCTAGATTGTCGCGATACCACCGGGCGAGCGCCTTCGGGTCCCGCGCCTTGAAGAAGATGCCACCAATGCCGGTCACACGTGCCATGTCTCCACCTCGCTCGGGTTGTGCCGCGGGAAGTACCGGTCAAGCGACGCCCGATCCAATGTGCGCTGGATGACCGCAGCTTGCGCGAATCGTCAGGCACCGGCCTGGCGATGCTCGGTGCCGGCGCCGGGCGTGACAAACAGCATCGTGGTGGGAACCTCCGTGCGCGCGGTGTGCCAGGTATTCGCGGGAACCAGCACGTATTCGCCGGGGGCGCCGAGCAGCACGGAACGCTCGTCGCCACCGGTCTCCATGACCAGTGTGGCCGCGCCGGATAGCAGCATGACCAGTTCCTCGCCGTTCGGATGACGCTCCCATGACGACCACGGCTCACTGAAAGTGAAGGCTGAAATGAGCCTGCCGCGGTCGAGCTCCGGAAACCCGCCTTCCGCGAGCTGCTGCCAGAACGATTCCGACACAGGCACTTCCGCGATGCCGCCGCCCTCGCGAACATGCGCGTACGTATCGAGGATTTGCCTCGCGGCTGCCATTTGACTCTCCATGGAAGCTAGAGCCCGGACTCATCGGTGCGCGTGTCCCGCTCGTCGCTGCCGCAACCGGGCCGCTTGCGACGCGACATGGCGACGCCGAGGGCTACGCCGATGCAGATACCCGGCCCGATGCCGAGCGCCAAATTGCCCAGCGCAACACCGAGCCCGACGCCGATTGCCACGCCCAACGCGATGCCTGCACCGATGTATTGCTGCTGGTTGTTCCCGGGATTATTGGACATTTGAACTCCGAAGCGATAACGCCTGAATGTGCCATTGAACATCCGCGCCGTCGGTGGATGTTCGTCGGAATGAATGGTTGGAACTACATCTGCTCATCCAAGCTGACGCCGCAAAATGGACAGAAATTTGCAAATCCCCAGAGCGAAACCCAGCAGACGGCAAGAGCAACAAAAGCCGCCGGTGAAGTAAACCCGGCCCAAACTTGGAGCGCAATGCCAATGATCACGGCTCCAGAAAGACCGAGCATTCCGTAGCAGGCAAGCAGATGCCGGCGACGATACTCGCGCCACTGCTCAGGATATTTCACGCCTTCTCCCAGGACTTGCAACGCGCAATTATTGCATATACGATAATTGTGCATGAGCCACGACCCTGCGAAGCGCCGCAAGAACTTGCGCAAGCACGGTATCGACCTGCCCGGCTGCATGCAGGCGTTTGACAATCCCATGCTCACCCGCGAGGACGACCGCGAAGCCTACGGCGAGCAACGATTGGTGAGCCTGGGCTGGGCGCATGGCCGAGTAGTTGTGCTTGTGTGGACTGACCGGGAGGACGGCCCCCGACTGATTTCGTGCCGTGAGGCAGAACCCTATGAACGTGAAGCGTACTACCAAGCGTACCCCCAAATCTGACGTGCCCTACAACCCCAAGAGCAAAACGGCAACGTTGAACTACTGGAAACGCGCGACTGCACACCGGGGCGTGGCGGAGCTGCGCGCAAAGCGTGGACGGCCCGCCAAGCCACCTGAAGAGCGCAAGGAACAAATTGCGCTGCGCGTGGATAAAGACGTATTGGAGTGGTACCGCGAGCAAGGCACCGGCTGGCAAACCAGAATGAATGCTGTATTGAAGGCGTTTCGGGATGCGGCGAGTTGATTTGGGGCTAACGCTGGAGTTAAGCGGCGGCGAAGCCGTCCGCCTTGAACGATCAGTTAGGCGCTGAACGAGGCGCCGCGTGGCTGAACTGCTCCGGTGAGAAGGTTAAGCTCTTTAGTTGAGTCGTGATGCGCAATGGTTGCGTGCAAACCGAATCCGTTGCCTCCGGCGCTGAGCCAGCAAGAGTGAAACCACGTCAAGAACTCCTCGGTGGCGAGGTGCCAGGGATCACTCTCTGGACTAGCCGAAGTAAGCTCATTTTCGAGCTTCTCGGGGTAGACGGAGTCGATCTCCAGCAAGCCTGGATCAACCGGGCAGGGGTAGGCGGCTTTGCCATCAATGAACTGAAAGAATTCGGTATTGTGATGATCGAGAAAGAATGCCCGAACAGGAAACCCAGTGGTGAAGCCGTCACTAAACACCTCAAAGTCGATAACTGCGACTTCAGGCGGATACCGGTGTTGTATAAGACGTTCCAAGACCTTGGATAGATGAGTTCCGTGCGGCGCAAGGTATGCACGAACCTGACGCTGAAATGTTTGCTCTACGGGTGACAACATCTTATGGCCTAACGCTTGAATTTAGCGGCGCAAGCCGCGAAACCCCTATAAGAACGTGAGCGTTGGACCGGCGTCCGCTGGAATGAGTAGTTAGGCAATCAGTCGAACTTAAGCCGTTTTGCAAGTTCGTCGACCTCGGCCTGCTCTTTGTCGCGTGCTGCCTGCGCTCGCTGTTGGTGTTGTTCGCGTTGAGCGATCAGCTGCCGATATTTTAGATTGCTGTTGTTTACATCTTCTTTGATGTCTTTCAAATGATATTTTTCGATCTCGTCTAGGACGCAATCAATCACAATGTGGTCGCCTTCAACGTGAGCGTGGCGCCACATGCTGTGCCGCGGGAATTCTCGCTCTTGCGAGAATATTTGTGCCCAGCTGCTCGGTGGCACGGCGGATAAGTTGAGGTAAACCAACTTCATGCCTGGTGCCGAAGGTGATTGCCTTGTCAGTTTTGTGTCCAAGCCGACGAGCTTGATGTCAGTGAATGTTTCCACAAACCCTCCCGTTGATTGCCTAACGCTTGAATTTAGCGACGCGCGTAGCGCGTCCGCTGGAATGAGTGGTTAGGCGGCTCTTATTTGACATTTACAAACATCAACTCGTGTGAATTTGAAGTAATGGGAAAGAGCCGTTGGCTGCCCATGCGCCAAACGAATTCAAAGGTTGCCCCCGGCTCGACCGATGCGTTGGTGCGCTGAATGCACGTAACATTGCTGCCTTTGATGGAATACGAACCTGCAAAATAGAATGTTTTGCCGTCTTTAGAAATGCCGACGCCAATTTCCTTCGCTTCTGCCATCGGCTTACCGACAAGTGAGTGACTGAAGGCCCAAAAGGGGAATTCCGGGCCTTCCATGTCCACGCGCAACCAAGTGCCATCGTCGAAAAAGCGCCAATGTTGAACAATTGAGCCAACTAAATGCGCTCCCCCATGTAGTTCCTCATACGGTATAGACGGTGAACAGTAGTAGCCATCGAACCGGAGCATGATTGCCTTTAAGTGCCTAACTACAAGTCGGTTTGAAAGTGGAGCATAACTCCACCATCTAATCTTGGCCGCAGGCCGCGCGTCGTCGGAACATTCCTACACGAATCCACGATTTGCACCCCTCGCGCCGCCTAATCCAGCCGCCTAATCTGGCCACCTTTCCCCAAGGCTGCGGATCGGGCTCATGCGATCTTCCCACTCGGCACCAGGCGGCGCAAGCGAGGGTTCCGCGGCGCGTGCGCCGCGTTTGCTGGACCGGATGCGCGCACGCATGCGGCGGCTCGGATTGTCGATCCGCACCGAAGAAGCCTACGTCGGCTGGGTGCGGCGCTTTATTCTGGCCAACGGCAAGCGGCACCCGCGCGAATTGGGCGCGCGCGAGGTCGAGGCGTTCCTGACACACCTTGCCATGCGTGTGCACGTGTCGGCGTCCACGCAGAACCAGGCGCTGTCGGCACTGCTGTTCCTGTACAGGGAAGTGCTGCAGGTCGAATTGCCGTGGATGGAAAACATCCGCCGCGCGAAGAAGCCGGAACGGCTGCCGGTCGTGTTGAGTCGCGAGGAAGCCGCGGCGCTGCTGGCCGAAATGAATGGCGTGACGTGGCTGATGGCGGGCCTTCTGTACGGTGCGGGTTTGCGCCTGATGGAATGCGTGCGACTGCGCGTGCAGGACGTGGACTTCGTGCGCCGCGAAATCACGGTTCGGCGCGGCAAGGGCGGCAAGGATCGCCGCACGATGTTGCCGGCAATGGTGGTGGATGCGCTGCAAGGCCAGCTCGCCGAAGCACGGCGTACACATGAACGCGACCTTGCCGCGGGCTTCGGCGCGGTCTGGCTGCCCGATGCGCTGGCCCGAAAATATCCCAACGCCTCGCGCGAATGGGCGTGGCAATACGTGTTCCCGGCTTCGTCGCGAAGCATCGATCCGCGTTCGGGCGTGGAACGCCGGCATCATCTGGACGAAACCGTGCTGCAGCGCGCGGTCAAGCAGGCCGTGCGGCGCGCGCGCATCGACAAGCCGGCGACTTGCCACACCCTGCGGCATTCGTTCGCGACGCACCTGATCGAAGGCGGCTACGACATCCGCACGGTGCAGGAACTGCTGGGCCACAAGGATGTTTCCACCACGCAGATCTACACGCACGTCCTGAACCGCGGCGGGCGCGGCGTGCTGAGTCCGCTGGACAGGAGTTGAGTGCTTACGCTGCGCGCAGCAGGAACTCGACTTTCACGGCATCATACGGAAACACGATCCCCGCACCGGGTACGCGGTCCAGGATGCCCGCGTCGATCAAGGCCGATACGTCCCCGTGGACCGCCTTGACATCGCGACCGACGCGTCGCGCGGCCTCGCGAATGGAAACCGGCCCCGCTCCGCACAACGCCTTCAGAAGCTCCCAGCGCTTGGCGGTCAACACGCGCCACAGGATTTCCTCGCTGGCGAATGCGATGCGTGGGCCACGCGTGGCGCGCCCCTTGTTCCAGGCATTGGCAAAATCCGCGGCGGCATCTTCGGGCCGGCGGACTTCAAGCGTCACGGTTGTCATGATTCCACCTCTCGATGTCGCGCATGAAATCGGCAAGCAGCTGCTCCGGCGTGGTGAATGCGTAAGCGCTCTGGCGTGAACGCAGGTGCCGGTGATCGCCCTTGCCGCTTTCATTGTCGTAGCGCAGGACGCATTTTCCGCGCACGACGTAGGCAAGCCGGTATTTGTACGCGTGCGTCGAACCGGCGACGGGGCGCGGAAGCCGCCACAGCACCAACTCTGCGAAGGAAGTTTCGGCGTACACGACCCGCGTGTGCAGCAACTCGATCGCAGCCATGTTGGAGAGGATACCAACACGGTCTGTTGTCGACAAGTCCAACGGACGACGTAAACCCGAAGTGAATTGCAACGAGGCAACGCGCATGCCGCACCGCCCTTCCGCGTACACTTGCGCGACTTTTCCGCCGAAGCCAAGGCCATGCACGACCTTCTGAACGTCATCCTGCTCGGCATCATCGAGGGCATCACCGAGTTCCTGCCGATCTCATCGACAGGCCATCTGCTGATCGCCGAACACTGGCTGGGCGCGCGTTCGGACTTGTTCAACGTCGGCATCCAGGCCGGCGCGATCCTGGCGATCACGCTGGTGTACTGGCAGCGCATCTGGCAGCTGCTCACGCAATGGCGCGATCCGGGCACGCGCGATTACCTGTTCAAGCTGATCGTCGCGTTCCTGATCACCTGCGTGCTGGGCTTGATCGTTACGCACTACGGCTTCAAGTTGCCCGAGACGATCACGCCGATCGCGTGGGCGCTGGTGATCGGCGGCTTCTGGATGATTGCGGCGGAACAAGCGGCTGCACGCATGCCGGATCGCACGAAGGTGACGTGGCCGGTCGCGATCATGGTCGGCATCGCGCAGATGGTGGCGGGCGCGTTTCCTGGCACCTCGCGTTCGGGCGCGACGATCTTCGCGGCGATGTTGTTCGGCACGTCCAACCGCCCCGCCGCCACCGAGTTCGCGTTCCTGGTCGGCATTCCGACGATGTATGCGGCAACCGCCTACGAGTTGTTCAAGGTGTGGCATGGCGGCGGCGCGGCGCACGAGGATTGGCGCGCGCTGGTCATCGGCTTCATCGTATCGCTGATCGTCGCGTTCATCGCGGTGAAGTGGCTGCTGCGCTACATCCGCACGCACCGCTTCACCGCGTTCGCGGTGTACCGCATCCTGCTGGGCGCGGTGTTGCTGGGCGCGATCTACGCGGGGTGGTTGCAGAACATCGCGTAATCCGATCCGCGCGATCCACCGGACCCCCATCCGGCCTGCGGCCACCTTCCCCCGCAAGCTGGGGAAGGAAAATCATCTCAATCTTTCGGAGGCGCCGGGACCCTCGCAGCCTGGTTGAAATCGCCGATGCCGCCGACCAGCAGCGCCACGGCCTCGCGTTCCGCGTCGGTGAGATCGGGATGCCAGGAATCCAGGATCATCACCGCGCGCAGCTTGTCGCTGCGGTTCCAGGCTTCGTGCTCGAACGTATCGTCGAAGGTGACGCAGCGGCCTTCCTGCCACGCGTGTTCAATGCCGCCCACGCTGATCGCGCAATCTTCCGGAATGATCAGCGGCAGGTGCGTGACCAGCCGCGTGTTGGTGACGCCGTGATGTTTGAGGATGTGCGAGCCAGGCGTCAGGATCGAGAACAGCACTTCCGGCGCGTGGCCACGGATGTGCACCAGCGGCAGCGCGTTGAGGATTCCGGTGGTGCGCGGACAACGGCGCGCGTTCTGTTCGAACACTTCGCCGTGGCGGTGGAAGAAGAACGAGTTCCACTCCGCCTTGCCGCGCGTGCCGGCAAGCAGGTTCTGCTGCTTCAGCAGCGTGTTGTCGTTGGTGCCGAGGAACGGTTCCACGCCGACGGGTTCGTCCAGCACCGCCAGCAATTCATCGCGGATGGTGGCGGTGTGTTTTTCCAGTTCGGCATGCCACGGAAAAAGCTCGCGCGGATAGTACGGCGTCGCGGTGAGGCCTGGCACGTAGAAGAACTTGCAGAACTGGCGCGGGTCGGGATAGTTGGCCGGCCGGTCGCCGAGATAAATCTCCAAGCCCTGCTCGATGCGCGCCAGCGACGCGGCGCCATGCTTGTCGCGCAGCGGTTGCAGCAGGTCCATGAAGATGCGCTTGCGGTGCGTGTCGACGAACGCGATCGCGTGCTTCACCGCGGGGCGCAGCCCCGGCGGCGTGGTCATGTCGTTGCGCCACTGGCCGTGGCTCTGCGCCGCCGACAATGCGCCGAAATAATTGACGGTCGCCTCGTCCGCGCGGCCCAGTTGTTCCAGCGCGGCGCCGCGATGCAGGCGCGACGCGAAGTGCATCGGATCGAGGCCCAGCGCGCGGTCGAACGCATCCAGCGCGTCGTCGGCGCGGCGCTGTGCCAGGTGCACGACGCCGAGGTTCTTCCAGATTTCGGGTTCGACCGGATTGACGCGCGCGGCGTGTTCGAGGTCGCGCTGCGCGGATGCCAGTTCACCGCGCGCGAGCGCGCACATCGCCACGAAGTTCAATGCTTCCGGCGTGTCGGACGCGGTTTTCAGGATGTCGCGGTAAACCGCTTCGGCGTCCGCGATGCGGTGCTGCGCCGCGTGCGCGCGCGCCTGGAGGATGCGCGCTTCGTCGGCGTGTGCTGCCTGGGTATTCATCCGCCTAGTTTGCCGCGTTCGCGCGGCGAGCGCTTGACCGGGATCATCACCATGCTCCGCGCTTTTCCTCCCCCTTCCAACGGAAGGGCGGAGCGCAGCGAACGCGCGCGCAGCGCGAGAGAGGGGGTGTTACCCGGGACACGAAGCCATTCCACCGACGTCTCGCTCTTCTCCTCCCCCTTCCAAAGGAAGGGCGGAGCGCAGCGAACGCGCGCGCAGCGCGAGAGGGGGATGGCTGTTGATCCGCGTTGTAAAGCCATCCCCCCGACGCTTCGCGTCGACCCCCTTCGTTCCGAAGGGGGTCAAGCCCAGGCTTCGCATCTCCCCAAGGGCGCGCCGCGCTGCCTCCTATCGTTCGACCATCTTCGCGAACCATTCCCAGCCGGGCGTCCACTCCGCGACCAGCTTCACGCAAGTCAGCAGTGGTACCGCCAGCAACGCGCCGGGGATGCCCCACATCCACGCCCAGATCAGCAGCCAGATCAGGATCGCGACCGGCGACAGGCGCATGCGGCTGCCCATCACCATCGGCGTCACCACGTTGCCTTCCAGCATCGCCAGCACCGCGAAACTGGCCGCCGGCAGCAGCGCGTGCGCGGGATCGTGGAAGGTGAGCAGTCCGACCACGATCAGCAGCAGCGTCGTGGTGATGCCGCCGATGTAGGGCATGAAGTTGAGCAGCGTGGCGACACCGCCCCACAGCAGCGGATCGGGCATCTTCCATGCCCACAGGATCAGCGCGGTGAGGCCGCCCAGGCAGCAGTTGATGATGGTGACGGTGAGGAGATAACGCGAAAGTTCCGCCTGGATGCCGCGCACCACGCGCGCGGCGATGCGCCGGTAACGGAAGCGTGGCGACGCGGTCACCAGCCGCGCGCGCATCTGGTCGCCGTAGGTCAGGAAGAAGAACACCAGCAGCACAACGGTCAAGGTGTCCGCCAGCGCGCGCGGCGCCGCCTGCAACACACTGCCGAAGGAGAACGTCGGCGCCGGCGCCGCCTGCACGGTCGGCGCGGATGCCACCACGCCCATGCCCGCCAGCGAACGCGACGCGGCGTGGCTGACTTCGGTCAGAGGTTGCGCCATCCGGTGCAACCGATAGCCGACGTCGCGCATCACCGTGGGCGCCTGCCGGATCCATTGCGTGGCGGGCGTACTCAACGCATTCACGGTCGCGCCGACGCCCACGCCCAGCAGCAGCATCAGCAGGATGCTGCCGAGCATGCGCGGCACGTGCGCGCGCGCGAGGCCGGCGACGATGGGATTCAACCCCAATGCGATGAACGCGGCCAGCAACAGCGGAATCAGCAGCGGACTCGCGAAGATCAGCGCGCCCGCGATCGCCAGCAACATCAATACCGTCAGCGGCAGACGCAGCGCGCGCAGTCGGCGATCGCGGCGGCGCTGCGAAGAGGTCTGCTTTTTCTTGCCGCCACCGGCCGGCCGCGGCGACTTGTTCGACAACTTGCGGGCGGCGATCTGGGCGGGCGTCGGAAGCGAAATCGGCGGCGGCATGTTGGCGTTTCCCCTGCGCGATCGGCGATGCCGTCAGTTTAGCCTTGCGCTCGCCGCTCAGATGGACAGGTATTGCCGGACCAGTTGCCAGGCGGGGCCGGTGGCGATGCGCATGCCGGTGCGGATGAGGCCGCTGCCGACGCGCAGTTGCGACAGCACGAAACCGATGCCCGCCGCACCCGCCAGAACGGGCATGGGGTGCGCTTGGTACGCGCCGATCACCTCGCCGACCGCGCCGCGCAAGTCGTCACGCGCGAGCCGGCTGGCGGCGAGCGCGCGTTGGCGTTCCTTCAAAGTGCGCCAATAGTTCACGGCGTCTTCTCCTCGCGCGGCGGCGAAGCGTGCTGGAAACGCTCGACATGCCCGCGCAATTCATTGCCCAGCGCGTGCAGCTCGATGCGCGTCGCCGGAAAACTGGCGTGGCGGATCGCGCGCTTGATCGCGGCCCAGATCACCGTCACCAGGATCAGGTGCAGCACCACCAGCAAGCCCAGCGCGATGCCGACGGAACCGGTGGCCTTCATGAAGGCCCAGCCGATCAGCGCGACCACGCACGCCCACAGCGACACCGAAAACGCGACCAGCGCGACGCTGCCGAGGAACACCACCGCGACGCTGGCGCGCAGCACGCGCAGCTCGCTGACGATCAAGGCCGTCAGCGCGGTGGCGACACGCCGCAGCGCCTGCAGCAAATCCGCGCCCGCGGTGAACACCGCGCCGAACGCGGGACCGGCTTCGGCGCCGCTGCCGCGGGCCGGGGCCTCTTCGGCGCGCGCTTCCGTGTCGACGCCCACGATGTCGTCCTGACTTCGCCTGGGTTCGCGCGTCAGCGGCGCGGGCCGAGCAACCGGCCGAGCAGCCAGCCGGCCGCCAGCGCGATCGCCACCGACTGCACCGGTTTCTCGCGCACGAAGTCGCGCACGTTGTCCAGCGCATCGTCGGCGCGGTCGCGCGCGCGCGACGCGAGTTCGGCGCCGCGGTCGCGCCACTCGCCGGCCTTGTCGGCGGCGCGTTCCGCACCGCGGGCGCTGGCGTCGGTGGCGCGGTGCAGGCCGGACTCCACCTTGTCCGCGGCGGCGTCGAATTTTTCCTTGGCGCCGCTGACGGCGTTGGACGTGCCTTCCTTCACGCGCGCGGCGGTGCGTTCGATGCGCTCGTGTGCCCCGTTGCGTACCTGTTCGTTGCTCATGTCCTGGCTCATCTCGCTTCTCCTGGGTGGCACCGTGTCAATGCACGGCGGGATTCAAACTGTAGGTGCCGATGATTTCGGCTTGGCTCAATACATGACCGCGCAACGCGGCTTGCAGTTCCGCCCAGCCGAACGGCTGCGGCAGGTCCAGCCGCGCGACATCCAGCGCGTACACGCGGAAGCAATAGTGGTGCAGCAGCGCATCGTTCCACGGCGGGCACGGGCCGTCGTAGCCGAGGTAGTCGCCGGCCATGCCGGGATCGGAGGCGAACCAGCCCGTGTAATCGTTGCGTCCCTGGCGCGAACCGGCCGGCCCTTTCGGATCGCGCTTGCCGTGCGGCGTGATGCCGTCGCTGCACGCGCCTTCCGCGATGGTGTCGCAGGTGGGCGGAATGTCGACCATCAGCCAGTGCGCGAAATCGACGCGCGGCAAGTCGGCGGGCACCGTGCGGCCCTCCTTGTTGACGTCATCGCCGCGGCTGGGCACGTCGCTGTCGATGCAGACCAGCGCGAACGACTTGGTGTCGGCGGGCGCGTCGTGCCACGCGAGATGCGGATTGAGGTTGTCCGACAGCACGCAGTGCTCGCCATGCTCGCCGCGCCTGCCGAACGCGAACGCCGCCGGGATTGCGGCGTTGTTGCGAAAGCTGTCACTGCGGATTTGCATTTTCGATCGGGACTCGGTGGGTTCGAAAGAACTTCGCGAAGCGGCTGTTGTGAAAGTCAGGCCACGGAGCTCTGGCCATGGATGGCGGCTCTATGGCCGAGGTGACATCGGAAAGCCAAAGGCTGCATCGCTCCCGTCCTTGCCACGTCCACCGCCACCACACGGTAGCCCGCCTTGCGTGAACGGTTCCATGAACCGTGTCGGCGATGTAAAAGGGCCGCGAACGCGGCGCCGGCGCCACCGGCCAGGCCTACGGAAAGCAGCAGCACAGCACGCAGGAGCTTGGGCACGACGGTTCTCCGCACCGGAACCGCCGAGGCTACCCTGAACCGTGTGATGGCGATGCGAAGCTTCAGCTTTCCAGCGCCGCAAAAGCTTCCGACAACACCTCGCGGTAATGCGCCGCGTGGCCGGCGGTGAAAGACACCGGCAGGCCGCCGCGGCCGCGCCGCGCGCCGCGCGCCAGCGGACCCCACGCCACGTCGCGCAAGCCCAGGAATTCGCCGAGCTGTCGCCGCGACGCGCTGCCGCCCTTGGCCAGCAACGCATCCGGATCGGCGCGGAACACCGGCAGCATCCGCGCGGCCAGATCCAGGTGCGCGGACGCCAGCCGCATCCAGCGCGCGCCGCTCAGCGTGTCCGGCATCGAATAGCCTTGCGACCAGCCGAACGCCAGCCAATCCACCAGCATGTCCTGCGGCTCGCGCGCAACGATGACCAGCCGCGTGCCCGGCAGCGCGCGCCTGACCACGGGAACGATCCGCGCGTCCAGCACCGGCAGCCAATCGACGACTTGCGTCGCTTCCGGCACCTGCGCGCGTTCCAGCGGACGCCGATAGCGCCGCGCCAGCACCGCCAGCGCGGCCTGGTCGAGCGGCAGCGCGAAGCGTGGGTCGAATGGCGCGCTGATGAAATCCGGCATCGCCTCGAAACGTTCGCGGCGCACGAACCAGCCGGGCTGGTCGGCCAGCAGCGCCGCGACCTGGCCGACGCCGGAGCCCGGCAAGCCGCACAACAGGATCGGCGGCAGGCCGCGCGCGTCGGCGAGTTCGGGCTCGCTGCCCTGCTGGCGCAGCGTTGACTCGGTGCCCTCGTCGAGCGATGGCAAGTCGGGCAACCGGGCCGGCCCCATGCGTTGCGCGCGCAGGAAGGCGTCGACCGCATCGGACCATTGTTCGAGTCCGTCGAAAGCCAGCCCCAGCAACCGCTCGCGCCGTCGCGCCAGCAATGGCCTGCCTTCCAGCAGGGCATCGTCGATGCGCTGCAGGCGCTGCACCGCCGCCGCGGGATCGCCCGCCAGCAGCGCGCCGCGCGCACGCAACATGGCCAGCGCGGGACGCGGCGATGCGGCCGCGAGTTCGGCCTTGGCCAAGGCCTCGTCGCTGCGGCCGGCCTGGTCCAGCGTGAGCGCGTGCTGCGCGCGGATGTCGTGGTTGTCGGGCCAGCGTGCTTCCGCCGCGGACCATACCTCGATCGATTCGTCGTAGCGGGCGGTCTGGCTCAGCAGTTGCGCCAGTCCAATGTGCGCCTTGGCGCTGTCGGGGTGGACGGCGACGTACCAGCGCAGGTCGTCGATCGCCTGCACGGCGCGGCCGCTGCGCGCCAGCGAATCCGCGCGCCGGATCGCCGCATGGTGCAGGTCGGGTTGCGCGCGCAAGGCCTGGTCGTAATGCGCGATGGCTTCGTCGTGCAAACCCCGGGCGCGTGCGATGTCGCCCTGCCCGGTGTGCGCGGCGGCGATCTGTTCGCCGCGCGCGAGCAGGGATTCGAACATCGGCCGCGCGGCCGCGAAATCGCCCTTGCGCACGTGCAGGTCGGCGCGCAGCGCCTGCGCAGGCGCGTAGTCCGGCTTGGCCGCCAGCGCGTTGTCGAGCGCGCGGCCCGCGAAATCCAGCATGCCTTCGTCCAGCATCGCGCGCGCATAGCTGGCCTGGATCAAGGCATCGCCCGGCGCCAACGCGGCGGCCTGCGTCAACAGCTGCAGGGCGCGCGCCGAATCGCCGCGCCACTGCGCGACGTTGCCGAGTCCGGTCAAAGCCTGCACGTCGTTTTCGTCGGCACGCAACGCCACGCGGAAGTGCGCTTCGGCGCCGTCGATGTCGCCGCGCAGGAAGGCGACCTGGCCGAGGCCCGCGTGCGCCGACGCGAGATTGGGATTCAACTGGCGCGCGCGGTCGTAAGCCTGCTGCGCTTCGTCGAGCTTGCCTTCGCTCAGGTACATCTCGCCGAGGGTGTGCTGGCTGGCGGCGTTTTCGGGCGCGAGTTCACTGGCGCGCTGGACCAGTTCGTAAGCTTCCCGCAAGTCACCGCGCTGCGCGCGCAGGATGCCGAGCAGGTGCAGCGCCTCGGCGTTGTCCGGATCACCGGCAAGCAGCTGGCGATAACCGTCCTCGGCTTCGGCGAAGCGTCCGGCCTGGTGCAACTGGATCAGGTCTTCGAGCATGGGGTTTCTTTACTTGTGCGATCGTCCATGATCGCTGCATCGACCAGGAATCAACAAGCTCACGGTTCCTCGCATCCCAGACATCACCTCGGCCATCCCTGGCCTGACTTCATGCAACAGCCGCTTCGATCGGGGCGGATAACGCTTGCGCGGCCAGCTTTTTGGCTATGTAGTCTTCCGCCCAGCTTCCGAGATGGCGGTCGCGGATGAAGCCGCAATGGCCACCGTAGCGGGTGAGCGTCACCTCGACGCACGCCGGCAGTGTCATCCGCGCGAGATCGGTCGCGGGACACACCGGATCGTCGCAAGTCGCCAGGATCGAGGCCGGCACGCGCAAGCCCGCCAGGACATCGCCGGCCAGCGAATAGCCGTCCAGATAATTGTCGAGGCTGCCGAAGTCGGTGTGCTTCAATACCAGCGCTTCGGTAAGCGTGCGCAGCGTGCCGCGCAGATCGTGGCGGGTGAACAGTTCGGCGTCGGCGAACGCGCGCTGCTTGGCTTTCAGCGAACGCCGCCATTTCCACATGAAGTAGTCGTGGTACATCCGCGGCGCGTGTTCGAGCTGGAACAGGCCCGCGTGCGGATCGATCACCGGGCACACCGCGATCACCCGCGCGAGTTCGATGCCTGCGTCGGGCGCACGCAGCGCAGCGCGCAACGCGAAGTTGCCACCCAGCGAAAAGCCGACCAGCGCCATCCGCCGCGCCGAGTACAGGCGCTGCACTTCGCGCAGCGCGCCGACCACTTCGTCGATGCGGCACGAGTGGAAGATGCCCGGGTTGAGCGCGTGCGTGTCGCCGTGGTCGCGGAAGTTGAGACGGAACACGTCCCAGCCTTCGTCCAGCAGGCGCGCTCCGTTTTGCAGGACGTAGGTGGAACGCGTGCTGCCTTCCCAGCCGTGGAACAGCACCGCGAGTCCGCGCGGCTGCGGCGCCACGTTCTGCGCGGTGCGGCATCCGGTCAGGCGCACGTCGTCGCCGCAATCCAGCGTCACCCATTCGGCATCGCGTTCCAGGCGCCGCGCGCGCTTGCCGCGCAACGCACGGCGCAGCGAACTTGACGCCAGCATCGATTGCAGGTGCGGGCTGCGCAGCCACCACGACGGGCGGAAATCATCGTCCGCGGTCGGTGTCATGCTCGGATGTCCAGCACCTGCGCGATTTCGGCGCGCGCGGTTTCGGCCATGCGCCGGCGGCCGCCTTCCGGATCGAACACCACCGGCTTCAGGAAATGCACCTCGGCGGTCAGCGTGCGCGTGGCCAGCACGCGGCCGACGTTGTGCAAAAAACTTTCGCCGCGCGTGAACAGAATGTCGGGTGCCGGCACGCCGTTGCGCAGGTAGCGCAGCGCGACTGGTTGCACCGGCGCCGCGGCATCCAGCGCCGCCTGCAGGATGCGCGCGTGGAAAACTTTGAGCGTGCCGGCCGGCGCGGTGCCGCCTTCCGGAAACGCCGCGATGCTGCGTCCCGTGCGGAGCCGGTCGCTCATCACCGACATTGCCTGCGCCAGCGAATCGGTGCTGCCACGCTGGTGGAAGATCGTGCCGCCGCGGCGCGCCATCCAGCCTACCAGCGGCCAGTGTCCGATCTCGGCCTTGGCCACGAAATCGGCCGGGCGCACCGCGTGCAGCACCGTGATGTCCATCCACGAGCCATGGTTGGCGACGAACATCACCGGATCGTGCAGCGGTTCACCGACGCGCTCGACGCGCACGCCGAAGCAGCGCAGGAATAGCCGCGACCAGTTGCGCAGCAGCGCCGCGCCGGCCGTGCCGGGTTTCGGACCATGCGGCAGCAGGAAGATGCCCAGCAGGCAGCCGCCGAGTACCACCAGCAACATCAGAGGAATTCGCCACGCACAACGCAACGGACCCAAAGCCGGGGTCTCCACGCCAATCAAGGGCGCTACTTTAACCGGCGCGCGCGCTCGCGGGCATCCCGGCGGGCGACGGCTTACACTGCGCATATATATGTGAGGATTTCGCCATGAGCACCACGCCCCGCCGCGTCGAACACCAGCAGACCGACCGCGGCTACGTTCCGATCTACACCACCGCGACGGTCGAGCAGCCGTGGGCCGACTACACGCGCACCGAACACGAAGTCTGGGCCACGTTGTTCCGTCGCCAGCGCGAAGTTTTGCGCGGCCGGGCCTGCAACGAGTTCCTGGAGAACCAGGAACGCTTCGGCATGTCGCCCGATGCGATTCCGAAGTTCCAGGATTTGAACAAGGTGCTGAAGGCCGGCACCGGCTGGGAAATCGTCGGCGTCGAAGGTCTGCTGCCCGATGAGATCTTCTTCGACCACCTCGCCAACCGCCGCTTCCCGGTGACCTGGTGGATCAGGAAACCCGAGCAGCTCGATTACCTGTCCGAACCCGACCTGTTCCACGACCTGTTCGGCCACGTGCCGATGCTGCTGAACCCGGTGTTCGCCGATTACGTGCAGGCCTACGGCCGCGGCGGCGTCAAGGCGCACAAGCTGGGCGCCGACGCGCTGATGAAGCTGACGCGGCTTTACTGGTACACGGTCGAGTTCGGGTTGATCAATACGCCGGAAGGCGTGCGCATCTACGGCTCCGGCATCGTCAGTTCCAAGGGCGAGTCCATCTACTCGCTGGAATCGCCATCACCCAACCGCATCGGCTTCGACCTCGAACGCATCATGCGCACGAAGTACAAGATCGACACCTACCAGCAAACCTACTTCGTGATCGACGGCTTCCAGCAGTTGATGGACGCGACCCGCCCTGACTTCACGCCGATCTACACGCGTCTCAAGGACCAGCCCGAATTCGCCGCCGGCTCCGTGCAGGACGGCGACCGCGTGATTCATCGCGGGACGGGTGAGGGGTGGGTGAAGAGCAATGACGTGTAGGGCGCGCAATCGGGTTTTGGTTCATCAAGGAACTCGTAGCAAAGGTCCGATCAGCCCTGCAAATTTCTCACGCAGATCGGATGCGTCATACACGTGCAGTACATGCCCGTCAGTGGCGCGTACTTCATAACCGCGAATCGCGCCCATGTCTTTGCCACAGCTGCTGTGGTCCGGCGCTTGCGCGACAATCAGCAATTTCTCGGAACCCAGCCATCCCGATGTGACGATGTTCGGTTGTTCGGTACAGGCTCCGGGACGCTCCAGAAACTGAGCAGCCACTATTGAACCGACATCGTGTCTGCGCAAAGTCAATGGCGTCACGTCGTACACCACGGTTGACCATGTTCCGACAACGCCCGCATCGCTTTCAGTGACTTCGAAACGTTGAGAATTAGGCGCCCATTCGACGCCTGCAAGACTTTCAATCTCGATCGGCGCTGCAAGAACGGCGCCGTTTCGACTTTTGACCGTCAGCCGATTGCCCAGCACGGAGAGCAGCTTCGTTCCATCAGGTGATGGCACGTTGATCGGCGACGGCGGCGATTTCGGGTTGAACTCTATTGGCCGTACCCAGAGATAAGTTGCGTGCGCGTTCCACATCCCCGATCGCAACGCGGGAGGCATTGCAATGGCAAACGTACAAACGAGAGAACCTACAAGCGTCAATATCGCCGCTCGCGAGGTCGTGTTGATCCTCATCGTTGATCTCCGAGTGCAGTCAGCTAATTTTCGCGCCCTTTGTAATAAGCAGAACCCGTAGGGCGGGAGAAACGCAGTGAATCCCGCTGTGGATGCGTGACGGCGGGCTGTCATCCGCCCTACACGGCTTTCGGACGCTTCACCGCATTGACTTCCAACACCTGCGCAATCTTCTCGCCGTCCCAGCGGTAGATCAGGTGCTTGCCCTGCAAGCAGGGTGACGCGAGGTCGGGATGGAACAGCGCCGCGCATTCGCCGCCTTTGCAGCGCACGCTGTCGTAGGCGATGCCGTTCGAGCCTTCGCCGCGCAGTTTCGCGCCCAACTTTTGCGACGCCGCATAGTTGCCCAGATCGTGCTCGGCTTTCCAGCCGCCGCGGATGTCGTGCAGGTTGCCGTGCACGCCGCTGACGTAACAGCGCATGGTGACGTCGATCGGCGGTTCCTTCGTCGCCATCAGGAACCGCTCGCGGTGGAACACGGTTTCCTCGACCGCGGTGTCGAATTCGTGCGCGAGGTACAGCACGCCGTAGCTGCCATCGGAAAAGCGGCTGCCTTCGGGATTGAGGTGCGTGAACGCCGCCATCAACGGCGTCGTGCCGGGGCCGCTGACGCGGTGTTCCTTCGGCACGTTCGCGAGTTCGCCCCACTCTTCGCGCAGGCGCGGGTTGGTCAGCGCCTCGATCTGGTACAGCGCGTCCAGATCCTTCGGGTCCGCGATCGCATCGAACACACCCACCGGCGGAAACCGGCTGGGCACGATGCGGTACGCGCGCTGCCAGCGGATGCGGTGGACGGGCGGGTCGTTCGATGCCATCGCGAGAGTATCCGCGCGCCGTTTCTCCCGGTGCGAGATCGCGGCGGATGATGAATTTTGTCGTCATTCCGGATGCCGCGCAGCGGCGATCCGGAACCCAGTGACTTGATCGGATTGAATCGAAGTCACTGGGTTCCGGCTTTCGCCGGAATGACGAGTAATTTCAGCACATCGCACTACCCGCGTTGCGCATCCAGATACTGCCGCACCACGAACAGGTCGGCGACATTGCCGGACAGCATGCGGTCGAGCGCGCTCTTGCCGCCGAAGGTCGGCGCACTGTTGGGCTTGCGCAGCCACGCGTCGGCGCGATCGGGCTGCGGGAACAGGATCGCCAGCGCCTTGAAGATGCCGAGCAGATAACTGACACGTTCCAGCGTGTCACGCGACAGCGTACCGTCGCGTTCGCGCTTCCACTTGTAGAACGTCGATTCCGGCGGGTCGCCCAGCAGCTTGCGCTGGTCGGCGACGCGCAGCTTCCAGCGCTCGGCCAGATTGAAGAACGTGCGCAGCGCCGGGCCGGCCAGGCCGGCTTCGGCCCGCGACCCGTACATCCAGCGAGCGTCCTCGATGCGTTCGGCGTGCTGTTTCATGGTGGTTGCTCCATGAAGTTCATTCATACTTTACTTCATGTGGAAACCCAACGCAAATCGAGCGGCGCCGTCACTCGATCCGCTGGCGCGGCACGCCGGCGTGGGCGAGGTACGCCTCCAGGCCGCGCTCGCGCGTCTCGACGAAGATTTCGCCGGTCGCGACGAACTGCATGCGGTCCGGGCGGAAGTTGCGGAAGCCCACGCGCAGCCGGCACCACGCGCCGAGCGTCCACACCGGTCCCCAGCACGCCAGGCAAAGCGGTTCGATTTCGCGCGTGCTGGTGGTGCCGTCGGCGTCGCGGTATTCCAGCTTCAGCACGCGCCGCGATTCGATGGCCTCGTGCAGCGCGTCCACCACGCCGGATTTCGCTTCGTACCAGCGTTGCGGCACGAACACCCGCGAGCGTTCGGCGCGGCCGCGCAACTCGGCCGGCAGCACCGCGTCGATCTTCAACATCGCCGATTGCGCGCCGCGCGCCAGCTGTTGGCCCGCGAACGCGCGCACGAAGCGCGTGCCCACCACCAGCGATTCGAGCTCTTCGGCGGTGAACATCAGCGGCGGAATGTCCGAACCCTTGCGCAGCAGGTAGCCGACGCCGGCCTCGCCCTCGATCGCAACCCCCGAGGTTTGCAGGTCGGCGACGTCGCGGTACACCGTGCGCAGCGACACACCGAGCGAGTCGGCGAGCCGCCGCGCCGGCAGCGCGGTGCGGCGGCCTTGCAGCGCATGGATGATCAGGAACAGTCGGTCGGCGCGGCGCATCCGCCGCTTTTATCACAACAGCGTTGCGCGCAGCGCAACTATCACTCCCCCTCTCCCGCTTGCGGGAGAGGGCAAGGGGTGAGGGCAACCCTGCGATAAGGCTCGGGCATTCTTGCCATCACGCCGCCAAGGCTTCTTCCTGCTCCCGTGCCAGCGCTTCATCCAGCTCGCGGGCGCGGCGGATCGCCGGCCGCGACTGCACGCGCTCGGCATAAGCCCGGAACACCGGCCAATCCGGCACCAGCTTGAACATCAGCGCGAAGTTCAGCGCGCCGCCCCACAACACGTCGGCGGCGGTGAAGCGCTCGCCCAGCAGCCACGGGCCTGTGGACAGTTGTTCCGCGAACACGTGCATCACGCTGTCGTAATCGCCGTAGCCGCATTGCATCGCCGGCATCGGTTCGCGCTTCGCCGAAAAATCCATGATCGCCGGCTCGAAGCAGGAACCGTAGAACACCATCCAGCGCAGGTACGGCCCACGCAGAGGATCATCGATCGCCGGCGCGAGATGTTTTTCCGGATAGAGATCGGCGAGGTACAGCATGATCGCCGGCTGCTCGGTGACCAGTGCGCCCTCGTGGCGGATCGCCGGCACCTTGCCCATCGGATTGATCGCGAGGTATTCGGGCGAGCGTTGCTCGTTGCGCTTCAGGTCCAGCGAGACCATGTCGAAAGGCACGCCGAGCTCCTCCAACAGGGCGCGTGTGGCGGCGGAGCGGCTGTTCGGGGCGTGGAAGAAAGTGACGGGGGACGTGGACATGTGTGCGACTCCGGTAGTGGATGCGGGAGCCAGTGTGCGCAGGTGATGCTGACAACGTGATGTCAGCAGCGGGTGGCAAGCCGCACGCGAAGCCGGGACAATGGCACTCCCCTCGCGCGGACGTCGCCATGCAATCGATATCGTTGACTCAGCATTTGATCGAGGAACAGCGCCGCCACGGCGCCATCAACGCCGACCTGCGCTTGCTGATCGAAGTGGTCGCGCGCGCCTGCAAGCGCATCTCGATCGCGGTCGGCAAGGGCGCGCTGGGCGGCGTGCTGGGTGAAGCCGGCACCGGCAACGTGCAGGGCGAGGCGCAGAAGAAGCTCGACGTGATTTCCAACGAGATTCTTCTGGAAGCGAATGCCTGGGGCGGACACCTGGCGGCCTGCGCGTCCGAGGAAATGGCCGATCCGTATCCGATCCCGGACGCGTATCCGAAGGGCAATTACCTCTTGCTGTTCGATCCGCTCGACGGCTCCAGCAATATCGACGTGAACATTTCGGTGGGCACGATCTTCTCGGTGCTGCGTTGCCCGGAAGGCGTGACGCAGCCGACCGAAAAGGATTTCCTGCAAGCGGGCACGCAACAGGTCGCGGCCGGTTATTGCGTGTACGGCCCTTCGACATTGCTGGTGCTGACCACCGGCCACGGCGTCAACGTGTTCACGCTGGACCGCGAACAAGGCAGCTTCCGGTTGACGCGCGCCAACGCGCACATTCCGGAAGACACCTCCGAGTTCGCCGTCAACATGTCCAACCAGCGTTTCTGGGAAGCGCCGATGCAGCGTTACGTCGCGGACCTGCTGGCCGGCAAGGCCGGCCCGCGTGGACGCGATTTCAACATGCGCTGGGTCGCGTCGATGGTGGCCGACGTGCACCGCATCCTCACGCGCGGCGGCATCTTCATCTACCCGCTCGACGAGAAGGTGAAGTCGAAGGGCGGCAAGCTGCGCCTGATGTACGAGGCCAACCCGATGGCCTTCATCGTCGAGCAGGCCGGCGGCGCCGCGACCACCGGGCGTTCACGCATCCTCGATGTGCAACCGACGCAACTGCACCAGCGCGTGCCGGTGTTCCTGGGTTCGAGGCACGAAGTCGAGACGGCGACGCAGTACCACCTCGACGCCGGTCGCTCTGCCTGATCAAAGCCATCCCCCTCGATCCCCCTTCCTTCGGAAGGAGGAAGTGAAAGCCCACCCCCTTCCGCAGGAAGGGGGTCGCGCGCGCAGCGCGCGGGGGATGCCGGCTACACCCGCCCCGTCACCGGAATCAACGCACCGGTGATTGCGGACGCCCGATCCGACAGCAGGAACACGATCACGTCAGCGAGTTGTTCCGGCCTCACCCACTTGCCGAAATCCGCCTTGGGCATGTCCTTGCGGTTGGGCGGCGTGTCGATGATCGACGGCAGCACCGCATTGACGGTGATGCCGCGTTCCTTCAATTCCTCGGCAAGCGATTCGGTGAAACGCATGACGCCGGATTTCGAAGCCGTGTAGGCGCCCACGCCCGCGCCGGCTTTCAGCGCGGACGCCGCGCCGATGTTGACGATGCGCCCGCCATCGGGCAGGTGCGCGAGCGCGGCCTTGCTGGCCGCGACCGCGGTGCGCAGGTTGATGCGATAAAGAAGGTCGAACGTTTCGGGACTGCCATCGGCCAGCGTCTCCCAGCGGAACGTGCCCGCGATGTTGACCAGCGCATCCAGTCCGCCCAGCGCCTTCGCCGCGGCGTCGATCGCGGTTTTCGCCTGCGCGGTGTCGGCAAGATCGACGCCACCGAAATTTTTTGCGCCGCCGAGATCGACCGCAGCGGGCGGCGCATCGGCACGGTCGATCGCCGCGACCTGCGCGCCCGCTTGCAGCGCGGCCTGCACTACCGCCGCGCCCAGCGAACCGAACGCGCCGGTGATGGCGATGCGTTTGCCTGCGAGGGACATGGCGGCTCTCCTGCGGCGCGCGGCGCCGGATGGTGGATGGACGATCCGGGAGCATATCGCCGGCCGCCCGCGGGATGTAACCCCGGGGCACCCTCCGGCGAATGCAATGCGAGTAAGCTCATCCGAGTCCGCCGGAGTGCCAACCATGGCCAGCATTCCCGAAGACGTGATGCCTTCCTCGCCGGCCGAAGCGCCACCGGCGCGGAGACTGCGTCGCGTGGTGTATCGCCACACGCTGCCGCTGCGGATCATGCACTGGATCAACGCGATCTGCCTGCTGGTCCTGCTCGGCAGCGGCCTGCAGATCTTCAACGCTCACCCGGCGCTGTACTGGGGCCAGCGCTCGACCTTCGAGCGTCCGTGGCTGAGCCTCGGCGCCACCCAAAGCCGCGACGGAACCCTGCACGGCGTGACCGCCATCGGCAGCCATCGATTCGACACCACCGGCTGGTTCGGCGTGTCGAAGGCCAACGGCCAGCCGACGGCGCGCGGTTTCCCGAGCTGGGCGACGATTCCCGGCCCGCAATGGCTGGCAATGGGCCGCGCCTGGCATTTCTTCTTCGCGTGGATTTTCGTGATCAACGGCGTGTGTTTTTTTCTGTACGCGCTGTGGACACGGCATCTGACGCGCGACCTGATTCCGACGCGGCGCGACTGGCGCGGCATCGGCCGTTCGATCGTCGACCATGCGCTGCTGCGCCACCCGCACGGCGAAGCCGCGTTGCGCTACAACGTGCTGCAACGCATCGCCTATCTGGTGGTGATCTTCTTTTTCGGAGGCGGCGTGGTGCTGATGGGACTGGCAATGTCGCCGCGCATGGACTCGGTGCTGGGCTGGCTGGTGGACCTCGTCGGCGGCCGGCAATCGGCGCGCAGCATCCATTTCCTGTTTGCGATGGGTTTCATCGCGTTCTTCCTGATCCACATCTTCGAGGTAATCGTGACCGGCGTCGGCAACAACCTGCGCTCGATCATTACGGGCCGCTACGCGATCGACGCGGAGGCGCACGATGAAACTCATCAATAAGCGCCGCCGCTTCCTGCGCGACGCGCTGGCGCTGACCGGCGCGGTCGCGCTGGGTGGTTGCGACAAATTGTCGGAAACCGACTGGGCGCCCAAGGTGCTCGGCAGCGCGACCGCATTGAGCCACGCCGCGCAACGCGCGCTGTCGCGCAACGCGCTGGCGCGCGAATACACGGAAGCCGACATCTCGCCGGTGTTCCGCGCCAACGGCAGCACCGATCCGCAATCGGCCGAATACCGCGCGCTCGCCGCCAACGGTTTTCGCGATTACAGGCTCGCCGTGGGCGGACTGGTCGCGCATCCGTTGTCGCTTTCGCTGGACGATTTGCGCGCGCTGCCCAACCGCACCCAGATCACCCGCCACGATTGCGTGGAAGGCTGGAGCGTGATCGGCAAGTGGACCGGCGTGCAGTTGTCGCGCGTACTGAAAATGGCGCAGCCCACGCAGGCTGCGCGCTACGTGGTGTTCCGCTGCTACGACGCGATGGACGACGGCAGCGAATACTACGAATCGCTGGGTTTCGACGACGCGTATCACCCGCAAACCTTGTTGGCATGGGAACTCAACGGCAAGACCTTGCCGATCCCGAACGGCGCGCCACTGCGCCTGCGCGTGCCGCGCCAGCTCGGCTACAAGATGGCGAAATACCTGCGCCGCATCGACCTGGTCGCGTCGTTCGAGGACATCGGCGACGGCAACGGCGGCTACTGGGAGGATCAGGGCTATCAGTGGTATGCCGGTATTTGATTTGCATCGCGGTATCAAGCTTTGTGGTGCCAGCGCCGCTCGTGCCGCCAATGCCTCGCCCGCTTGATGATCCAGCGTGACGCGAACGGCAGCACCGCCAGCAGCGCCAGTGAAACGATCATCGGCAGCGACACCAGTTCGCGCGCGCTGTGCGCTTGTGCGACGCGCGTGCCGGCGTTCACGTACACCGCGGTGCCGGCCAGCATGCCGAGCTGCGTCACCCAGTAGAACGTCCACACCCGCATGTGGGTCAGGCCCATCAGCAGGTTGACGAGGAAGAACGGGAAGATCGGCACCAGCCGGATATTCAACAGATAGAACGCGCCGTCGCGTTCTATGCCGGCGTCGACCTTGTGCAGCCGGTGCGCAAAGCGGCGGCGCAACGCGTCCTTGAACACGAAGCGCGACGCCAGCATCACCAGCACCGCGCCGATCGCGGAACCGAACGACATCAGCACGGTGCCCTCGAACAAGCCGAAGATCGCGCCCGCCGCCAGCGTCATCACCGTCAGCAGCGGCAGCGACAACAGCACCACCGCGATCAGCACTCCGAGGAAGGTGAACGCCAGCCGCCAAGGATGCGCGGCCTGCATGGCGGCGAGCCATGCGCGGCTGCGCTGCAGCGTCTCGAAGTTGAGGTGATTCTGCGCGCCGGAAACGAAAAAAAGCGTCACCGCGCCGACGGCAACGACGACCAGCACGCCACGCAGCAACCACCGCCAGAGTTCACGCGACGACATGCTTTCCAGCATGCGCGGCTGCGCGTGAACGGCGCGTGCGGCCCTTTACCGGCGGCCATCCGCCGTGCAGCATGTCGCGAACTGCCGGGAAGCCCGTGTCCGATCCCTCTGCCCTGATGCACCGACTTCGACGCGACCACCTGCTGCAGGCGTTGTTGCTGCTGGTGCTCGCGCTCGCGATCGCTGACCCGCGCGCACCGGGCGAATACCTGCACTGGCTGGACCTGCCGACGCTCGCCGGCCTGTGCGGGTTGCTGATCCTGACCCAAGGCGTGCGGGTGAGCGGGCACGTGCAACGCTTCGCGCTGCGGCTGGTCGCGCGGCTGCACAGCGTGCGAGCGCTGGCATTCGTGCTGGTGCTGCTGGCGGCGGCGCTTGCGACCGTGCTGACCAACGACGTCGCGTTGTTCCTGATCGTGCCGCTGACGCTGGCGATCGACCGCATCGCGCGCATCCCGCGCCAGCGGCTGGTGATCTTCGAAGCGCTGGCGGTGAACGCGGGTTCGACGTTCAGTCCGATCGGCAATCCGCAGAGCCTGTTGCTGTGGCAACACTCGGGACTCGGATTTTTCGGCTACGTCGCGGCGCTGGCACCCGCCGGCGCGGTGTTGCTGGTGGTCCTGCTGGTTACATGCGGTTTTGCATTTTCGGGCGCGCCGCTGCAACTCGACGAAGGCGGCGTGGAGCATTCCGCGACCAACACGCCGCTCGCGATCGGCGCGGTCATACTGCTTGCGGCGATGGTGTTCGCGCTGCAACAGGGCTGGCCGGTGCCCGCGGCATTGATCGTGGTCGCGATCGGACTGGTGTTTTTCCGGCGCGTGCTGGCCGGCGTGGACTGGATGTTGCTGGTGACGTTTGCCGCGATGTTCGTGGGCTTGGGTCACCTCGCCGCGCTGCCGTTCGTGCAGGCGCATGTCGGCACGCTGGACTGGCACGACCCGCGCGTGACCTTCGCGGGCGGCATCGTGCTGTCGCAACTCATCAGCAACGTGCCGGCCGCGGTGGCGCTGCAGCACTACGCGCCCGAGCTCACGCTGCTCGCGGCGGCGGTGAATGTCGGCGGTTCGGGCCTGATGATCGGTTCGCTGGCCAACCTGATCGCGCTGCGCCTCGACGGCAGCCGCGGGATCGGTTGGCGGTTCCATGCGTGGTCGATTCCGTATCTGATCGTCACCGCGGTGCTGGTCGCGCTCGTGGTATTGCATTGATTCGCAGGTTGGGGTGATCCCGGATGCAATCCGGGAGAACCATTGGCGCGCAGCCTCGTTGGGGTTCGCGATGAAGCCGCTCACCCCAACCTACAGATCGGGTTTGTGCAACACGCGCCGGTCGATTTCCGCGATCGTGCGCACGCCGCACAACACCATCGTCAAATCGAGTTCGCGCCGGATCAGTTCCAGCACGGTGGTGACACCGGCCTCGCCCAGCGCGCCGAGCCCGTACACGAACGCGCGGCCGATCATCACCGCGCGCGCACCCAAGGCGATCGCCTTCAGCACGTCCTGACCCGAGCGCACGCCACCGTCCATCCAGATTTCACACGCGTTGCCGATGCGTGACGCGATTTCCGGCAGCACGCTGATCGAGGACGGCGCGCCGTCGAGCTGGCGCCCGCCATGGTTGGACACCACAATCGCGTCGGCGCCGCAATCCACCGCGCGGCGCGCGTCGTCCGGATCGAGCACGCCCTTCAGGATCAGCTTGCCGCCCCAGCGGTTCTTGATCCATTCGACGTCGTTCCAGTTCAAGCCGCGATCGAATTGTTCGGCCGTCCACGCCGAAAGCGAAGACATGTCACTGACGCCTTCGACGTGACCCACGATGTTGCCGAACTGGTGGCGCCGCGTGCGTGCCATCCCGAGGCACCAGTGCGGATGCAGCGCGAGATTCGCGAGGTTCTTCAACGTCGGCTTGGGCGGCGTGGACAGACCATTCTTGATGTCGCGATGGCGCTGGCCCATCACCTGCAGGTCCAGCGTCAGCACCAGCGCGGAACAGCCAGCGGCTTTCGCGCGGTCGATCAGGCTTTCGATGAAACAGTGGTCGCGCATCACGTACAGCTGGAACCAGAACGGACGCTTGACGAACGCGGCCACATCCTCGATCGAACACACGCTCATGGTCGAGAGCGTGAACGGCACGCCGAAATCCAGCGCCGCTTTCGCCGCCAGCATTTCGCCGTCGGCGTGCTGCATGCCGCACAAGCCTACCGGCGCCAGCGCCACCGGCAGCGCGACTTCCTGGCCCAGCATCGTCGTGGTCGTGGTGCCGCCCTCGACGCCCACCGCGACGCGCTGGTGCAACGGGATGCGCGCGAAGTCTTCGAGATTCCTGCACAACGTGGCCTCGGTCCACGAACCCGATTCGCAGTAGTCCACGAACATCCGCGGCACGCGCTTCAGGTACATCTGCCGCAGGTCTTCGATGCAGGTCATCGGCGCCATTCGCTGATCCTCCCGTTGCGCGCCAGCCAATACGGATCGTGCGCGTACGGATCGGGCCGCTCGGCCCAGCGCTTGTAGGTCCACTGGTATTGCGGAAACGCAAGATTCACGCACTGCTCGACGCCGCGATTGAGCGCGGTGCAGGCCACGCGTAGATCGGGATCGGCGATGCCATCGGGCGCCGGCAGTACGCGGATGCGAAAACCCGCGCCGGCGGCCAAGCGTTCCGCGAACGCGAACAACACCGTCGCGCCGGTGCGATGCGCGATGCGCGGCAGCAGCACCATCGTATTGGCGTCCAGCCCGAAGAACGGCGCGAACTGGCCTTCGCCACGCTTGGGTTGCTGATCCGGGAGAATCCCGACCACGCCGCCCGCGGCGAGGCGCTTGTACAGCGTGCGCACGCCCGCGCCCTCGGCGCGCACCTGCTCGGGATGCAAGTCGCCGCGCGCGCGCACCAGCAGCGCTTCCCACGCGGGATTGCGCGGCGGCGCGTACAGGATCGCGATGGGCGTGCGCGCACACAACCAGTAGTTCAACAACTCCCAGCAACCGAGATGCGGCGCGGCGACGATCAATCCGCGCCCCGATCGAAGCGCGGCATCGAAATGTTCGAGGCCATCCACTTCGCGGACGAGTTCCAGCGCGCGCCGCGCGCTGCGGCCCCAGACCGCCGCCATTTCGGTGACGGCGTGACCCGTTTCGACCAGGCATTTGCGCACCACGGCATTGCGTGTGTCGTTATCGAGTTCGGGATGCACGATCCGCATGTTCACATCGGTGTGCACGCGCTCGCGCGCACGCTTGCGCCACCACAGCGGCCGGCCCAGCGCCGTTCCGATCGCGTACAACAGCGGCAACGGCAGCACGCCCAACGTGCGCAGCGTCCACCAGGTCAAGCGCACGTACCACTTCACGTGCGCACGCCCGTCGCGATGTAGGCGTCGTCGGTCAGGCCGCTGCCTTCGCGCGCCTTGAAGCGTTTGTAGTTCCACTGGTATTGGGTGAACGCATCGCGCACGCAGGCTTCGATCGCTGCGTTCATCGCCGTGCACGCAATCAATGGATCGTCATCGAGCAGTGCCGGCGGCGGCTCGCGGAAGTGCACCCGGAATCCTTGCGGCGTACGCTCGACGAACAGCATCAGCACGCGCGCGCCGGTGCGCTGCGCGAGGCGCGGCAGCAGGGTCATGGTGAGCGCAGGCACGCCGAAGAACGACGCGACCACGCTGCCCGCGCGCGGCACGTGGTCGGGCATGATCGAGACCACGCCGCCTTCGCGCAGGTGCCGGAACACGCGGCGCACGCCGGAATCGTCGATCGGAAACTGGATGCTCGCGCCGCCTTCGCGCAACTTCCGCAGCAGCGCTTCGGCCTGCGGGTAGCGCGGCTGCGTGTAGAACGTCGCGAACGGCGTGCGCGCACCGATCCAGTAGTTGGCAACTTCCCAGCTGCCGAGGTGCGGTGCGCACAGGATCAGCCCGCGCTTGGCGGCAAGCGCCGCATCGAACAGTTCTTGCCCGCGCACCTCGCGCACGTCGGCCAGCGTGCGGCGCGGATTGGTCCAGATGCCGAACACTTCGACCAGCGAGATGCCGCATTCGCGCACGCAGGCGCGCGCGAGCCTGCGGCGTGCCGCGTCGTCCAGATCGCGCCGCACCAGCGCCAGGTTGGCTTCGACCACGCGCCGCTTGCGGCTGTTGCCGGCCCAGAACAGCGCGCCAAGACCGGCGCCGAACGCGCGAAACACGCGCATCGGCAGGCGCGCGGCGAGCCACATCAGGCCGTAGGCAAGTTTCGTGTACCAGTGCATCGCGGGAGTGTAACCAAGAGGCGGGGCTGGGGATCGGAGGCTGGGGATTGCATCGGCGCTGTCGGCTATGCTCGCTTTCATTCCCCAGCCTCCCAGCCCCCAGTCCCGATTTACGATTCCCGTGATCGCCCTCCTCCAACGCGTCTCCGAAGCGCAGATCTTCGTCGACGACGAAACCGTCGGCGCGATCGATGCCGGTTTGCTGGTGCTGGTCGCGGTCGAGCCGGGCGACGGCGAGGCGCAGGCGCTGAGGATGTGCGAGCGGCTGTTGGGCTACCGGGTGTTTTCGGACGATGCCGGACGGATGAACCTTTCGCTCGCCGACACCGGCGGCGGCCTGCTGCTGGTGCCGCAATTCACCTTGGCCGCCGACACCCGCAAGGGCATGCGGCCGAGCTTCACCACCGCCGCGTCGCCCGAAGAAGGGCGGCGCTGGTTCGATCGGCTGGTGGACCTCGCCCGCGCCGCGCACCCGAGGGTTGCAACCGGCCGCTTCGGCGCCCATATGCAGGTGCGGCTGGTCAATGACGGGCCTGTGACCTTCCTGTTGCGGGTCGCTTGACCACCCCCTTCCGCAGGAAGGGGGTCGCTGCGAAGCAGCGGGGGGATGCCGCCACCGGAGTATAAAAGCCATCCCCCCCCTCGATCCCCTTCCTGCGGAAGGGGAAGGAAAAGCGATTCCCTTCTGCCCAAGGGAAGTCAAGCTCCCATTCGCTTGGGCCGATTCTTGCATGGGCCTTTCGCCCTAGCTGCTTGTCCCGCCACGCTTTTTCGGCCTTGATCCATCGCCGGGTCACCTCCACTTTGCTATACTGAGCGGTCTTGTCGTGTCGAATACCCCCATGGAAAACCTTCCCTCGCAGCAATCCGAAATCAAGCAGCTGATCACCAAGGGTCGTGAGCAGGGTTACCTGACTTACGCCGAGGTCAACGATCACCTCCCCGACGACATCGTCGATCCGGAGCAGATCGAAGACATCATCGGGATGATCAACGGCATGGGTATCGAGGTGCACGAAATCGCACCCGACACCGACACCATCAGCGCCGAAGGCGTCAGCACCGACGACGACGAGACCGCGACGGAAGAAGCGGTCGCGTTGCTGTCCGCCGTCGACGCCGAAGTCGGCCGCACCACCGATCCGGTGCGCATGTACATGCGCGAAATGGGCACGGTGGAACTCTTGACCCGCGAGGGCGAAATCGCGATCGCCAAGCGCATCGAGGAAGGCCTGACCCAGGTGCAGACCGCGCTGTCCAGCTTCCCGTGGGCAATCGGCCTGCTGCTGGAAGAATACGACCTGCACCTCGACGGCAAGCGCCGCATGAGCGAGATCCTCGCCGGCTTCGCCGACCAGGAAATCCCGGCCGAGGAATTCGGCGTGGCGCCGCCCGAATCCGACGCCGCGTCCGACAGGGACGAGGACGCCGACGCCGATGAGGACGAAGACGACGAAGCCGCCGGCGACGAGGAAGCCGCGGGCCCGAGCGGCCCCGACCCAGTCGAAGTCGCGCGCCGCATGGACGTGCTGCGCGAGCTGTACGGCAAGTTCCAGAAAACCGCCGACAAGTACGGCGTGGCCGACAAGAAATCGCAGAAGCTGCGCGAGAAGATGGGCGAGGAGTTCCTGAAGCTCAAGCTGCCGTCCGCGCTGATCGACGGTTTCGTGCGCAAGCTGCGCGAGGTGGTGGCGGCGATCCGCCAGCACGAGCGCGTGATCATGGAAATCTGCGTGCGCCAGGCGCACATGCCGCGCAAGGAATTCATCGAGCTGTTCCCGTCCAACGAAACCAACCTGGACTGGACCAACGAGCTCGCGCGCAAGCGCCAGAAGTGGGTGCCCGCGCTGAAGAACCATCGCGACGACATCCTGCTGGAACAGCAGAAGCTCACCGAGATCGAGCGCGCACTGTACCTGCCGCTCACCGACATCAAGGAAATCAACCGCGCGATGTCGATCGGCGAGGCCAAGGCCCGCCGCGCCAAGAAGGAAATGGTCGAGGCCAACCTGCGCCTCGTGATCTCGATCGCCAAGAAATACACCAACCGCGGCCTGCAATTCCTCGACCTGATCCAGGAAGGCAACATCGGCCTGATGAAGGCCGTGGACAAGTTCGAATACCGCCGCGGCTACAAGTTCTCGACTTACGCGACCTGGTGGATCCGCCAGGCCATCACGCGCTCGATCGCCGACCAGGCGCGCACCATCCGCATCCCGGTGCACATGATCGAGACCATCAACAAGTTGAACCGCATCTCGCGCCAGATGCTGCAGCTGTACGGCCGCGAACCGACGCCGGAAGAACTGGCCGTCGCGATGGAAATGCCCGAGGACAAGATCCGCAAGGTGCTGAAGATCGCCAAGGAACCGATCTCGATGGAAACCCCGATCGGCGACGACGAGGATTCGCACCTCGGCGACTTCATCGAGGACCAGAACGCCGGCTCGCCGGTGGAATCGGCCACCGACACGGGTTTGACGGAAACTGTGCGCGACGTGCTCGCCGGCCTGACCCCGCGCGAAGCCAAGGTGCTGCGCATGCGCTTCGGCATCGACATGAACACCGACCACACGCTGGAAGAAGTCGGCAAGCAGTTCGACGTGACCCGCGAGCGCATTCGCCAGATAGAGGCCAAGGCGCTGCGCAAACTGCGGCATCCGTCGCGGTCGGAACAACTGCGCTCGTTCCTCGATTTCGAATGATGCTCTTCACCCCCTTCGGAACGAAGGGGGTCGCCGCGCAGCGGCGGGGGGATGTCCTTCGTTGACGCGGACAGCCATCCCCCTCAATCCCCCTTCGTTCCGAAGGGGGAAGACAAGCGCGTCGTCATACCATGCGCTGCCACGTGCATGATCGATTACTTCCATGAACCGCATCGCCGTTTTCGTTGACGCCGGTTACTTCTACGCCTCCGCCAGCGAGCTGCTGTTCGGCACGCCGCTGAGGCGCGGCGAACTGCGCCTCGCCAACGCCGAGTTCGCGCATTACCTCGGGCAAGTCGCGGAAACCGTCGGCGGCTGTCCGCTGCTGCGCATCTACTGGTACGACGGCACCAACTCCGGCCCGACCGCCGCGCACCTCGCGATGGCCTACCTCGACAACGTCAAGCTGCGGCTCGGCTTCGTCAACCAGTCGGGCGAACAGAAAGGCGTGGACGGGCTGATCTTCTCCGACCTCACCAACCTCGCGCGCAACCGCGCGATTTCCGATGCGCTGCTGCTGGCCGGCGACGAAGACCTGCGCGTCGGCGTGCAACAGGCGCAGGAACACGGCATCCGCGTGCACCTGCTGGGCGTCGAACCGAAAGACCCTTCCGGCAACCAGTCCGCCGCGCTGCAACGCGAAGCCGACACCCGCCGCCAACTCGATGCCGCCGCGCTCGGGCAATTCCTGTTCCGCCGCGAATACGCGGCGACGCCGTTCGTGGAAACCGATGCCGCCGCAGCGGATGCAGACGTCGCGCACAACCTCGCGCGCATGCAGGAACTCGCCAACGAATACGCCGCGACGCTCGACGCGGCCCAGCGCGCGCTGATCCTCGCCCTGCCCGAGCGCACCCCGCTGCCGCACGAACTCGACCGCGAACTGCTGTTGCGCGCCAGCGAACTGCTCGGCCGCAAACTCGAGGAAGCCGAAAAGCGCACGTTGCGCGGCGCCCTGCGCGGCGCGGTGACCGAAGGCAGCCACGCCTGACGCGACACGGACTTCCCGGGCCGCGGCAGGTCGCCGCTCATCCCATGTCGTAGAAGAACTGCTCGCTCACGACCTTGCCGTCGCGCACGCGGTACACGCCGATCTCTTCGATCTGCATCCGGCCGCGACCCTTGAAGGTCATGTCCATGGAAAAGGCCGTGCTGAACCAGTTGCCGGCGACAATCGGATCGCTCACGTTGCTCGCGTGCACCGCTTCGACGCCCTCGGCCCATTTGCGGCCCTTCGTGTAGATCGCTTCCAGCCCCTTG
The DNA here is from genome assembly GCA_030167125.1 of Rhodanobacteraceae bacterium. Classification (NCBI taxonomy): domain Bacteria; kingdom Pseudomonadati; phylum Pseudomonadota; class Gammaproteobacteria; order Lysobacterales; family Rhodanobacteraceae; species Rhodanobacteraceae bacterium. The sequence continues at coordinate 2,645,422 of CP126531.1, forward strand.
GCGTCGCCCAGCGCGCCGGCCGGCGAGCCCCGCATTTCGATGCTGACCGCATCCTGCGCGTACAACTCCCGCTGCGCCTGCTCGTATTCGCCCTTGCGGCACAGCTCGACCAGGCGGTTGGCAATCTGTTCGGTGTTCATGGCGTACTCCTCGATCGGCAACAACGGTTATTTCGAATGATTCAATTGACGCGATGCAGTACCTGGGTCCAGTTGGTTTCCCAAGTCTTGCCGCCATCCGCCGAAAAGGCTTGCTCCCATTGCGCGGAGTTCCGCGTGATGTGCGACCAGATGAAACGCACCTTGATCGGTTTGCCGCGCAGGGTGTCGTTGGCGTAGAACGTGCCGACGCCATGCACGAACCGGCCCTTGACGAGTGGATCGAGCGCACCATGCGGGTTGCGGCCATCTATCCACCAGATCGCCCAGAGTCCCGTCCGGGGGTCGTAGGCACGCGGTGCCACGCCACGGTAGATGCCTTCCGGCGTATCGAATTCCGTGTCGTCCACATTCGCCAGGCCATCCATCAGTTTGATGTTGCGAATGGTGCCGTCGAATTCCTCCCAATCGTGGCTACCGGCGAGGCGTTCCTTCAGCCTGCGGCTGTGCACCTTCCATGTACCGACGAAGAAGTCGAAATCGTGCAGGCCGGAGAGATTTCGTGACTGCACCGCCTTCGGGGTGTCCTGCGAAGCCAGCGCGGAAGGAACATCGATCCCGATCGCCAGGATCGGCAGAAGGACGGCAATGACTGCGTAGCGGAAATGTTGCATGGGGGGCACCTCGCGGTTGAAGCGCACCGTTGCGCGGGATGCTCATCATAGGCAGGACTGCTGACGGCGTGGTGTCAGCAGCCGATCGCCATGCCGTTCAGTTTGCGGACAATTCCGCGGGCGTGACCGCGAACTCGTGCCGCCGGTTGCGGCGCACCACCGCGATCGGCGCGCTGCGGCCGATGTGTTCCGCATCGAGCAGCTTGTGCATCGTGTCGATGCCATCCACCGCATGGCCGTCGAATTCGATCACGATGTCGCCCGCCTGCAACCCGGCACGTGCAGCCGGACCGTTTGGCACGATTTCCATCAAGCGCACCGCGGTTTCGATGGTCAGCTCGAAATGGCGCACGTAACGGCGCGGCAAGCGCAGGTTCTGCGCGCCCACGCCCAGCGAGGCGCGCCGCACCCGGCCGTGCCGCATCAATTGCGGCACCACTTGTTGAGTGATGTCGATCGACGTCGCGAAACAGATGCCCTGCGCCGCGGCGATGATCGCAGTGTTGACGCCGATCACGCGGCCGGCGGCATCCAGCAGCGGGCCGCCGGAATTGCCGGGGTTCAACGCGGCGTCGGTCTGGATCACGTCCTCGATCAGCCGCCCGCTCACCGCGCGCAGGCTGCGGCCCAGCGCGCTCACCACGCCCGCGGTGACGGTGGATTCGAAACCGAACGGATTGCCGATCGCCACCACCAGTTGCCCGACGCGGATGCCGCGCGCCGAACCCAACGGCAAGGTCGGCAACGGCTGCGGCGCGGCCACGCGCAGCAGTGCAAGATCGGTGTGCGGGTCCTCGCCCAGCAGGTCGGCAGCTAGCGTGTGCCCGGCGGTGGTCATCACCACGATCGAGCGCGCACCCTGCACCACGTGTGCGTTGCTGAGGATCAATCCGTCCGGGGTGAACAGGAATCCGGAACCGCCGCCGCCCGGCAGCCTGCGCCCGCGTGCGTCGCGACGATCCGGCACCGCGATCGCCACCACCGCGGGACCGGCGTGCTCGGCGACGCCGGTGACCACGCGCGAATACGCGTCGAGTGCGGTTTCGTCGAAGCTGCCGGTGCCGCCGGTTGAAGCTGCGCGGCCGGGCTGCGCGCCGGCGGAATCATTGATGCGCAGCAGTTCGTCGTCGAGCATGGACGCGATATGGGGACGGTCGCTGGCGCGACAAGCGCGGTGCGGCATGTGTGCACCGGTATCCTATGCAACCTCACGGGCCTATAGCTCAATCGGTTAGAGCAGGGGACTCATAATCCCTTGGTTCCAGGTTCGAGTCCTGGTGGGCCCATTTGACGCGGAAGCGATGTACAAGTTGTGCGCGGGATACGCGAGTCCTGGAAAGCGTCGCTCAACCCGCCCTCCGCGCCACGAACTTCAACGCCAGCGCGTTCATGCAGTAGCGCAATCCGGTCGGGCGCGGGCCGTCGTCGAAGACGTGGCCGAGGTGCCCTTGGCAACGCGCGCAGCGCACTTCGGTGCGCAGCATGCCGAAACTCGCGTCGCTGAGTTCGATCACGTTGTGCTTGGAGATCGGCTGCCAGAAGCTCGGCCAGCCCGTGCCGGAATCGAACTGGGTGGCGTCGTCGTACAGCGCGGTGGCGCAGCCCGCGCAGCGATAAAGGCCGCGTGCCGTTGGTCGCTCATGCTGTCCGCTGAAGGCAGGCTCGGTGCCGCCGCGGCGCAGGATTTCGAACGCGGCCGGGGACAGCCGTCGGTGCCACTCGGCGTCGCTCAACACCAGCCGCGGCAGGCGCTGCGGACCGAGATCGCGGCCGTCGTCCGCGAAGATTTCCAGCAGCACGTTGCCCGGTTCGGTATGGATCGTTCCGGGCAACGCATCGCCGGCGGTGGCCGCCAACAGGCGCGGCAGCGCGAAGCCGCCGCCGATCACCAGCGCCGCGCCGCCGCCCAAACCCAGGCGCAGGAGCCGGCGCCGTTCGGCCATCAGGACTTCGTTATTGCGCGACATGGAGTCTCCGACAGTGGCGTGTTCGAGTTGTATTCGTCGGGACCTCGCCACCGGTTACGTTGCGGCGCGAAGTAACCCCGGCACCGGACGCAGCGAATCAGGCTGTGGGCAAGCTCACCGGTTCCAGGCATGTCCCTCTTGACCGCCGATGCGGTGTGGGTGCTATATGACGGGATCGCCCCGCCATCGGATCGCCGCGTCCACGTGTCAGCCGAGAATGCCAGCGACGACACGCCGCCCGAACGCCGGCGCGCCGCGTGGATGGCCGCCGCGCAAGCGGGCGATCGCGCCGCGTACGAGCGCGTGCTCGCCGACTCGCTGGTGCTGATCCGCAACGTGGCGCGCCACCACCGCGTGCCGGCGGATGCACTCGATGACGTGGTGCAGGAAACCCTGCTCACCGTGCACCGCGTCCGCCACACCTACGATCCGGCGCGTTCCTACGACGCATGGCTCGCCGCCATCGCCGGTCGCCGCGCGATTGACATGCTGCGTGGCCACGGCCGCCGCCAGCGCCGTGAAACCCACGACGAATTCGCGTTCGAGCAGATGGCCGGGCACGACGACGCCAGTACCGCGAGCGAACGCGCGCAGGAGGCGTCGCGTTTGCGCGCGGCGATCGCGGGATTGCCGCCGGGCCAGCGCGAAGCGGTGGAGCAGATGGGTCTCAAGGAACATTCGTTGGCCGAAGCTGCCGCCGAGACCGGCCGCAATACCGGTGCATTGAAAGTGAACCTGCATCGCGCGCTGAAGGCGCTGCGCGGCCGCCTGCACGGAGATTCGTAACGACATGTCATCCGATCCACGCCACCAGGCATTGATCGACACGCTCGGCGCCGAATTGACGCCGGTGCGACGTCTAGCGCCGCCGTGGCTGCGCACGCTCGGCTGGCTGCTGGTCGTCGCGGCGATCGCTGCATTGCTGCTGGTGCACTACGGCACCGCACCGATGCTGCATCGCTGGGGCGGCGCACCCGATCTTGCCTGGGCGACCGCGGGTGCGGTGCTGACGACCGCGTGCGCCGCGTGGGCGGCGTTCGCGCTGAGCGTGCCGGGCCGTTCGCGCGCGTGGGCGTGGTTGCCGCTGCCCGCTGCGCTGCTGTGGTTCGGCGCGAGCGGCTTGGGTTGTTTGCGCACGTGGCTCGCGCCCGGCACCAGCATCGCCGGCGTCCATCAATCGGCCGATTGCCTGGTGTTCATCGTCAGCTTCTCGATCCCGCTGTCGGCATTGATGATCCTGCTGCTGCGCCGTGCCTGTCCGCTGCGGCCGGTCCGCACCGCGATCCTGGTCGGTCTGGCCAGTGCGGCGGCCTCGGCCAGCCTGCTGGAAATCTGCCACGCCTACGACGCGGCCGCGACCGACTTGCTGACGCACGCACTGGCCGTGCTGATCGTGATCGCGGCGAACGCGGCGATGGGCGGGCGGTTGTTGTCACGGCGTTGATGTAACCGGCGGCGCGCTTCCGGCGAAAGGGGAGTGGAGGCGGCGTGGCCGCCTCTCCACTTTCCAGCCAGAAGGATCCACCCATGAACGCACGCATGTTCGCCGCCCTCCCCTTCGCGATGGCCATCGCTGTTCTCGCCGGCGCACCCGCGCTCGCGCAGGACGCCACGCCCGCGAGTTCCGCTTCGGCCATGTCGCAGGACGGCATGCAACACAAGGACGCGATGAAGGACGCCATGCACAAGCACGGCATGATGAAAAACGACGCGATGCACGGCGACACGTACATGGCCGCGCATCACGGCAAGATGATGAAGAAAGACGATTCGAAGATGATGCAGCACTCCGGCAACGAGCCGATGGGCAGTGGAGGCTGATTCGCCCGATCGCGCTTTTGACCTTGCAATGGAACGGCCAGGGATGGCCGTCTGGATGGAACGCGCGGCGGCGCACTCGCTCCGCTAAATTGTTCGCGTCCACTCGCAAGAACGCGCCATGATCGACCTCAGGAGCGATACTGTCACCCGCCCGACCCAGGCCATGCGCAACGCCATGGCCGCCGCCGAAGTGGGCGACGATGTCTATGGCGAAGACCCGACGGTCAACGAACTCGAGGGTCTCGCCGCGGAAATGTCGGGCATGGAAGCCGCGGTGTTCGTCTGCAGCGGCACCCAGAGCAACCTGATCGCGCTGCTGAGCCACTGCCAGCGCGGCGACGAATACATCGTCGGGCAGCAGGCGCACACCTACAAATACGAGGGCGGCGGCGCGGCGGTGCTGGGCGGCATCCAGCCGCAGCCGCTGGAGTTCTGCGCGGACGGCACGCTGGACCTGCTGCAGGTCGCCGCCGCGATCAAGCCCGACGACAACCATTTCGCGCGCACGCGGCTGCTGTGCCTGGAGAACACGATGGGCGGCAAGGTGTTGCCGCTCGATTACCTGCAACGCGCGCGCGCGTTCGCCGACGCGCACAAGCTCGGATTGCACCTGGATGGCGCGCGCGCCTTCAACGCTGCGGTGAAACTCGGCGTGCCGATCAATGCGATCAGCCGCCACTTCGATACGGTGTCGCTGTGCCTCTCGAAGGGACTCGGTGCGCCCGTGGGCTCCGTGCTGTGCGGACAGCGCGATCTCATCCTGCGGGCACGCCGTTGGCGAAAAGTCGTCGGAGGCGGCATGCGCCAGGCCGGCATCCTGGCCGCGGCTGGAATCGTCGCGTTGAAACAGCACGTGCAACGGCTGGCGGAAGACCACGCGAATGCGCGGCGGCTTGCCGACGGCCTCGCCAACATTCCCGCGCTGAAGGTCGATCCCTCGTCCGTGCAGACCAACATGGTGTTCTGCAGCGTTGCGGATCACGACATGGATTCGTTGAAGCTGCACTTGAAAGCGAACGGCATCCTGATCGGCAGCGGCCATCCGTTGCGCCTCGTCACGCATCTGGATGTTTCGGCGCGCGACGTGGACAAGATCGTCGCCGCATTCGGCGACTATTTCGCGGACCCAAGCCACCACGACGGTTTATCGAAAGCCGCCACGGCGCATTAGACTGCACGCTCGATCCCACCGGGCACGCCCATGAACACCGCTTCCGATGCGGCGCCGCCGCCCGCCCGCCAGTCGCTTTTCGCCAACCGCAACTTCAGCCTGCTGTTCGGCGGCAGTTCGGTGTCGGCGTTCGGCGATCAGTTCACGCTGGTGGCGCTGCCGTGGCTGGTGCTGAAACTCACCGGCAATCCCGCCGCGCTGGGCATCGTGCTGGCGGTGATGGCGTTTCCGCGCGCGGCGTTCATGCTGATCGGTGGCGCGGTGGTGGACCGGATGTCGCCGCGCGTGGTGCTGCTCGGCGCGCGCGCCGCCAACGCCGCTTGCATCGTGATCCTCGCGGTGCTGGTGCTGAGCGGCGCGATCCAGATGTGGATGGTGTATCTGCTGGCGCTCGGCATCGGCCTGTCCACGGCGTTTGCGTATCCCGCGGGTTCGGCGATCCTGCCGCAACTGGTGCCGCCGCTGCAGTTGCGCGCGGCCAACGCGCTGTTCATGGGCATGCGCCAGCTCAGCATGATCGGCGGCCCGGTGCTGGCCGGTTTCGTGATCGCGCTGGGTGCGCATCGCGCGCCGTCGGCGCAATCGTTGCCGGATGCCAGCGGCCTGGGCACGGCGTTCGCGATCGACGCCGCGAGCTTCGTGTTTTCGCTGGTGTCGCTGGCGATGATCCGCATCCACGGCGACTTCCATCCACCGCAGCAAAGCGGCGGCGTGTTCGCCAGCATCGCCGCGGGCGTGCGCTACGTGTGGTCGGACGTGCCGCTGCGCACGTTCGTGATCTACGCGAGCTTCGTGTCGGTGTTCGTGGGCGGCCCGATCCAGGTGGGCCTGCCGGTGCTGGCGGATACGCGCATGGATCTCGGCGCGGCGTCGCTCGGGATACTGATGACGGCGCAAGGCGTCGGCATGTTCATCGGCAGTTTTCTGTCGGGCTTCGCGCAGCGCGCGATACGCGGACGCCTCGGCGTGCTGGTGCTGGGCATCGACAGCCTCGTCGGCCTGACGCTGGTCGCGTTGATGCTGGTGCACACCACGTATACCGGCGCGGCACTGCTGCTGTGCACCGGGCTGCTCGGCGGCATCGTGCAGATCGCGATCTTCACCTGGATCCAGCAGCGCGTGTCGCAACAGATGATGGGCCGCACCATGAGTATCCTGATGTTCACTTTCATGGGGCTGGGTCCGTTGTCGGCGGCCGCCGCCGGCGCGCTGCTGAAAGTGATCTCGCTGACCGCGCTGTTCGGCGTCGCGGGGCTGACGCTCACCGCGATCGCGCTGTGCTGCCTCGCCAGTCCGCAGATGCGCAGCATCCGCGCGCTGCAGCCGCAAGCCGCCGGCGGTTGAAGCGAACGGGCCTGGGCGGGACGTGATCGCCGGCCGCCGTGTCTACGGCCGCTGCTGTTTCGACGATGCCGCGTCGGCGCGCTGCTTCGCCAGTTCCGCCGCGAAATTTTTGCGCGCGGCGTTTGCGTATGCGCGGCAGCCCGCCGGATCCAGCATCGCGTTCCCGTCGCCGCGTTCGCGCATGGCGACGCGCTCCCAGAAATCCACCATCTCCGGATGCGGAGCGACCGGGATGTCGCAGGGCAGCGCGGCGACCACTTCGAAGCTGTGCTCGAATTGCTTGACGATGCCGGGATCGCCGACCAATCGAAAACCCGGCGCCGAAAGGCTGCCGACGTCGACCACGCGCAGGCAACGCGTGCCCTCGCACGAAGTCCACGTCCAGGTGGTGTTGCCTGCGGTATGCCCCGGCGTCGCATGCGCCGTCAGCACCAGATCACCCAGGTGCAGATGTTCGCCATCGGCAGCCGTGCGCGCCACGTGCACCGGCGGAAACGGAAACCGGTCGCCGTATTGCGGATCGTCGTGACCGCCGCGTTCGAGCAATGGCGCATCCGCGGCATTCGCGATCACCTGCGCGCCCGTATCGCGTGCGAGCCGTGCAATGTCGCCCGCGTGGTCGGAGTGCGCGTGCGAATTGAGGATCCATTTGACATCGTGCAGCGCGAAGCCGAGCGTCCGGATATTGGCTTCGATCAGCGGCGCATCGCCCGGCACGCCACCATCGATCAGCACGTCGCCCGCCGGCGCGGTGATCAGGAAAACGCCGAGGCCGCGCGGCCCGACGTACCACGTGTTGCCGTAGATGCGAAACGGCTTTTGCGGTGCCGTCCACGACGGGTTTTCCGCGATGTTGGCGCGCTCCGATGCCGGCATTTGAAACGAAATCGGAGTGTTCGACGCGCTTGGCTGCCCCGAACGCGACTGCGCATGCAGGCTCGGGATCATCAGACCCGAAAGAAGAACCGCAGCCAGAGCCATGCGCATGTTCGCGTGCCGTGCAGAAGGAACGCTCAGGATAAGGCACGTTTCCCGACTTGGCGATCCGACGTCACGCGCATCGAACACCAGCCCGCCACGCATTGTCGTTTTTGAAAACTCTGCAGATACGCGCAAAACATGCCGGTGAGCGCAGTTGTCAATATGAGCACTCTTGCCGAAAGTCTCGGGCGTGCGTCGTTGATGCCGACGTTAAACCGGCAGTCCATTCTGCTTTCGCAGACTCTTGTCGAATACGGATGCGGGGACGAAACGGCGCAGAAAGCTGACTTGCCGCGCCATTTTCCCTGCGGCGTAGCGATTCTTCGGTGTGGGATCGGTTGCAGCTGCCAGAACGGTCCTGGCTACCGCTTCGGGCGAATCGCCTTTTTCCATCGCCTTGCGCAAGACCACGTTCATGCCGGCGCGCGCGGTTTCATAGACATCGAGCAATCGATCGGGTGCGGCGAGATTTCCTTCGAATGACGTACGCGTATAGGCGGGCTCAACCAGCACAACGCGGATTCCGAACGGACGCAATTCATGGTCGAGTGATTCGGAATAGCCCTCAATGGCATGTTTGGTCGACGAATAAAGCGCAAAATAGGGCGCCGGAATGACCCCCTGCACCGAGCTCAGATTAACGATCCGGCCTTTTCCCTGACGGCGCATTGTCGGCAAAACGGCGTTGGTCAATCGGACAACACCGAAGACATTCACGTCGAACAGTGCCCGGGCCTGACTCGTCGAGGATTCTTCCGCGCCGCCGAGCAGGCCCATGCCGGCGTTGTTGACGAGCAGGTCGACGCGCCCGGTCTCGGCCAGGACATCATCGACCGTTTTCGCAACGGATGCGTCATCGGTCACGTCGCAGGTCAGCATGGTGACGCCGTCGGATCTTTCGGCGGCCGCGCGGCGACTGGTTCCGAACACGCGGAAACCCGCATTCTGCAAGGCCTTGGTCGTTGCATCTCCGATTCCGGACGAGGCTCCTGTCACCAGCGCGAAATCCGGGTTGGGCTTGTTCATGAGAACCCCTCTTCCATGTCACTTGCGTTTTGCAAGTTTGTTGCTACCGTAGCATACTGACTTGCGATCCGCAAGTTACTTCTGAATTTGATGGGTACCATCAAGCCTTTCACGCGATCACCCTGCGCGGTCGCCAATTCGCTCGACATCATGGGCGACAAATGGTCGCTGCTGGTGGTGCGCGACCTGCTGCACGGCAAGCGCACCTACAAGGAGCTTGCGGATTCGCCGGAGCGCATCCCGACCAACATCCTCGCGGATCGCCTCAAGCGGCTCGAAGAGACAGGCATCATCACAAGCGCGCCGTATCAGGAGCGCCCGGTGCGGTATGCCTACACGCTCACGCCCAAGGGCAAGGACCTGAGCGACGTGTTGCGCGCGTTCGTGCGCTGGGGCAAACGGCACATACCGGGAGCGATCGTACTGGGCGAACAGGCAAGCAGCGGCGGTACGACGTGCAAGCCGGCGAAGCAGGCGCGCGTTCGGAGCACGGCAAGAAGCAAGTCGTCGTTTTCAAAAGGCGATCGCTAGAATGAAGGGCTCGGCAAACCCGCCGAACCGGCGGCTTCGCGCATGCATCTCGCCCGCAACCTCATCCTCAACACCGACAGCTACAAGGCCAGCCACTGGCTGCAGTATCCGCCGGGCGTGGATGCGACGTTCTTCTATCTCGAGAGTCGCGGCGGCGAATACGAGCGCACGCTGTTCTTCGGCTTGCAGTCAATCCTGAAGGAATACCTTTCGCGGCCGGTCACTACAGCGAATATCGACGAAGCGAAAACGTTCTTCGCCGCGCATGGCGAGCCGTTCAACGAATCCGGCTGGCGGCACGTCGTCGAGGCGCACGGCGGAAAACTCCCGCTGCGCATCCGCGCGGTGGCGGAAGGCACGGTGGTGCCGACGCACCATGCGCTGATGACGATCGAGAGCACCTGCCCCGATTGTTTCTGGGTGCCGTCGTATGTAGAAACGCTGTTGATGCGCGTGTGGTATCCGGTCACCGTTGCGACGGTCAGCTGGCACGTCAAGCAGACGATCCGCGAATACCTCGACCGCACCAGCGACGACGCGGCCGCGCAATTGCCGTTCAAGCTGCACGACTTCGGCGCGCGCGGGGTGTCCAGCGCGGAATCGGCGGCGCTCGGCGGCATGGCGCATCTGGTGAATTTCCGAGGCACCGACACGGTGCTGGGCGTGCTGGCGGCGCGCGAATATTACGGCGAAACCATGGCGGGCGTTTCGATTCCCGCCGCCGAGCACAGCACCATCACCGCGTGGGGCCGCGACCGCGAACTCGACGCATACCGCAACATGCTGCGCCAGTTCGCCAAGCCGGGTTCGATCGTGGCGTGCGTGTCGGACAGCTACGACCTGTTCCACGCGATCGAAGCAATGTGGGGTGGCGCGTTGCGCGAGGAGGTGATCGCGAGCGGCGCAACGCTGGTGGTGCGCCCCGATTCCGGCGATCCCGCCGACGTCGTGCATCGCACCCTGAGCATGTTGAACGCCGCGTTCGGCAGCACGATGAATGCGAAGGGCTATCGCGTGCTGAACCACGTGCGCGTGATCCAGGGCGACGGCGTGAATCCCGATTCGATCCGCCTGATCCTGGAGCGCATCACGCACGCGCGTTATTCAGCCGACAACATCGCGTTCGGGATGGGCGGCGCGCTGCTGCAGAAACTCGACCGCGACACCCAGAAGTTCGCGCTGAAGTGTTCCGCCGCGCGCATCGATGGCAAGTGGATCGACGTGTTCAAGGATCCGGCCACCGATCATGCGAAGGCGTCCAAGCGCGGGCGGCTGACGCTGGCGCGGCATCGTTCACACGGCACCTTCCGGACCGTTGCGTTGCCCGGCGACGCCATCGCCGGCGATGCCGCGACGCTCGGGCAAGGCTGGGAGGATGCGATGGAGACGGTGTGGGAGAATGGCTCATTGCTGCGCGACTGGCATTTCGCGGACGTGCGCGCACGCAGCGAGGGCTAGCCTCGCCACAGGGTTTGTCCGGAACACGGAGGTTCCATGACCGACACTACGCCATCCTCGACGCTTCTCGCCAAACCCGTCGCCGAAATCCCCGGCGGCAACCTCGCCGCGCTGCGCCGCAAGGCGCGCGACTGCCGCGCGTGTCCCTTGTGGAAACCGGCCACGCAAACCGTGTTCGGTGAAGGCCCCGCGGACGCGACGATCATGCTGATCGGCGAGCAGCCGGGGCTGCACGAAGACATGCAGGGCGAGCCGTTCGTCGGGCCGGCCGGGCGCATGCTCGATCGCGCGCTGGCCGAAGCCGGCCTCGATCGCGGCGCGCTGTACCTCACCAACACCGTCAAGCATTTCAAGTACGCGCAGCGCGGCACGGCGAAACTGCACAAGCGTGCCAACGCGGCGGAACAGGCCGCGTGCCGGATGTGGCTGGCGGCGGAACTCGCGCGCGTCAAGCCGAAGATCATCGTCGCGCTCGGTGCGATGGCGGCGCAGACCCTGTTCGGCAACGCGTTCCGCCTGTCACGCCAGCGCGGCGAATGGCGCGCGCTGGGCGAGCACGTGCATGCGATGGCGACCTGGCATCCGTCTGCGATCCTGCGCGGGCGCGAACGCAAGGACGCGATGTACCGTCAACTGGTCAAGGATCTCCGCGCCATCGCGGACATCCATTGATGCGTTCGCAAGCAGCGCCATGCGGCGAGATGGATCCGGCGCATCGGCATTCCCGAGTGTAGCCACGCGTCCGGGGCTGCAAATGGACCATTCGTCGTGGCGCCGCGCGGGCGCCACGCATGCCGCAGAACGGGTTACGCCGCCGTGTTGGGACAGACGTTCGTCAGCGTGGAAATGCCCAGCGCCCAGGTCTTCACCCTGATGCGCTCGATCGGGCGGCCATCGTAGGCGTTCACCAGTTGCCAATGATTCGGCCCGAGTTTCTGCAGGTCGATGCGGCATTCGGCCCAGTGCTTGAACACGCCGTTGGTGAGATAGCGGATGGTGAGCGAGCCGCGGCCGTCCTGCGAGGCGATGTCGCCGCGCAGGAAGATCGCCTTGACGCCCTGGCCCTGTCCCAGCACCACGCCGTCGTGGCTTTCGATGCCGGCCAACGGATAGATCTGCGACGTGGCGGCGGCGGGATCGCTGCCGGCATTCGCGCTGGTCTGCATGGCGATGCCGCTGACGGTGGAATCGCTCACCATCAGGGCCATGCGGCTGACGCTGGTGTCGCGGTCGTTGGTGATGACCGCCAGCGGCACCACCGTGGTGCCCGCAGGCAACGGCAGCGTGGCGGCGGAGGCGACGCCGCCGGTCAGCAGCGTGAAGGCGAGGATGGACGCAAGACGTTTCATTGAAGCGTGTACCGAAAGTCAGTGGATCGGAGATGCGGCAACGGGAATGCGACGCGCGCGGCCGCGGGCGCGCGACGGCCATCGAGTGGCACGAGGGGTGGCATGCATCGGCAATGCCGATGGGAGGGGGTTGGGTGAAACAGGGAGCGGACGCTCCAGCGCGGATAGCGCGGACAAGATGGGACGGGCAGTGGGCCCGTGCTGCAGCGCAGCATAACGGCGTCGCGGCCCGCGTGCAAGCCGCGTATTCAGTGATTGCACCGCGCTTTCATGAATGGTTTGGCTGCCGTGCGCGCAACCAGTCGCGCAGCTGGTCCGCGAAGTCTTGGCTCGCCGTATCGAGTGCTTGCACGCCGCCGGCCGCATCGGCGCTCGGCGTCGCGACCCGGAAATGGAAGTGCCGCTGCGCGACCAGCGCATCGTTGGCGCCGTCCAGTGTCACCGTTGCATCCAGTACACCGAAACTTTCACCTGGCGATGTGAACACCTGGTTGAAATCGTCCACGCTGACGTGCAACGTGAAATCCGCCGGCGCGTTGCTGGCGGGACCCACCACCGCGCGCCAGCCGCCGTCATCGAGTGCGCTGCGCAAGCGTTGCTCCAGCATCGCGGCCGGCGGCGCCGCCCAATCCGAATTCGCATAGGTGGCGATCACGTCGTCGTTGCGATACGCGAGCCGGTAATACAACCCGGTGCCCTGCAGCCACGCGGGCATTTCGATGCGCGCTATCCGCAGGATTGCACCACCCGCGCGAGACGATGCCGGCGCCGTCGTACCCGTCAACGGACCCAGGGTGTAATGCCGCGGCACGACGTTCTGCCGCGATGCCGCGCCGCAGCCGCCCAGCGCGAGCAGGCACAACGCCAACGCCAGTCGCATGCGTTTCATGGCTGATGAGGCTCCTTGTGTTGCCTGTCGAAGCCGGGTTCGCCGGGTCCGGGCGGCTGCGTGGGCGGTCCGAAGATCAGGCTTTGCGGCTTGGCTTTCAGTTCGCGCAGCAATTGGTCCAGTTGTTCGGACGTGCGCTGCAGGCTCTGGCTCAAGCTGTCGAAGTCGGGTGCGGTCTGGCGGTTCAACCGCTCGCTCAATTGCCGACTGGAACGTGCGACGGTCTCGATGGAGGCTTCCAGCGCGGCGGCGTTCCTGACCGCCGGTTGCGCATCGCGCACGGTGCGGTCGGCGTCGGCGAGCAGCGCGTGGCTTTCATCGACGCTGCGCTGCACGTTCCTGAGCAACGCCGGCAGTTGCGCTTCGATCGTCGCGAGCTGACGGGTGACGGTGTCGATCTGCTGCAACGATTGAGCGATGTGCTGGCGGTTGCTTGTATCGAGCACCTTGTTGGCGCTCGCCAGCAGTTCGTGGATTTGCTGCATGTCCGCGCGCGCGGACCTCATCAACGATCCGATCAGGCCCTCGCGCATCGGAATGCGTGCGGGATGTCCCGCGCTGGTCGCGAGCGGCGCGTTGCTGCCCTGGCCGAGCTTCAATTCCAGCACGCTGCCCCCGGTCAGGCCCTGCATCGCGATCTCGGCGTAGGTCGCGTGCGTGACATAGGTTTCGGGTTCGAGACTGATCTGCATCACGACCCTGGCACGGTCCTTCGGGTCGAACCCGATCTGCGTGACGTGGCCGACGTCGATGCCCTTGAACTGGACCTTCGATTGCACGGACAGTCCGCCTACCGACTGGCTGGTGACGATCTCGTAGACCAGCGGTTCGTTCTGCTGGTTCGAAAGCCAGTACCAGACCAGCACCGCGCCCAGCGAAAACACGATCAGGAAACTGACGGCGATGATGGCGTGGGTGCGGTTCTCCATGGCTCAAGCCCCGCCGGCCGTCACGCTGCGCAAGCGGTCCTCGCCGGGCCGCGAGCGGAAGAAGTCCGCGATGAAGGGATGTTCGAAATGCGCCACTTCCTCCAGCGTGCCCACCGTGACCAGTTTTCCGCCGGCGAGCACCGCGATGCGATTGCTCAAGGCTGCCACGCTGTAGATGTCGTGGGTGATCATCAGCGCGGTCAGATGTAACTCGTCGTGCAACTGCCCGACCAGCTTGTCGAATTCAGACGCGGCGGCGGGATCGAGCGCCGAGGTGGGTTCGTCCAGGAACAGCAGTTCCGCTTCCAGCATCAGCGCACGCGCCAGCGCGGCGCGCTTGGCCATGCCGCCGGAGAGTTCGTACGGATATTTCCACGCATCCTCGGGGGCAAGCCCGACCATGTGCAGCTTCAGCGCGATGCCCTCGCGCAGCATGTCCTCGTCGACCGCAAGGCCTTCCTTGCGCAACTCGCGCACCGGAAAGGCGAGGTTGTCGTAGACCGTCATCGCGCTGAACAACGCCGATTGCTGGAACAGCACGCCCCAGCGGCGGCGCAGCAGCCGCGCTTCCCAGGCTTCGAGCTGGTTGATGGTCTGCCCGAGCACCCGGATTTCACCCTCGTCCGGCGGCAGCAGGCCGATGATCTGCTGCAACAGGGTGGTCTTGCCCGATCCGGAGGCGCCGATTACGGACATCAGCTCGCCGCGCTTCACTTCGAGATCGATGCCTTCGTGGACCGGCTGTCCGCCGAGCCGCTTGTGCAGGTTCTTCACTTCGATGACCGCTTCGCCGGTTTCGGGATCCATGGCGTTCTCACAGCAGCCCGACGTGGGTGAGCAGCGCGCCCGAGCTGGCGTCGAAGATCAGGATCAGGGTCAGGCTGACCACCACCGACAGCGTGGTGTTGCGGCTCAAGCCCGCCGTGTCCGGCGGCGCGGTCATGCCGAAATAACAGCCGACCAGCGCGATGGTCATTCCGAACAGCGCGCCCTTGCCGAGGCCGATCCAGAAATTCACGATCTGGACGCTCTGCGGCAACCGGATCAGGAACAACTTGTAACCCACGCCGAGATCCAGTTGTCCGGTCAGCGCACCGCCGAACAGCGCGGCGATGTCCGTCCACACCACCAGCAGCGGCACGCTGATCGTGGCGCCAATCACCCGCGGCAGCGCCAGGCGCAGGCTGGGCGATGAGCCGAACGCGCGCAGCGCATCGTATTCGCCGGTCAGGTGCATCGATCCGATCCCCGCGGTGATCGCCGAACCCGAGCGCCCCGCCAGGATCAGCCCCGCGATCACCGGCCCCAGTTCGCGCAGCACCGCAAGCCCCATCATCTGGATGATCATCATCGGCGCCCCGAACTGCTGCAGGGTCATGCCGATCTGGATCGCCATGACCACGCCGATCGCAAAACCCACCAGGCCAAGCAGCAGCATGGGCGCGGCGCCGACGTGATAGATCGTCGCCGCGATTTCGCGCCACGGGATCACGCGCGGATCGCGCACGCACCAGGCCACGTCGACCAGCAGCTGTCCGATCAGCAGCAGGATTCCGCCGATCGCGCGGACGAAGCCCAACCCCGCCTGGAGCACGCGTTCGATCGCCTCGTCCAGCCGGCGGGGAACCGGCGGCGCGGGGAAATGGGTTTCCTGCAGCCACCGGAACCAGTGCCGGTGATCGTCCTGGCATTCCAGCCGGTCCGGCAGTTGGCGGTCCCAGACGTCCCAAAGCAGGCGCGCTCCCGCGCTGTCCAGGGCATCGACCTGCTTCAGGTTCCAGCCGTAGTTGCGCGGCGCATCGAGTTCGCCCAGTTCGCGCGCAAGGCGCTGACGCCGCCGGTCATCCAGCAGCAACGTCCACGAACCCGACAGACGGATCTCGGCGCCGTTGCCGCGTTGCCAGCGTGCGTCGGTTGGAGTGTCTGCCATCGCTTGCGTCCTTGCGGCGGCATTCCGGCGCGGCGCGGAACCACCGCGCGCGAGCCGCTCGCAGTCGGCGCACTATCGCAACGGCTTGGTGCAGGCGGGGTGAAGCCTCTTGCCCTCGCGCCGCGTTTCGGTTGATCGCGAACCGTTGCCGGACCGGCCACGCCCTCGGACCTGCAGCGATTCCGCGTTATCTTTCTGCAGCACGACCAGCATGGATGGGATGGCGCTTTGCCATCTTTCCAACGTTTGCTGCGCGATCCGGCACTCACGCCTGCATGAGGAGGAAGCTCGCGATGAAATCTTCCGCGCTATTGCTGTTCCTGGGACTCGCGGCTCTGCCGGCATGGTCGCTTGCCGCGGCACCAGAAGCGGACCCAGGCAACGCCCTCCGGATGTTCGTGGGAACCTGGCAGTCGCATGGCAGCTTCAGCACGCCCGGCGCGAAAAAACCAAAACACATGACCGGGATCAACGATTGCCGCTGGTCCGGCGGCACGCACTTGTTCCTGGTGTGCAACGGCGAGGCGCATGTCGAAGGCATGGCCGCGCCGCAATACCAACTTTCGGTGTACACGTTCGATCCGGTATCGAAGCGTTACCGCTTTGCCGTAATCACGCCCAACCAGGATGTCGCCAGTCCCGACTTCGGTTTGCAGGGCAATACCTGGTCCTACTCCGGCAAGTTCACGGGCAAGGACGGCAAAACGCATTGGTTCCGCACCCTCAACATCTTCGATTCACCCGACCACTACCGGTTCGAGATCCAATCCAGCGATGATGGCGATCGTTGGACCACCACGGGCAGCGGCGTCAGCACCCGGAAGTGATATTCGAAACGCCAGCAGCGTCTTCAATGATCTGACCGGCTGATCCGGCGCGCCGACCGCCAAGTCAATGCCGCTGGTGCGCCAGCAGGCCGAAGTTCGACACGATGAAGGGCGTCAGGTAATTCAGCGCCAGCTTGGCCGCGAGCGGCGCGTTCATCACGCCGTGCAGCAACTCGTCGCCGTGGTTGAACAGGTTCAACCAACTGCCGACCACGAATGCGATCAGCAGCGTGCGTTTCAGATGCACCGGCGTGAACACCACGCGCGCGAAAGTTCTCAGGGTCGCGATCATCGCGCGAGGATAGTGGCGCGCGGCACTTGTACAACGAAATGGATCCCGGCCTGCGCCGGAATGACGACGTGAAAAGCCCCGCGATCGCTCGCGGGGCTTGGTACTTTCAGCGCCCTTCGACTTCGCCGCTTCGCGGCGCAGCCTGTCCTGAGCTTGACGAAGGGCTCAGGGCGAACGGCTTTGGACTTCCGGCGAGTTGAGCGCCCGGCTTCTTGGACGCTCGAACGAGCCGAGTTGATCCGTCGCCGCTGCGCGGCGACGGATAATCAAGTCTTAGAAGTCCATACCGCCCATGCCGCCCATGCCGCCGCCCATGCCACCGGCGCCGCCGTGGTTGTGCTCTTCCTTCTTGGGCGCTTCGCCGATCATCGCTTCGGTGGTGATCATGAGGCCGGCGATCGAGGCCGCGTTCTGCAGCGCCGAACGGGTGACCTTGGTCGGATCGAGGATGCCCATCTCGACCATGTCGCCGTATTCGCCGGTCGCGGCGTTGTAGCCGTAGTTGCCCTTGCCTTCGGCGACCTTGTTCAGCACCACCGATGGCTCTTCGCCGGCATTGGCGACGATTTCGCGCAGCGGGGCTTCCATCGCGCGGCGCGCGATCACGATGCCGTGTTCCTGGTCCTCGTTGTCGCTCTTGAGGTTCTTGATCGCGTGCACCGCGCGCACCAGCGCCACGCCGCCGCCCGGCACCACGCCTTCCTCGACCGCCGCACGCGTGGCGTGCAGGGCGTCCTCGACGCGCGCCTTCTTTTCCTTCATCTCGACTTCGGTCGCGGCACCGACCTTGACCACCGCCACGCCGCCGGACAACTTGGCGACGCGTTCCTGCAGCTTCTCGCGGTCGTAGTCGGAGGTGGTTTCCTCGATCTGCGCCTTGATCTGCTTGATGCGGCCTTCGATGCCCTTGGTGTCGCCGGCGCCATCGATGATGGTGGTGTTTTCCTTGGTGACGACGACCTTCTTGGCGCGGCCGAGATCCTTGACGGTGGCCTTCTCGAGCTGCAGGCCGACTTCTTCGGAGATCACGGTGCCGGCGGTCAGGATGGCCATGTCTTCCAGCATCGCCTTGCGGCGATCACCAAAGCCCGGCGCCTTCACCGCGCAGACCTTGACGATGCCGCGGATGGTGTTGACCACCAGGGTCGCCAGCGCTTCGCCTTCGACTTCCTCGGCGACGATCAGCAGCGGCTTGCCCGACTTGGCAACGCCCTCCAGTACCGGCAGCAGGTCGCGCACGTTGGAGATCTTCTTGTCGTGCAGCAGGATGTACGGGTCTTCCAGCTCGCACTGCATCGACTGCTGGCTGTTGATGAAGTACGGCGAGAGGTAACCGCGGTCGAACTGCATGCCTTCGACGACGTCGAGTTCGTTCTCGAGGCCCGAACCGTCCTCGACCGTGATCACGCCTTCCTTGCCGACCTTGTCCATCGCTTCCGAGATCAGCTTGCCGATGTGCTCGTCGCCGTTGGCGGAGATGGTGCCGACCTGCGCGATCGACTTGGAATCGGACGACGGCTTGGAGATCTTCTTCAGCTCCTCGACCGCGGCCGTCACGGCCTTGTCGATGCCGCGCTTCAGGTCCATCGGGTTCATGCCGGCGGCGACCGCCTTCATGCCTTCACGGATCATCGCCTGTGCCAGCACGGTCGCGGTGGTGGTGCCGTCACCGGCAGCGTCGGAAGTCTTGCTGGCGACTTCCTTCACCATCTGCGCGCCCATGTTCTCGAACTTGTCGGCGAGTTCCACTTCCTTCGCCACGGACACGCCGTCCTTGGTGATGGTGGGGGCGCCGAAGCTCTTCTCGAGCACGACGTTGCGGCCCTTGGGACCGAGGGTGGCCTTGACCGCGTTGGCCAGGGCGTTGACGCCGCGCACCATGCGTACGCGTGCGTCTTCGGAGAAACGGATTTCTTTGGCTGCCATGTTGGAACTCCGGGAATCGGGTATTGAAAATAGGGAATCGGAAGGTCAAAGCGGAGCGGCGTGGAACGGCGAATCAGGCGGGAATGCTGTTGCGATTCCCCATTCCCGACTCCCCATTCCCGGCTCTTCAGCCTTCGATGATCGCCATCAGGTCTTCTTCGCGCATGACGAGCAGTTCCTCGCCATCGACCTTGACCTCGGTGCCGGAATACTTGCCGAACAGCACCTTGTCGCCGGCCTTGACAGCAAGCGGACGGACCTTGCCGTCTTCGAGGATCTTGCCGGTGCCCACGGCGACCACTTCGCCCTTGATCGGCTTTTCGGTCGCGGTGTCGGGGATGACGATGCCGCCGGCGGACTTGGTTTCCGCCTCGAGGCGCTTGATGATGACGCGGTCGTGCAACGGACGAAGCTTCATATCGACTCCAGCTGCGTTGGGTTGGGAAAGGGTTGGCGTTGTTAGCACTCAACAACGGCGAGTGCTAATTGTAGGTCCGGAAAATCCGGTTTCAAGAGGCGGACTGGGGCTGGGAACGAGTGGAACCGGGTACGCTGTTCGCAAGCCCCCGCCCCCAGACCCCAGCCCCGCTTCATGTTGTTGCTCGCCCTCTCCACCTGCCCCGACCCCGAAACCGCGGCGCGGATCGCCCGCGCGCTGATCGAGGAACGGCTGGCGGCCTGCGTGAACCGGCTTCCCGGCGTCCAGTCGACCTATCGCTGGCAGGGCGAGATCCACGACGACGCCGAGGTGCTATTGCTGATCAAGACCACGCGCGAACGCTTCGCCGCCCTGCGCAAGCGCCTGGTCGAATTGCATCCCTACGCGCTGCCGGAACTCGTGGCCATCGAAATGGCCGAAGGCCTGCCGGCGTACCTCGAATGGCTGGCGCGCGAAACCGCCGGCCCGTGAGTGGCGGCCCCTGCGCCGGCCTGCGAGAATCTTCGGTCTTCGACAATTTTTGAACCGAAGCTGCCGCGCGGCGCACTCAATCCGGGTTGCCACGCCATTGAACCGCATGTGCGGTTCGTCGCTCGATGTGATTCCTGACATGCCCGTTGTCCGCCGATTCCCCTCGCCCTTGCTGCTGTTCGCGACGTTGCTGCTCGCCGCGGCCGGCGCCTTCGCGCAAAGCGTGAGTCCCGGCGATGGCCTGCTGCAGGTGACGCAGGCGTTCGCGCTGAAGGCGAGCATTGCCAAACCCGGCGCGGTCGCGCTGCATTTCGACATCGCGCCGCACTATTACCTGTACCGCGGCCGCATCCACGCGAAGATCCTGACGCCCGGCATCGCGGCCGGCGCGCTGCGGACGCCTGCAGGCATCAAGGAGCACGATCCCTATCTCGGCGACGTCGAGATCTATCACGGCGCGATCGATGCATCGCAGCCGTACAGCGCGGCCGGCGCGATGCCCGCGATGCTGAAAGTCGAAGTGAGCTATCAGGGCTGCCACGAAGTCGAGCCCAGGATCTGTTATCCGCCGAATACGCAGACTTTCACCTTGCCGACGTCCGGCGGCGGACCGGTCGGCGCGGCAGATGGCGGGGACGGGGCGGCGCGCAATCCGATCACCGCTTCGCTGGCGACGACGTCCCGCGCACCGGCGTCCGTCGATGCGGCCAATGCGCAGGTCGCGGGTCCGATCGACATGGGCCTCGCATTCGCCTTGCTGCTCGCTTTCATCGGCGGGTTGATCCTGAACCTGATGCCCTGCGTGTTGCCGGTGCTGGCGATCAAGGCGGTCGGCGTGCTGGAGAGCGGCGAGTCGCGCCAGCGTGCACGTGCGCACGCGCTGGCCTACGCCGCAGGCGTGATCGCAACCTTTCTCGCGATCGGGCTCGCCATCCTGGGCCTGCGCGGCGCCGGCCATGCGGTCGGTTGGGGCACGCAGTTGCAGCAGCCGCTGATCGTCGCGGTGCTGGCGTGCGTGTTGTTCGCGGTGGGCTTGTCGATGTCGGGCGTGGTGCAGTTCGGCGCGGGCCTCGGCAATCTCGGCAGCGGCTTGACGCAGCGCGGCGGCGCGGCCGGACACTTCTTCACCGGCGTGCTGGCGGTGGTCGTCGCCAGCCCCTGCACCGCGCCGTTCATGGGCGTCGCGCTGGCCTACGCGTTGGTGGCGCCGCCTTCGCACGAATTGCTGGTGATGCTGGCGCTCGGGATCGGGCTGGCCTTGCCGCTGACGCTGATCGGCCTCGTACCCGCACTGGCGCGGCTGCTGCCGAAACCCGGACGCTGGATGGAAACGCTGAAACAGATCCTCGCGTTCCCGATGTATTTGTCGGCCGTGTGGCTGGTGTGGGTGCTCGCACACCAGCGCGGCGCAGACGCGGTGGCGCTGGTGCTGGTGACGATGGTGTTGCTGGCCGCGGCGTCTTGGTGGCATGGCCGCGGCGGTCCGGCGCGGCGGATCGGACACGCGTTCACGCTGGCGCTGGTGCTGGCCGGACTGGCATCGTTGTACGCAATTGCGCAGGTCGCACCGCCTGCGCGCGCCGCGGCATCGGATGGAAGCAGCGTCGCTTTCAGCCCCGTGAAACTGCAATCGCTGCGTGCGGCCGGCACGCCGGTGTTCGTGGACATCGGCGCGGACTGGTGCGTCACCTGCAAGGCCAACGAATACGCGGTGCTGGACACGCGGGGCTTCAAGAACCTGCTCGCGCAAACCGGCGCCGTTTACATGAAGGGCGACTGGACCGACGTTGATCCCGAGATCGGCGCGTACCTCAAGCAGTTCCATTCGCCGGGCGTGCCGCTGTACGTGGTGTATCCGCGCGGCGGCGGCGCGGGGCGCGCGCTGCCGACGGTGCTGACGGCTTCCGTGGTTCGCGCGGCGCTGGAAACCGCCTCGCGATGATGGATCGACGCACCTGGTTGATCCTGGCGCTTGCCTGCGCCGCCGCCGCCGGTGGCTGGTGGCTGCAGAACGGCTGGACGAACCGGATGCCGGATCAGCCACCCGCGCCCGCCGGTGTCAAAACCTTCGCGGCAGGCGATGTCGCCAGCGGCTACACGCTGCCCAATCTCGAAGGCCGTCCCACGACGCTCGCCAAGTGGCATGGCAAGGTCGTGCTGCTGAACTTCTGGGCCAGCTGGTGCGTACCGTGCCTCAAGGAGATGCCGTTGTTGGCGAACTTCCAGCGCGCCCACGCGGCCGACGGCGTGCAGGTGGTCGGCGTGGCGATGGAACAGCCGCAATCCGCCGCCGCGTTCCTGAAACGCGTGGCTGTCGGTTACCCCATCCTGACCGGCATCGACGCCGATCCGGTGCCGACTACCGTGTTCGGCGACACCGCCGGGCTGCTGCCGTACAGCGTGCTGATCGGCCGTGACGGGCGCATTCTCGAAACCAAACTCGGGCCGCTGGACGAGGGGCTGCTCGACGATTGGCTGAAGGAAGGCGCGGCCAGCACGCCGTAAAACGTGACCCTATTTTCGCCAAACTCCAGCGATCCACCGCGGAACGCTGGACAAATCGTGAATGACAGTTCAGACTGCGCGGCTTCCGGCTCCGGCCGCGGTCCCTGCTGAAGCGTGGCGAAGATTCTGGTCCTTCATGGTCCCAACCTCAACCTGCTCGGCGAACGCGAGCCGGAGGTGTACGGCCGCACCACGCTGGCCGACATCGACGTCACGCTGATCCGGCAAGCCGAAGCGGCCGGCCACACGCTGACCAGCTGCCAGTCGAACGCCGAACACGAGCTCGTCGAGCGGGTGCAGGCGGCCAAACGCGACACCACGGCCTTCATCCTCATCAACCCGGCGGCGTTCACGCACACCTCGGTGGCGCTGCGCGACGCGCTGGCCGCCGTCGCGATTCCTTTCATCGAAGTCCACCTGTCGAATCCGCACGCGCGTGAACCGTTCCGCCGCCAATCGTATTTTTCCGACCTGGCCGCGGGCGTCGTCGCCGGTTTCGGCGCCGACAGTTACCGCTACGCGCTGGACGCCGCAATCAAGCGGCTTGCCGGCGCCTGACCCTCATCCGTACACAGCGAGACCGTCATGGATCTCAGAAAAGTCAAAAAACTGATCGAACTGCTGGAAGAATCGAATCTCTCGGAACTCGAGATCAAGGAAGGCGAGGAAGTCGTCCGTCTGTCGCGTTTTCCTGCAGCCGGCATGCCTGCGCCGCAGGTGATCGCCGCGCCCGCGCCCGTTGCCGCCGCACCCGTGGCGACGCCCGCGCCGGCTGCAGCAGCGCCGGCGTCCACCACGAGCGCAACGCCGACAGAACCCGGCCTGCCACCGGGCACCGTGGTGCGTTCGCCGATGGTCGGCACCTTCTACGCCGCGTCCTCGCCGGGCGCGGAAGCGTTCGTGAAGGTCGGCCAGCAGGTCAAGGTCGGCGATCCGCTGGGCGTGATCGAAGCCATGAAGATGTTCAACCAGATCGAGGCCGAAGTCGCCGGCACCGTGCTCGCCATCGTGGCCGAAAACGGCCAGGCGGTGGAATTCGATCAACCGCTGTTCGTCATCGGTTGAGCGCCATGCTGGATAAAGTGTTGATCGCGAACCGCGGCGAAATCGCGCTGCGCGTGCTGCGCGCCTGCCAGACCATGGGCATCAAGACGGTCGCGGTGCATTCGACCGCCGACAGCAACCTGAAGCACGTGGGCATGGCGGATGAATCCATCTGCATCGGCCCCGCGCCGTCCGCGCAAAGTTACCTCAACATTCCGGCGATCATCGCGGCGGCGGAAGTCACCGATGCTTCGGCGATCCATCCGGGCTACGGCTTCCTTTCCGAAAACGCCGACTTCGCCGAACAGGTCGAGCAATCGGGCTTCATCTTCGTGGGTCCGACCGCGCCGGTGATCCGGATGATGGGCGACAAGGTGGAAGCCATCAAGGCGATGAAGGCGGCGGGCGTGCCATGCGTGCCGGGTTCCGACGGCCCGCTGGACGACGACGTCGAACGCAGCATGCGGATCGCGCGCGAAATCGGCTACCCGGTGCTGATCAAGGCCGCGGGCGGCGGCGGCGGGCGCGGCATGCGCGACGTGCACACCGAGGCCCATCTCGGCAACGCGATCGCGACCACGCGAGCGGAAGCGCGCGCCGCGTTCGGCAACGATCAGGTGTACATGGAGAAGTTCCTGGAGAATCCACGCCACGTGGAAATCCAGGTGCTGGCCGATGGACAGGGCAACGCGATCCACCTGTGCGAGCGCGACTGCTCGATGCAGCGCCGCCACCAGAAAGTCGTCGAGGAAGCGCCCGCGCCCGGCATCACGCCCGAGATGCGCGCCGAGATCGGCAAGATCTGCACCGACGCCTGCATTCGCATCGGCTATCGCGGCGCCGGCACGTTCGAGTTCCTGTTCCAGGACGGCAAGTTTTATTTCATCGAGATGAACACGCGCATCCAGGTGGAACACCCGGTCACGGAATTGATCACCGGTGTCGATCTCGTGCGCGAACAATTGCTGATCGCGGCCGGCCAGCCGCTGTCGATCAGGCAGGAAGACATCGTGCCGCGCGGCCACGCCATCGAGTGCCGCATCAACGCGGAAGACCCCGACACCTTCATGCCCAGCCCCGGCACCGTAAAACGATTCGAAGCGCCGGGCGGCCCCGGCGTGCGCATCGACACGCACCTGTACGACGGCTACAGGATTCCGCCGAACTACGATTCGATGATCGGCAAGCTGATCGTGCACGGCTTCGATCGCAAGACCGCGATCGCGCGGATGCGCACCGCGCTCAGCGAAACCGTGATTGAAGGCGTCAAGACCAACCTGCCGCTGCAGCAGCGCATCATGGCGGACTCGGGTTTCAAGCACGGCGGGCGCAACATCCACTACCTCGAAAAGCGCATCCGCGAGCAGAAAGAAAAAGGCATGGGGCTGGGGAGCTGAGATCTACCCCCTTCCGCAGGAAGGGGGTCGCGTGCCGAAGGCACGCGGGGGGATGTATTCGATACGCACACATCAAAGCCATCCCCCTCGATCCCCCTTCGTTCCGAAGGGGGAGGAAAATCGGTTGCCCAATCTGCGCGCGATAACCATGCCCTGGCTCGAACTGCGACTCACGATCGACGCCGCGCAGCAACCGCGCGCGGAAGCCGCGCTGGAGGAACTTGGCGCGTTGTCGGTGACGCTGATGGACGCCGACGCCGACACGCCCGACGAGGCCGCGATCTTCGAACCGGGCGTCGGCGAAACGCCACTGTGGCGCTCGCTGACCTTGCTCGCGTTGTTCGACGCCGATGCGGACCGTCGCGGCCTCGTGCACCTGCTGCACGACGCACTGCCCGAACTCGCGCCGGATCGCGTCGCGTTCCGCGAAGTCGCCGACCAGGATTGGGAACGTGCGTGGATGGACCGTTACCAGCCGATGCAATTTGGGCGGCGGTTGTGGATTTATCCCTGGAACGTGGCACCGCCGCACGATGATCGCGAATCAATCATCGTTCGTCTCGATCCCGGCCTCGCCTTCGGCACCGGCACGCATCCGACCACCGCGCTGTGCCTGGAATGGCTGGATGGCCTCGATCTGGCAAACAAGACCGTCATCGATTACGGCTGCGGTTCCGGCGTACTCGCGATCGCCGCGCTGAAGCTCGGCGCCGCGCGCGCGATCGGCATCGACAACGATCCGCAGGCGCTCACCGCCACGCGCGACAATGCTGCGCGGAACGATGTTGCGGAAAGGCTGCACGTTTGCCTGCCCGATGAACTTCCCCGCGACACGCGCGCCGACGTGTTCGTCGCCAATATCCTTGCCGGGCCGCTCGCCGAACTTGCACCGCTGTTTGCGTCGCTCTGCAAACCCGGTGCGCCGTTCGCGTTGTCGGGCATCCTGGCCGGACAGGAAACCGAACTGCTGGAACGCTATCGCGCCTGCGGTTTCGCCGACCTGCGCAGCGCGCGCCGCGAAGACTGGATCCGCATCGACGGCGTGCGCGGGTAACACTTCGCCACACGCGCCGTGGCCTACAATCGCGGCATGTACACCCAGTGCCCGCAGTGCCGGACGATTTTCGAGATCGACGAGGATGCCCTGCAGGCCTCGCTCGGCATCGTCCGCTGCGGCCACTGCGCCGAACGTTTCGATGCGCTGCGCACCCTCAGCGATACGCTGCCGACGGATCTTGACACAACGCTGCCGGAACATGATCCCGATGCGCTCGCGCCGACGCTAACCTCGGCGGTGTCGCCCGAGGCCATGCAGGCGGCGGCGAAACCCGCGCGGCCGTGGGCGACATCATCGTCCGGAAACGATTCCGCCACACACGTCGGCGAGGCATGGTTCGACGCGCTGGCGGGCGATCGCACACGTGCGCTGATCGCGGACGCGGCGGGCCTTCCGCCCGAAGCGATACAGGGCGACGCGGCATGGCAACTGACCGACGTGCCGGTGCAGACGCGCTTTGCCGAGCTCGACATCATTCCGATGGCGAATGGCGAAGACGCGATGAAAACCGGCATTCCGGACGCCATCCCGCCTGCATCCGCCGATGCCGAAGCAGCCGAATCGGAACCATTCACCGACGCGTGGGGATTGGACATCCCCGAGGTTGAGGTCACCGAAGCTGCGCCATCCGAAGCGGCGTCGGCCATCGGCGAGGCCGAATCGTTGCCTTCGGAAGATGCGCCGGCGGAATTTGTGGATGATCTCGACGCCGCGGTTGACCTGCCCACCCCTGAAATCGAATCCGGACCCGATGCATGGCTGCCGGAAGGCGAGTTCCAGGCGGGTAACGGATCGACTCCACACGCCGACATCGCGGGCCACGAAGACCTCGCATCGATCGAATCGCAGGACGAAGCTGCAACCGAGGAATCAGAAGCCGCCGAACCCGTCTATGTCCCGCCGCGCCGGCGCCGCATCCGCCGCAGCGATGGGTTGTGGGCGCTCGGTTGCGTGGTGCTGGCACTGGTGCTCGCCGCGCAGATCGCCTGGGCCAGCCGCGTGGCGCTGGTTCGCGATCCGACGACGCAGGCGCAAGCGCTGCGCATCTGCGCGCGCGTCGATTGCCGGCTGCCGCCGATCCGCGACATTGCCAAGCTGGAACTGCTCTCGCGCGACATCCGTCCCGACCCCGACGCGGCCGGTGCGCTCGCGATCACGGCGACGTTCCGCAACGATGCGCCCTTCCGCCAATCGTGGCCAGTCGTGGTGGTCGAACTGACCGACCTCGACAACAACGTCGTCGCGATGCGCCGTTTCCGGCCGCCGGAATACATGCCCGATCCGGCCCGCCGCGCCGCCGGCATCGCGCCCGGCGCGACCGCCGCGGTGGCGTTCGAAGTTGCCGATCCGGGCAAGCGCGCGGTGTCGTTCCACTTCGGCTTCGATTGATCCCGCGGGGCTGCTAGACTCGTCGGTTCGCGCTCGTCCGCGCGGCACGCACGCCCGTCCAATCCCGTCGATCGTGGATACCCGCTCCCCGCCTTCCGCACCAACCGTCCAGGCCGAACCGCCACGCATCGGCAGTCCGACGCTGGGCGAGTGCATGGCGTCCAGCGCGCGCCGCTATCTCGCCGACCTGGACGGCACGCCTTGCCGCGAGGGCCTGTATGCGCGGCTGCTGCGCGAAGTGGAGGCGCCGTTGCTGCGCGAAGTGCTGGCGTGGAGCGAAGGCAACCAGTGCCGCGCCGCCGAGGTGCTGGGCATCCATCGCGCCACGCTGCGCAAGAAACTGCGCGAACTCGGCATCGTTTGACAGGGGGAAAACGCATCTCCATGACAGGATCGGGCATCATCACCGCGCGCCGCGCGCTGCTCAGCGTTTCCGACAAGACCGGCCTTGCCGACATCGGCCGCGCGCTGCACGCGCTGGGCATCGAGATCGTCTCCACCGGCGGCAGCGCGAAGGCGTTGCGCGAGGCCGGCGTGCCGGTGCGCGATGTCAGCGAACTCACCGGCTTTCCCGAAATCATGGACGGCCGCGTCAAGACGCTGCATCCCAAGGTGCACGGCGGCCTGCTGGGCCGGCGCGGCATCGACGACGCGGTGATGCTGGATCATTCGATCACGCCGATCGACCTCTTGATCGTGAATCTCTATCCATTCGCGCGCACCGTCGCCAACGCGGGCGTGACGTACGACGATGCGATCGAACAGATCGACATCGGTGGTCCCGCGATGCTGCGCGCGGGCGCCAAGAACCACGAACGCGTGGCGGTGGTCTGCGAGCCGGCCGATTACGGCGAACTGGTCGAGACGCTGCGCCGCGATGGCGGCACCTCGTTCGAGCAGCGTCGCCGCTTCGCCGCCAAGGTGTTCGCGCACACCGCGCGCTACGACGGCATGATCGCGGACTGGCTGGCGACGCGCGCGAACGGCGAACCGGGCGAGGCGTATCCGCCGACGCTGCACCTGGCGCTGCACCGCGCGCAGGAAATGCGCTACGGCGAAAACCCGCACCAGGCCGCCGCGTTGTACCTCGATGGCCGGCCGACCGCCGGCACGGTGGCGGGCGCTTCCGTGCTCACCGGCAAGGAGATGTCGTACAACAATTTCGTGGATGCCGACACCGCGCTGGAATGCGTGAAGGCCTTCGACAAGACGCCCGCCTGCGTGATCGTCAAGCACGCCAACCCCTGCGGCGTGGCGCTCGATCCGGATCCCCTGCGCGCCTACGAGCGCGCATTCGCGTGCGATCCGACCTCCGCGTTCGGCGGGATCATCGCGTTCAACCGCGCGATCGACGGCGCGCTGGTGCAGAAGATCCTCGCCAACCAGTTCGTCGAAGTGCTGGTCGCGCCTGCGTTCGACGAGGAGGCGCTGGCCGCGTTGCGCAAGAAGCCGAACGTGCGCGCGCTCGCCACCGGCGAATGGCCCGAAGCCTCGGCCAGCGTCGTGCAACGACAGTTGCGCAGCATCGGCGGTGGCGTGCTGGTGCAGGATTCCGACGCCGACACCTTGATGCTTTCCGACCTGAAAGTGGTCAGCAAGCGCGTGCCCGACGCCGAACAATTGCGCGACCTGCTGTTCGCCTGGCATGTCGCGATGTTCGTGAAGTCCAACGCCATCGTCTTCGCGAAGGATGGCGCCACGATCGGCATCGGCGCGGGCCAGATGAGCCGCGTCGTCAGCGTGAAGATCGCCGCGATGAAAGCCGCCGAGGCACGGCTGTCCACGCAGGGCAGCGTGATGGCGTCGGATGCGTTCTTCCCGTTCCGCGACAACGTGGACATGGCCGCCGGTGCCGGCGTGCGCGCGATCATCCAGCCAGGCGGTTCGATGCGCGACCAGGAAGTGATCGACGCTGCCGACGAACACGGCATGGCGATGGTGTTTACGGGGACGCGGCATTTTCGTCACTGAAGTGACGAAAATGCTCTTCTCGCCATCCTTGGCGACTGGATCGTGCAACATCGGCTCGACTTCCTGTCTCGCCGTGTTGCTCCCGCCCTGCGCATTCCATGCTCCGGGCGCTCGCCGTCGCGCGATCTGCCCCCGGCAGATCGCAAGCGCGACGCCTCGCCCATGGCCGGGATGACGGTGTAACGTAACGCTCGACGACCCGATTCCTCCCCTGCAAGGAGAACGATCGTGCGTTACGAACTGTATTACTGGCCGACGATCCAGGGCCGCGGCGAATTCGTGCGCCTCGCGCTGGAAGACGGCGGCGCCGATTACGTCGACGTCGCACGCTTGCCGGAGGGTTCGGGCGGCGGCACCCCGGCACTGCTGCGCATGCTCGACGATCCGGCGGCGGGGCATCCCTCGTTCGCGCCGCCGTTCCTGAAAGCGGGGCGCCGCCTGATCGGACAGACCGCGAACATCCTGCTGTTCCTCGGCCCGCGCCTTGGGCTCGCGCCGCGCGACGCCAGCGGACAACTATGGGTCCACCAGTTGCAACTGACGATCAGCGATCTCGTTGCGGAAATCCACGACAGCCACCACCCGGTCGCGAGCAGTCTGTATTACGAAGACCAGCGCGAGGAAGCCAGGCGGCGCAGCGCATTCCTGCGCCGCGAACGCCTGCCGAAATACCTCGGCTGGTTCGAACGCGTGCTGGCGGACAACGCGCGCGGACGGCAACGCTCGCTCGCCGGCAGCGCAACCACGTACGCCGACCTGTCGCTGTTCCAGATCGTCGAGGGCCTGCGTTACGCGTTTCCGCGCGCGATGCGCAAACTGGAACCCTCGCTGCCGCGCACCGTCGAACTGCATGCGCGCATCGCGGCGCGTCCAGCGATCGCGGCTTACCTCGCTTCGACCCGCCGCATCCCGTTCAACAATGACGGGATCTTCCGTCGTTATCCGGAGCTTGACGGCTGAGACGTAGCGTTTGCGCGAGGCGTGCTACTGCCCGCTCGTCGAAGCCTCGGCCGGCGCGCTGCCGGCCGGTTTCTTCGGACCGCCCCACTTGTAGATGTCGTAGTACACCGGCGATACCGGCCCCTGGTTCGGATCGCGCACCAGGCTGCCATTGGTGCTGTCGACCTTGTACACCTGCGTGACGCCGTGCCTGGGCGTGACGCGCACCATGATCACCTGGCCGCCGCGGCGGTATTCCTCGATGGTGTCGCCGTTGGCGTCGGTGCGCGTGGTCACGTTGGTGCTGTCACGGCCGCCGTTTCGCCCCGCAGGTGCAACCGAAGGCGGAATACCGGTGCTGGGCAACGGGACGTCCTGCGGCTTCTCGCCGGGATCGTTGATGTCCGGCGGCGGCAGCGCCGAACCCGGCGGCGGCGCCGCGGAAGACGCATGCGCCAGAACCTGCTGGGCGTGTGCGGCGGGCAGGCCCAGCAGCAACGCACTCGCGACAAGCCAAGGCAGAACTTTCACGGCGCATCTCCCGATCGACAGTTTGCTGCGCAGCATACACGCACCCGCGTGAGTCCGGCGTGCATGCGACAATTGGGGTCTGCTGACGCTGCGCCACATGGCCGCGCCGTCGGCCCTTTGCCTGCAGGGCAAGGAAGAGTGAGGAAGATGTATGTCGATACATAGACGAGCGATGACGCAGCCATGTGGGCAAAGGGCCACGGCCCGAAGGGTTGCTCCGCAGCGGCCACCATCCATCGGCGCGCGCCTTGACCAGAGAACCACTCTGGTGCTGCGGCGCGCGCCTCGTCTGGCGACCGCTGCGGAAGCAACGCGGCTCATGTGGCGCAGCGTCAACAGACCCTGAGATGGCAAAGCTCACGCTCATCGACGGTTCCAGTTACCTGTACCGCGCGTTCCACGCGTTGCCGCCGCTCAGCAATGCCGCGGGCGAGCCGACCGGCGCGCTGTTCGGCGTGGTCAACATGCTGCGCGCGACCTTGAACGAAAAACCCGATTACGCGGCCTTCGTGGTGGATGCGCCCGGCCGCACCTTCCGCGATGACCTGTATCCCGAATACAAGGCCAATCGCCAGCCGATGCCCGACGACCTGCGCGCGCAGGTCGAGCCGATGATGAAGATCGTCGAAGCACTGGGCTTTCCGATCCTGCGCGTGGATGGTGTCGAAGCCGACGACGTGATCGGCACGCTGGCTACGCGCGCCGCCGCGGACGGCATCGACGTCGAAGTCTCAACCGGCGACAAGGATTTCGCGCAACTGGTCGGGCCGCGCGTCACGCTGGTCAACACCATGTCGCGCAGCCGGCTGGATCGCGACGGCGTGGTCGAAAAGTTCGGCGTGCCGCCCGAGCGCATCGTCGATTACCTGGCGCTGATGGGCGATTCGATCGACAACATCCCCGGCGTCATCAAGTGCGGTCCCAAGACCGCGGCGAAATGGCTGAACGAATACGGTTCGCTGGACAACGTGATCGCGCGCGCCAGCGAAGTCGGCGGCAAGATCGGCGAAAACCTGCGCGCCGCGCTGCCGCACCTGCCGCTGTCGCGGCAACTCGCGACCATCAAGACCGACGTCGCACTGGACGGCGGACCGCGCGACCTCAAATTGCGCGAACGCGATGTCGATGTATTGCGCGACCTGTATGCGCGGTATGAGTTCAGGCAGGCGTTGAAGGAGCTGGATGAAGCGGGACCGGGGACTGGGGACCGGGGACCGGAGGCTTTCAAGCGTTCTGCAAGTGCTGATGCATCGGCTCCGATTGCCACGAACGATACGCAATCGACACCACAGCCAGCGACTGGTCCCCGGTCCCCAGTCCCCGGTCCCGCAAACTACGAACTGATCACCACCCGCACACAACTCGATACTTGGCTGGAGAAACTCCGCGCCGCCGAACTCATCGCCTTCGACACGGAAACCACGTCGCTGGATCCGATGCGCGCGCAACTGGTGGGCTTGTCGTTTTCGGTGAAAGCCGGCGAGGCGTGCTACATCCCGCTCGGCCACGACTATCCGGGCGTGCCGGAACAGCTTGCCCTCGCAGAAACGCTGCAGGCGCTGAAACCGATTCTTGACGATCCGAAGCGTCCGAAAATCGGCCAGCACGCCAAGTACGACTGCAACGTGCTGTCGAACTACGGCATCGAGGTGCGCGGCATCGCGTTCGACACGATGCTGGAATCGTACGTGCTGAACGCGACCGCCAATCGCCACGACATGGACACGCTGGCCAAGCGCTGGCTCGGCTACGACACCATCCACTACGAGGACGTCGCCGGCAAGGGCGCGAAGCAGATTCCGTTCTCGCAGGTCGATCTCGAAACCGCCTGCCGCTATTCGGCTGAAGACGCCGATGTCACCCTGCGCCTGCACCACGCGCTGTGGCCGCGGCTCCAGGAACAGCCGTCGCTCGAAAAGGTCTTCACCGGCATCGAAATGCCGCTGGTGCCGGTGCTGGCGCGGATGGAACAACGCGGCGTGCTGATCGACGTCGCGGGCCTCAAGCGCCAGAGCAACGAACTCGGCAAGCGCATGCACGCGCTGCAGGCGGACATGCAGCGGCTGGCCGGGCGCGAATTCAACGTCGATTCGCCGAAACAGTTGCAGGCGCTGCTGTTCGACGAACTGGGCCTGCCGGCCGCGGTGAAGACGCCCACCGGACAGCCGTCCACCAACGAGGACGCGCTGGAGGCGATCGCGCACCAGCACGAGCTGCCGCGGATGATCCTAGACTACCGGCAACTCGCCAAACTGCGTTCGACCTACACCGACAAGCTGCCCGGAATGGTCAACCCGCGCACGGGCCGCGTGCACACCTGCTACCACCAGGCCGCGGTCGCGACCGGACGCGTGTCGTCGACCGATCCGAACCTGCAGAACATCCCGATCCGCAGCGAGGAAGGCCGGCGCATCCGCGAAGCCTTCATCGCACCGGAGGGCTGGCGCGTGCTGGCCGCGGATTATTCGCAGATCGAACTGCGGATCATGGCGCACATGTCGGGCGATCCCGGTTTGACGCACGCCTTCACGCACGATCTCGACGTGCACCGCGCCACCGCCGCCGAGGTGTTCGGTGTCGCGCTGGACGGAGTCGACGCCGAGCAGCGCCGCGTCGCCAAGATGATCAACTTCGGGCTGATGTACGGGATGAGCGCGCACGGCCTCGCGCAGCGGCTCGGCATTCCGCGCGGCGAAGCGGCGGAATACGTGCAGCGCTATTTCGAGCGTTATCCGGGCGTGAAGGCGTACATGGATTCGACGCGCGCGCGGGCCAAGGGCGAGGGCTACGTCGAAACCCTGTTCGGTCGGCGGCTGTACCTCGAATACATCCATTCACGCAATGCGGCGCAGCGCGCGGGCGCCGAGCGCGCCGCGATCAACGCGCCGATGCAGGGCACCGCGGCCGACATTATCAAGCGCGCGATGGTTTCGATCGACGGCTGGCTGCACGACCGCGGCGACGACGCGCACATGCTGATGCAGGTCCACGACGAACTGGTGTTCGAGGTGCGCGAGGATGCGCTCGACGCGGTGCGCGAAGGCGTCCGCATACGTATGCAGAACGCCGCGGAACTCGCGGTGCCGCTGTTGGTCGATGTCGGGGCAGGGAAGAGTTGGGGCGAAGCTCATTAGAGCGCCGCTGATTTCGCTCGTCATCCCGGAATCGAAGCGATATCCGAGGCCCAGCGCCTTTGCATTTCAGTTCATTGCAAAAGTCGTTGGGTCCCGGCTTTCGCCGGGGTGACGAGTGGTGAGTTTGACGGTTCGATAACAACTTCGCGCAGCACATCGCTTCATGGTTGTGGCTTTTTCATGGCAAGGCCGCTGCAGCCCGATGCGACAAGGGTTTGCACGCTACGACGCGCGAGCCGCAAAATCGTTTGGACGTCCAAACACCGTGCCGAAAGTCATGCTTATTCGGCGTGTGAACGATCTCTGAATCCATCCGAAAAAAGAATTTGAACTTCCCGGGGGCAACCCCATCTAACGCTTCGGACGCACGCAACGGCGTCCCCGGTTCACTCACCTCCCTGAGCGAACCCCCGGAGTCAAACCCCTCCCCAGGTTTGGCTTCGTCCGCCCCGAGAGCTCCCCCCTGGCTCTCGGGGCATTTTATTTTTGGGCGCTCCATTCAATACCGCTGTCGCGCGCGGCGCGACGATCACTCCCCCTCTCCCGCCTTACGGGAGAGGCGGCCGCAGGCCGAGCGCGTAGCGCTGGGGTGAGGGGAAGACTTGCGAGATATCAGCGATACAACTGCGAGCGCGGAATCAAGCCGAAATCGCCAACCGCTCGCTGCGGTACACCTGCGCGGTGATGATGCCGAGGACCGCCGCGAACGCGAACCCGGTCACCAGCGCCATCCCGATGCTGGCCGCCGACACCGGCGTGCCGCGCAGCAAGTCGCTGACGCCGATCTGCTGCGCCAGCAGCGGCACCGCGTACATCCAAGGCGCGGCCTTCACCGGCATCAGGCTCATCACCATCGACGGCAGGATCGGCACGATCATCAGCAGGCTGAGATAGGTCTGCGCCTCGCGGTAGCTCTTCGCGAACGCCGCGACCAGGGTTTCCAGCACCGCGAACACCGCGATCAGCGGCAGCTCCAGCAGGACGGCCTGGCCGATGAAGCGCGCGCCAAGGTCGAACGTCATCCCGAGTTTTTCCGCCGGCAGGAAATGCCCGGCGACCGAAAACCCGACCGCCGTCAGCACCAGGCTGGCCAGCGAGAACGCGCCGATCGCGCCGAGCTTGCCGACGAGGATGCGCCAGCGCGCCACCGGATTGGCGAACAGCGGTTCCAGCGATTGCCGTTCGCGCTCGCCCGCGGTGAGGTCGATCGCGAGATACATGCCGCCGAGGTACACCGCGAACACGAAGAAGTACGGCAGAATGCCCAGCATCAGGCCCGCGCGTGATTGCGGCGTGGACTGGTCGCGTTCGCTGACCACCAGCGGCACCGCCACGCTGGGCGACAAGCCGCGCGCCAGCAACCGCAACGCGCCCTGCTCGCTGCCGTATTGTTTCAGCATGCCTTCGAGGCGCTTGGTCGGCGTGTTGCTGCCCTGCTGCGAAGCGTCGTAGATCAGCTCGACCTGCGCGGGCTCGCCCTTGCTCCATGCCTTGCCGTAATCGGCGGGTATGCGCAGCACCACGTCGGCGTCGCGCTCGCGCACCGCCTTGTCCGGATCGGCGAGCGGCGCCTGCGGCACCAGCCCCTGCTGCTTCAGCGCGTCGATGAGGTTGGGCGCGTATTGCGCGCCGATCACCGGCACCTTCAGCGGACCTTCGGCCTTGTTCAATTCGTGCGTGACCAGCGTGTTCATCATGATCGCGAAGAACACCGGCCCGAACAGCGGCCCCCAGATCAACGCGCTGAACACGGTGCGCTTGTCGCGCAGGTTCTCGCGGACTTCCTTCCACCACACCGTCAGCATCGCGCTCATGCCGCAAGCCCCTCTTCCGTACCGATCAGTTTCACGAAGGCGTCCTCGAGGTTGGCCTCGCCCGTCTGTGCGCGCAGCGCGTCCGGCGTTTCGTCGGCGACCACGCGGCCGTTGGCGATCACCACAATGCGGTCGCACAGCATCGCGACCTCCTGCATGATGTGGCTGGAGAACAGCACGCAGCGTCCTTCCGCCTTCAACTTGCGCATGAACGCGCGCAGTCCGCGCGTGGCCATCACATCGAGGCCGTTGGTGGGTTCGTCCAGGATCACGTTCTTCGGGTCGTGCACCAGCGCGCGCGCGATCGCGGTCTTGACGCGCTGGCCCTGCGAGAAGCCTTCGGTGCGGCGATCGAGGATGTCGCGCATTTCCAGTGCGTCGACCAGGCTCTCGCGGCGCTGGTGCATCAGCTGCGTTTCGACGCCGTGCAGGCGCGCGAAGTATTCGATGTTCTCGCGCGCGGTGAGCCGCTTGTACAGGCCGCGCGCGTCGGGCAGCACGCCGAGTTCGCGGCGCACCGCGATCGGATCGACCGCCGCGTCGATGCCGTCCACCAGCACCTGCCCGGCGTCGGGCTTCATCAGCGTGTAGAGCATGCGCAGCGTGGTGGTCTTGCCGGCGCCGTTGGGGCCGAGCAGGCCGGTGATCTCGCCGTCGCGCGCGGTGAAGGTGACGCCGTTGACGGCTTTTACTTCGCCGAAGGC
This sequence comes from Rhodanobacteraceae bacterium, assembly GCA_030167125.1. Classification (NCBI taxonomy): domain Bacteria; kingdom Pseudomonadati; phylum Pseudomonadota; class Gammaproteobacteria; order Lysobacterales; family Rhodanobacteraceae; species Rhodanobacteraceae bacterium. Next base: position 2,682,030 of record CP126531.1, read on the forward strand.
CTTGTGCAGATCTTTCACTTCGATCATGGCGCGGCTCCATTGAAATTCACGAACGCCGGAATCGGCCCGATGCGATCGAGGCATTGGGTTTTCAGTTGCTTCGGCTGAAGGTTGGCGACGAAGTCGTCCAGCACGTCGGGCATGCAGCCGGCGTTGATCGCTTCTGCGTGTCCGAGTCCTTTCACGACCAGCGAGCGGGCATTGGAAAGTCCCTTCATCACCTCGTCGGCGAATGCGGGCGGCGTCACCGGGTCGCGTTCGCCCGAAACCAGCAGCGTGGGAATCGACGACTTGAACGGTGCGTGGAAATCCTTCGGCATCGCGCCATGCGGCCACACCTTGCATTCGGCGATGAACGCCTTGATCAACTCGTCGCCCAGCAGCAGGTCTTCGTCCTGCGGGCGCGGCGTCAGCAGCGAGGCGTCTTCCGTGCAGATCACCGACATCTGCATGCCGCCTTCGATCGATTCCGAGAGATCGCCCGTGAGCAACTGCGCCTGGCCCATCAGTGGCGCGTAGTTGCCGTGCGCGGCTTCGTTCACCGCCAGCGGCAGCAGCGCCGCGGTGACTTCGCTGTAGGAGAACAAGCGGACCACGCCCGCCAGCGTGTCGGCCGTCAAGGCCTTGCTCACGGGCTTGTAGCTGTACGGATCTTCGAACGTGACCTGTTGCGGCTGGCCCGCCTTCAATTTCGCATACAGCTGGTGCAGCGTCGCGTACCAGTCACCGAACGCCTGCTTGCAGGCGGGCGCCTTGTCGCAGGCTTGCGCCTGCAGCTTCAGCGAGTGCTGCAACGTCGTCGCGAAGGTTTCGCCCAGCACCAGCGAATTCGGCACCACGCCATCCAGCACGATGCTGCGCACGGCATCCGGATGCGCCGCCGCGTACTGCTGCGCGACGCGTGTGCCGTAGGACACGCCGACGAGATCGAGCTTCGGCGCGCCCAGCGCTTCGCGCACGGCCTCGAGATCGGCGATCGCGTCGCTGGTCGCGTAGTAGCGCGGATCTGCGGTCTTGCCGACTTCCTGCGCGCACTGGCCGACCCACTGCACGCGTTGTTCGATGCTGGGCTGCGCGGTGTCGCCCTGGTTCTTCAGCAGCTTCTCGAGCGCCGGGCATTTGAGCGGATGCGAATCGCCGGTGCCGCGCTGGTCCAGCAGCAGCACGTCGTGGTGCTTCCGCAGCGGCGCGAACGCGGGCGCGAGGTCGGGATAGGTCTGGATGGCCGATTGCCCCGGACCGCCCGCGAGATACACCACCAGGTCCTGCGCGGGCACGGCCGAATCGCTTTTCAGGATCGCGAGCTTCAGGTTGATGCTGCGCGATTCCGGATCGGCGCGGTTCTCCGGCACCGGGAACTTCGCGCAGAACGCCGCGACCGTGGCCGCCGAATGCGGGCGCTTCAGTTCGCAGGCGGTCAGCGTCAGCTTGCCCATCTTCAGCGTCTTCGGCGGCGCCGGCTTCCCCACCGGCTTGGTGGAAACCGTCGACGCCGAGGCCGGCGCGCTGGTCGCGTCACCATGGGTGTCGGCGTCGCCCGCGCGATGCTGCCTGCCCCACCATTGCAGGCCGAACGCGACCACCAGGATCACGACCGCGGCGATGCGCATGATCATGCGCGAATTCATCTTCATTCAGTGTTCCTCATCCGGTTCGAACATCGATTCGATGCGTTGCTTGAACAAGCGCGCCAGCTTGAACGCGAGCGGCAGGCTGGGGTCGTACTTGCCGTTCTCGATCGCATTGATGGTCTGGCGCGACACGTCCAGGTGCTCCGCCAGTTCGCCCTGCGACCAGCCGTGGGCCTCGCGCAATTCGCGCACGCGGTTTTTCATCAGCAGTTCCAGGCGCCGGTCATGCGGCGCACCAGCACCAGGCGCGTGGCGCCGTACACCAGGCACAGCGCGGGGAACACCCAGATCAGCACGTCGCCGCCGACCGTCCAGACATGCGCGATCGCCAGGAACGCGCCGACGATGCTGGCGACGCTGACCACGCCCATCGCCACGCTCAGCGCGATCAGGTGCATGCGCTGTTCCAGCTCGTCGCCGCGCATCACCATGCGCGCGGCCAGCGCGATCACCGCCACCACCGGCAACGCCGGCAACAGCGCCAGCAGCGTGCGCAACGCGAGGCCTTCGGTCTTGGCGACCAGCGGCCACTCGAACAGCATCAGCGCGACGTAGACCGCCATGATCGCCAACAGCTGCAGGTTGTATTTGCCCTTGGATATGCGTGCCATCGTTCGCCCCTTGTCAAGTTTGCTTGACACGGCGAAGTTAGTGGACGTTTCGAAGTTTGTCAAGCATGCTTGACACGTTCATTGCTAAGTACCGGCTAAGCGTTCACCACGATCCTGCCGCGATGCCGAAATCACAGGTCCATGCTGCGTGCCTGCTCGCCGGCCTGGCGGCCGCGCTGCTGGCTGGTTGCGCCGTTTATCACCCGCTGCCGCTGGACGCGGGCCGCGGTCCCGCGCGCGTCACCGACATCGAGGTGCCTGTCGCGTCGATGCCGGTGCCGGCGCTGCGCACGTATCCGTTCGATCCCGCGAACGGCCTCGACGTTACCGAAGTCGCGATGCTGGCGGTCGCCAACGACCCGCAGTTGAAAACGCAGCGCGACGCCGCGGGCGTCGCGCACGCGCAGGCGTACGCCGCGGGCCTGCTGCCCGATCCGCAGTTGAATTACGAGCACGACCGTCCCGCCGCCGGCAGCCCGCAGGGCACGACCACCGCCTACACCGCGGGATTGACGTTTGACCTCGGCAACCTCATCACGCGCTCGGCGCGCGTGAAATCCGCGCGCGCCGGCGCGCAGCAGGTCGACCTGGACCTGCTGTGGAGCGAATGGCAGGCCATCGCCGAAGCGCGCACGCTGTTCGATCGCATGTATTTCCTGCGCGAACGCGCGGCAAGGCTGGAACGCGAGCGCGCGGCGCTGGCGCCCGTGCAGGCCGCGATAACGCGCGCGCTGCATTCCGGCGACCTCACCTATGACGTCGCGGGCGCGGGCCTGAATGCGGCGGCCGATGCCGCCAACCAGTTGGGCGACGCGCAACGGCAACTGCACCAGGCCGAACACGACCTGCACAACCTGCTCGGCCTCGACGCTTCCGTACCGCTGCAGCTCACCGGCGCGCCGTTCACCGTCGAACCGGACGAAGGCGAAGTGCAGCGCGCGCTTTCCGGCATGGCCCGGCGCCGCCCCGACCTGTTGGCGCTGGAAGCCGGCTATCGCGCGCAGGACGAGAAACTGCGCGCCGCGATACTCGCGCAGTTTCCGGCGATCACGGTGGGTTTCGTGAAGGCGCGCGACAACGGCAACATCTCCAGCAACGGGCTGTCCGTTTCGCTTTCGCTGCCGCTGTTCGACGGCAACCGCGGCAACATCGCGATCGAACGCGCGACGCGCCAGCAACTGCACGACGAATACGCGGCGCGGCTGCTGACCGACCGCAACGACGTGCAGCGCCTCTCGGCCGATCTGCGTACCGACCGCGCGCTGCACGGCTCGCTCGCCGCCCACGCCGCGCGCCTGGCGCAGGCGCGCGACGCCGCCAAGATCAACTACGCGGCCGGGCGCCTGGAATGGCCCACCTATCTCGCGATCCGCGCGAGTTCACTGGCCGCCGATACCGCCTTGCTGACACTGGAACAGGACACCCACGAAACCGCGATCGCACTGGACGCACTGGTGGGCGCATGGCCGGATGCGGCATTCGCCGAAAACAATCAAAAGAATTTGTCCGCAAATGAACGCAAAGAACGCAAATAAGAGCAAAAAGAACTTCCGCAACTTCTTGTCGCAGCATTCGCGTTCATTCGCGTTCATTTGCGGACTGCTTCCGCTTTTGGCTGCTTGCTCGCATGGCGCCACGGATACGGAATCGCAACCGCCTGTCGACGTCAGCACCGCGATGCCGGTGCGGCAGACGTTCCACGCCACGGTCGCGGCGTTCGGGCAACTCGGCGCCGACAGCCGCAACGCGCTGTCGCTCAGCTTGCCGCAGGCGGGCGAGGTCACCGCGACCGAGGCGCTCGCCGGCCAGCGCGTGAAACGCGGCGATGCCTTGCTGGAGCTCGCCACCGATCCCGCCACCCGCAGCGCGTACCTGCAGGCGCAGAGTGCGTTGAAGGTGGCCCGCGACGATCTCGCCCGCACCGAACGCCTGCAGGCGGAAAAACTCGCCACCAACGCGCAACTCGACGCGGCGCGCAAGGCGCTGGCGGATGCGCAGGCCGCGCTGGACGCGCAGGCGAAACTGGGCGGCGCACAACCCATCGAGACGCTGCGCGCTCCCGCGGACGGCGTGGTGACCGCGCTCGACGTGCAGCACGGCCAGCGCGTGGCCGCCGGCGCGCCGCTGCTGCAATTCACGCCGACCGCGGCGCTCGCCGCACAGCTTGGCGTCGACCCCGGCGCGGCCGCCGGCGTGCACACCGGGATGCCGGTGACGCTGCAATCGGTGTACGCCGCGCATGACGTGTCGCCGCTGCACGCCACGGTCGCGATGGTCGGCGATGCGGTGAATCCGCAAACGCACCTGGTGGACGTGGTCGCAACGCTCGACGAAAAAACACCGCTGCCGGCGGGCACTGCATTGTCGGCCCGCATCGCGACCGCGCCGCTGACCGCCTGGGCGGTGCCGCGCGACGCGCTGCAGAACGACGACCAGGGCGATTTCGTCTACCAGATCGAACAGGGCAAGGCCAAGCGCGTCGACGTGAAGGTGCTCGCGCCGGATGGCAGCCCGGTCGGGGTGGAGGGCGCGCTGGATGCCGCGGCGCCGGTGATCACGCTGGGCAGCTACGAGGTTTCCGACGGCGATCCGGTGCGCGCGTCGGCGCCGGCAGGCAGTGCGCCGCAGGGAACCGCCGCGCGATGAACATCGCCACGTGGTTCCAGGCGCACCGCCGTTCGCTGCTGTTCCTGGTGCTTGTGCTCGCGTTGGGCGGGCTGATGTCGGTCTTCAGCCTGCCGGTGGCGCTGTTCCCGAACGTCTCGTTTCCGCGCATCCGCGTCAGCATCGACGCGGGTGATCGCCCCGCCGACCAGATGGCGGTGGCGGTGACGCTACCGGCGGCGGAAGCGATCCGCGCGGTGCGCGGCGTGCGCGACGTGCATTCGGTCACCAGTCGCGGCAGCGCCGAGATCAACGTCGATTTCGACTGGGGCGCCGACATGGGCCGCGCCTATCTGGATGTCAACGCCGCGATGAGCCGGATCCTTCCGGAGTTGCCGGCCGGGGCGCGCGTCGAGGCGGTGCGGATGGACCCGACCGTTTCCGAACCGGTGATCGCCTACAGCCTGCGCAGCAACACGCTGACGCAGACCCAGATCTACGACCTCGCGAAGTACCAGTTGGTCCCGCTGCTGAGCAGCGTCGAGGGCGTGGCCAAGGTGGACGTGCAGGGCCGCGGCACCGGCGAGCTGCATGTCGACATCGATCCCGCGAAGCTGCGCGCGCAGGATCTCACCCTCGCCGACGTGGAGCACGCGGTCGCCAGCGCCGCCGACATTTCGGGGCTGGGGAGGCTGGCCGATCACTACAAGCTGCTCCTGATCCTTGCCAACAACCAGCCCGGCAGTGTCGATGCGCTGCGCAACGTGGTGGTGCGCGCCGGGCCCGACGGCGTGGTGCGGGTGGGCGACGTCGCCACCGTCACGCGCGACATCAAGCCCGAATGGGTGCGCACCGTCGCGGACGGCCAGCCCGCGATCCTGGTGCAGGTGTTCCAGCAGCCGTCCGCCAACAGCATCCAGATGGTCGATGCGATCAAGGCCAGGCTGGCCGACTACGCGCCGCAGATGCCCCGCGGCGTGAAGGTCGCGGCCTGGTACGACCAGACCCAGCTGGTGCGGGGCGCGGCTGGCAGCGTGCGCGACGCGATCCTGATCGGCATCGTGCTGGCCGGCGTGGTGCTGTTCCTGTTCCTGCGAAACACGCGGGTGATCCTGATCGCGATGCTGGTGGTGCCGGCCACGCTCGCGATCACCACCCTGCTGCTGAAGATCTTCGGGATGAGCTTCAACATGATGACGCTGGGCGGGATGGCGGCCGCGGTCGGATTGTTGATCGACGACGTGGTGGTGATGCTGGAACACATCATGCGCCGCATCCGCGAGACGCAGGGTGCGATCGGCACGCGCATCACGCAGGCGGCCCGTGAATTCGCGCATCCGCAGACCGGCTCGTCGCTCGCGACCATCGTGATCTTCCTGCCGCTGGCGTTCCTGACCGGCGTCACCGGCGCGTTCTTCAAGGCGCTGTCGCTGACGATGGCGAGCGCGCTGGTGATTTCCTATCTCCTCACGTTCATCGCGGTGCCGCTGCTGGCCGGGCGCCTGATCGACGAACGCCACGCGAAGGAGCATCCGCCGACGCGGCTGTGGCAGCGCTCGATGGCGCTTTACGAGAAGGTGCTGCTGCGCACGTTCGAATGGCCGGCGCTGCTGCTGCTCGGCCTGGTACCGCTGGTGGTGGTCGGCTTCTTCGCCTGGAAGTCGGTCGGCAGCGGATTCATGCCCAGGCTCGACGAAGGCGGCTTCGTCCTCGACTATCTTTCCGCGCCCGGCACCTCGCTCGAGGAAACCAACCGGTTGCTGGAAAAGGTGGGCGCAATCCTGCGCAAGAATCCCTACGTCGACACCTGGTCGCGCCGCACCGGCCTGCAGCTCGGCGGCGGCCTCACCGAAGCCAACACCGGCGATTTCTTCGTGCGCCTGAAGGACGGCTCGCGGCCGTCGACCGAAACGGTGATGGAGCACATCCGCGAACAGGTGGCGGCCAGCGTGCCCGGGCTGGACGTCGACGTTTCGCAATTGATCGAGGACATCATCGGCGACTTGACCGCCGTGCCCGAACCGATCGAGGTGAAATTGTTTTCGGACGACGTGACGCAACTCGATGCCGCGTCGAAGAAGGTCGCTGCACAACTCCGGAAGATCCGGGGCGTGGTCAGCGTGCGCAACGGCATCAACCCCGCGGGAGACGCCCTCGAGGTGCATGTCGACCCGGTGAAGGCGGCGTTGCTGGGCCTCGATCCGCAGGCCGTCACCGCGCAGGTCAACGCCGCGGTGGCGGGCACGCTGGCGGCCGAACTGCCGCAGGGGCCGAAGATGGTTGGCGTGCGCGTCTGGGTGCCGCCGGATGACCGCGCCGAAATCGAGCAGCTCGCGGCGCTGCCGATCAGCGACGGCCACGGCCACGTGTATCCGCTGTCGCGCGTCGCCACGCTGACGCAACAGCGTGGCCAGCCCGAAATCGACCACCAGAACCTGAAGCGGATGCTCGCGGTGACCGCGCGCATCGAAGGACGCGACCTCGGATCGACGATGGCCGACGTCAAGAAGGTGCTGCAAAGGCGCGGCGAATTGCCGGCCGGGATGTATTACGAGCTGGGCGGCCTGTACCAGCAGCAGCAGATCGCGTTCCATGGACTGCTGATCGTGATGATGACGGCCGTCGCGCTGGTGTTCACCCTGCTGGTGTTCCTGTACGAGAGCTTCCGCATCGCGATCGTGATCCTGGTCCAGCCGCTGCTGGCGATCTGCGCGGTGTTCATCGGGCTGTGGTTGACCGGCATCGAACTCAACATCTCGGCAATGATGGGCATGACCATGATCATCGGCATCGTCACCGAACTCGCGATTTTCTATTTTTCCGAACTCGCCGAAATCCGGGCCCACGCCGGCGACGAACAACGCTCGTTGCGCGAACTGTTGCTGGAAGCCGGCAAACGCCGCAGCCGCGCGATCCTGATGTCGGCGATCGCCGCGATCCTCACGCTGTCGCCGCTGGCGCTGGCGATCGGGCGCGGCTCGCGCATGCAGCAACCGCTGGCGATCGCGATCATCTTCGGGATGGCCGCGGCGGTGCCGCTGGTGCTGGTGGTGATGCCGGTGCTGTACAAGGTGCTGCACCGGGATCGCCGCGGCAGGACAGCCGCCGGTTGATCAACGCGTCATTCCGGGAATGGAGTCCGGCCGCCACGAAAATCACGCTACACCAGGCTTATCTCGCCGGCATCGCGTTGAAGGGGTTCGACGGGCTCGTCGAAATCGCCGGCGGCGCGGCGCTGCTCCTGCTCAGCCGCGCGACCCTGCTGCGGATTGCCGCATGCGTGTCAGGCTCGGATTCATCCGGCACGCCGCACGGCGCCATCGCAGCCTACGTGTTGCACACGACCGCGACCTTGGGCGCCGGCACGCAGCATTTTGCGAGCGCCTACCTGCTCGTCCACGGCGCGATCAAGGTCGGACTGGTCGCGGGCCTGCTGCGCGGATGGCGCGCGGCCTACCCGTCCGCCCTGCTGGTCCTGACCGCCTTCATCGGCTATCAGTGCTGGCGCCTGTTTCGATTCCATTCGCCCGCGCTCGGCGTTTTCACCGCGATCGACATCGCCATCGTGCTGCTGATCTGGCGCGAATGGCGGTCGCTCAAGCGTCGGCCCGCCTAGCCCAGCGAAGCGAGGCGCACAACACGTCGCCGTCGAGGGCGAACGCCAGCTGCATCCGCAACGCCTTGGCGGCGGCGGCGGCCAGCGCGAGGCCGAGTCCCGCGTGACCCGCGCCTTGCGCGTCCTTGCGCCAGAAGCGCCGGCCGAAATGGGCGAGGTCTTCGGCGTGCAGCGCGGGCGCGGCGTTGCGCACCTCGATGCCATCGCGCGTCGCGCGCATGCCGACGCTGCCGCCCGCCGGCACGTAGGCCACCGCGTTGCCGAGCAGGTTGTCCAGCACGATTTCCAGCAGCACCGGATCGGCCTGGATCGTGAAGTCCGGCCGGCATGCGTCTTCGGATTCGATGCGCACGCCGCGCGCCAACGCCGCGTCCTGGTGGCGCGTGCATACCCGCGCCAGCAGCGGCAGCAGCGGCACGCTTTCGGTCTGCGACTGCTCGAGGCCCGACTGGATGCGCGTCAGTTGCAGCAACGCCGTCACGGTTGCTTCCAGTTCCGCGCCGATGCTGCCGACTTCGGCGAGCAGGCTGTGCGCATCGCGCCCGCTCGGGTAACGCGTTTCCACGTCCACCAGCGTGCGCAGTTCGGCGAGCCGCGTGCGGAATTCGTGCGCGAGCCCGGCCGCGAACTGCCGTTCGCGCGCGAGGCCCTCGTCCATCCGCGCCAGCACCTCGTTGATGCGCGCGACCAGCGGCTTAAGTTCGGTGGTGCCGCTGGCGGGCAGGCGCCTGCCAGGCGCGTCGGGGCCGATGTTCGCCATCGCGCGATCGAGTCCGGCGAGCGGGCGCAGGCCGCGCCGCACCAGCAGCGGCGTCGCCAGCATCACCAGCACGCAGGCGCTCAGCAGGCTGGCCAGCAGGATGAAATCGAGGGTGTCGAGCAAATCCTCCAGCGGCCCGCGATCGAGTGCATAGCGCAACTCGCACGCGGGCGTGCCGGCAGCCGCCGTTCGCCGCCCTTCCACCGTGGGCGCGAACCGCAACGCCACCACGCGCAGCAAGCGGGGACCCGGCAGCTGCGCATCCGTGAACACCGGCTCGTCGTCCGCAGCGAGCGGCGGCGGCACCTGCGCGGTGCGCGCCACCACGCTGCGGCCGCAGCGCAGTTCGTACCAGCTCGATTCCGCGTTGCCGGGGAACACGGAGGCCGCGACGTTCTCCGCGTCGACGGAAATGCGTCCGTCTTCGACCTGCGTCAGCGCCGCCAACGATTGCGCGCGCGACAACAGCGAAGCATCGAAACGCTGCTGCATCTCGCTGTCGGCGCGCCAGTCCACGATGCGGGCGGCGGCGCCGAACACCACCAGCACCGCGAGCGCGAGCAGCAGCGTCAGGCGCGCGCGCAGCGAGAAGGTTTGTTTTTTCCGCCGCAGCCTCAAGGCTCGTTTTCCCTCATCCGGCCGTGCGGAAAAGATGCACGGCGTTCCGCCGCATCACGCTCATGGAATCAGATATCCGGCGCCGCGGCGGTTTTCGATCAGCGTCGCGCAGCCCGCGTCCGCGAGCTTGCGGCGCACGCCGAACACCACCACTTCGATGCTGCGGTCCGACGCTTCGCTTTCGCTGCCCGCGATCCTTTCCAGGATGTCCGCGCGCGGAAACACCCGGCCGCGATGGCGCAGCAGCAATTCCAGCAGCGCGAATTCGCGCGGCGTGAGTTGCAGCACGGCGCCGTTCGCAGTGACACGGTGCGCCTGCGCGTCCAGCCGCACGCCCGCGTGTTCCAGCACGTCGGCCTGCGTTTCGGCGGGACGCCGCGCCAGCGCGTGCAGGCGCGCGACCAATTCCTCGAACGCGAATGGCTTGACCAGGTAATCGTCGGCGCCGGCGTTCAATGCGTCCACGCGATCGCCGACCTGGTCGCGCGCGGACAACACCAGCACGCGCGGACGTTCGCCGCCGGCCGGCAGCGCGCGCAGCACGCCGAATCCGTCCAGCCGCGGCAGGCCCAGGTCCAGCACCATGAAATCGTACGCGTACGCGGCGAGGTAACCGTTGGCTTCCACGCCGTCGCCGGCGACGTCCACCGTGAAGCCCGACGCGCGCAAGCCGCGCGCGAGGTTGTCGCGCAAGCGTTCGGAATCCTCGACCAGCAACAGTTTCATTGCGGCACCCGCGATGCGATGCGGGAAAGCTAGCACCGCGCGCGCGCGGTCACCACTAAGCGAGGGCTAAGCGGCCGCGAAGTGCGGACAAAGACTCGCGCCGCAGACTGGCCTCTCCTTTCCGCGGAGGTTCTCCCATGCATCGCATAATGTCTCGCACTGTTGTTGCAACGCTCGTCCTCGCCACTACGGCCGCCGCTTTCGCCGGCAGCATCGAAGCGGGCGATCGCCTCGAAATGGCGGCCGTGCTGAAATCGGCGGTGACGCCGACGCAGGCCGTGAAGATCGCGGAAGCCGGCGGTGGCCGCGCCTACGGCTACGGCATGGAAGCGACGCCGCACGGCCATTGGTACGAAGTGGACGTGCTGCGCGGCAACGCCCGACTGGAACTGCGCATCGACGCGACCACCGGCAAGCTGCTGGGCAGCAGCCCAGCCCGCGGCGAGGACGCGCGCGGCGCGCACGCGCTGGACGGCGCCAGGCTCACCTTCGGCGAGGCCATCGCGCAGGCCGAGCGCGCCGGCAACGGTCCCGCGCTGGAAGCCAACGCGGCGGGCCGCAGCGATGCGGCGCACGTGGACGTCGACATCATCCAGGACCACGGCAAGCGCATCGCGCACTACCGCGTGTCGATGCACGGCGGCCAGGTCGAAACCGCCATGACTGGAACCGACAGCTGAGCGGCGTTGCAAGGTTCCCGAAAGCTGCGGTGAAGCGGGCGCTAAGCGAGCGGCGTCAGAGTGTGCGTGACACCCAGGCGCTGCTGACATGAAGTCCGGCATCTTCACGCGACGTTTCGCGATCCTGCTTTTCATCGGCCTCTGCACGGCCGCGCCACTGCATGTGGCGCGGGCCGGCGGGCCGTTCGGCATCGACCACCGCATCGCCTACGACAACAGCGGCATCTGGGCGCGCAACAACCAGAAGGCCCTGATGGGCGCGACCATCCTGACGGTGGTGGGCGGTTCGCTGGCCCTGGGCGACCACGACAAGCTGGGCGACACGTTCTGGCGGTCGCTGGACTCGATGGCGATTTCGTCCGTGATCGCGCAGGGCGCGAAATGGACTTTCCAGCGCGAGCGCCCTTCGCAGACCAGTGATCCCAACCAGTGGTTCCAGGGCACGCGCTACCAGAGCTTCCCCAGCGGCGAGGTCACCGCGATCGCCGGCGCGGTGACGCCGTTCGTGGTCGCATATGGACACGACCATCCCGCCGTGTACGCGCTGGAACTGCTGCCGTTGTACGACGCCGTCGCGCGCGTGAAGACGCGCGGTCACTGGCAGAGCGACGTGCTGGTCGGCTGGGCGCTCGGCACGGGCGTCGGCATCTGGGCCGCGCACCGAGACTCGCCGCTGATCCTGGGCTGGCTGCCGGGCGGTTTCCAGGTGGGTTTCATCCATCGCTTCTGAACCATGACCCCACAGCACGCGCTGAATTTCTCCACGAAGATCGAGGAAGTCCGCCGCCGCGCGACCGCACGCATGATGCGCGGCGTGTTCCGCCAGGGCGGCGTGGCCGGCGTGCGGCTGCCGCGCACCGGCATCCACCGCATCCTGGTCTGCCGCAGCGTGCACACGCTGGGCGATTCGCTCACGCTCACGCCGTTGCTCGTGGAACTGGCCGAGGTCTATCCCGGCGCGGAAGTGGACATCGTGTGCGGCTGCCCGGTCGCGGATGCGCTGTTCGAAAGCTTTCCCAACGTGCACGCCGTCCGCCGGATGCCGCGGCATATCGCGGCCCACCTGCTCGCGACCGCGCGCACCCTGCGCGCGATGCGCGGCACGCACTACGACCTCGTGATCGATCCCGATCCGCAATCGCAGTCGGGCCGGCTGCTGGCGTTGTGGGCGCACGCCACGTATTCGCTGGGTTATGTCGGGCCGAAGAAAAGCGGCACGCTCACGCACGGCGTGGCGATTCCCGCCGGCCCTCGCCACAAGGCGATGACGCCCGTGTACCTGCTGCGCAGCGCGACCGGCGAAGATTCCGGTGCACGTCCGTATCCGCAACCCACGTTGCCGCTGGGCGAGGCCGAGCGGGAATGCGGACGCCGCACGCTCGAACGCCTCGCGCCGCGCCACCGCGCGCACGCTGCGCGCGGCCCGCGCATCGGCATCTTTGCCAACGCCACGCGCGACAAGCACTTGGGCGCGGATTGGTGGCGCGCCTTCATCGACGCCTTCCGGTCAAGGGTTCCGGATTGCAGCATCATGGAAATCCTGCCCGCGTTCGGGAAATCGATGCTGGACGACCGCTTCCCCTGCTACTACTCCAGCGAGGTGCGCAAAATGGCGGCCGTCATCGCGAACCTCGACGCCTTCGTCAGCGCCGATTGCGGCGTGATGCACCTGGCCTGGGCCAGCGGCACGCCGACCGTCGGCTTGTTCAACGTCACCGATCCCGGCGAGTGGGGACCGTTCGGCGCGCGCATGGCGGCGTTGCGGCTGGACGATGCGATGCCCGGCGATATCGCGCGACGGGCGATCGAGCAGCTCGGACTTCCCTACGCGATTCCTCGCGCAAATGCCGTCATCCAGTCCGCGACGTGACCGGCACCGTTCATCGCAACCCGTCGAGAAATTGCCCGATCGCCCGATCCAGTTTGTCCGGCTGGTCGAACATCACGCAATGCCGCGAAGGTGAAATCGAAACCACCCGTGCGTCGGGCGTGCCCGCGAGCTGGCGTTCGTAATACGCGGTCTTTTCGGCTTCGCTGGACTTCATCGGCGGTTCGCTGAAATCCGGCGCATAGTACGGCGAGATTTCGAGCAGCGGCACTTTGATGTTCTTCAACCCTGGGCGAAGATCCATTGCCACGCCCTGTTTCAGGTATTCCGCCACCGTGGCTTGGTCGCTGCGCGCCATCAGTGGCAGGTAGCGCGCCGCGACGGCTGGATCGATCGTGCACGGCGGCTGCATGAAGGAGAACGCCTGCTCCCGGAATTGCCGCGGCGTCGCATGCGCCACTTCGGCCGCGATTTTGTCGGCTTCGACTTGCCGCTGCGCCGACGTCATGGCGTCCATGCCGGGAAAGATCGGCAGACCGTCCACCGCGACGACGCCCGCGATCAAACTGGAATGCCGCTCGGCGAACAAGGTCACGAATGCGCCGCCGACACTGTGGCCGATCAGCACGGGCTTGTCGATGTGGCGGCTGCGGATCAGTTCCGCCATCGACGCGACCGCTTGGCCCGCAAGATCGCCGTGATGCTTCGGCGGCGGCACGCCGCCGAAGCCCGCCAGCGTGAGCGCGTAGATCACGTGATCGTGGCGGAAGCGCTCGATTTCCCCGCGCCACGCCCACGCACCGTTTTCGAGACCGGGAACCAGGATCAACGCCCGGCCGTGATCGCCGTAACGCTGCACCCGCAGCGTGCCGACGGTAAAGGTTTCCGCGGCGGGCGGCGCTTCCAGCGCGGCGGTGTCGGCCGGTGCGGAAGCCGCACCTGCCAACGGTTGGACGAAGGATGCAGCGAACGCGAACGGCAACGCGACGGCGAGCCCGCGAATGCGCGTGGACATGACAGCCCCTCCCCAGGTGCGTGACACGTCGCGAAACTAAGCGAGCCCGGTGAGGGCGTCAAGCGCCGCGGCTGCGATGCCGCGGCGGCGGTCGACAGCTCAAGCGTTCTGCTGCAGCGATTCCAGTGCGCGGTTGAACGTCGCGCTCGGCCGCATCGCGGCGCTCACCTTCTGCATGTCGGGACGGTAGTAGCCACCCAAGTCCACCGGCTTGCCCTGCGCGCCGTTCAATTCGGCGACGATGTTGGCTTCGTCCGCTTCCAGCGTGTCGGCGAGCTGGCCAAACGTCGCCGCGAGTTCCGCGTCGTCCTGCTGCTCGGCCAGCGCGCGCGCCCAGTACATCGCAAGATAGAAATGGCTGCCGCGGTTGTCGATTTCGCCGACCTGGCGCGCGGGCGACTTGTTGTTTTCGAGGAAGCGGCCGATCGCCTTGTCGAGCGCGTCCGCCAGGATTTTCGCGCGCGGATTGTCGAACGCACGCGCCAAGTGTTCCAGCGACGCGCCCAGCGCCAGGAATTCGCCCAGCGAATCCCAGCGCAGGTAATCCTCGGCCACGAACTGCTGCACGTGCTTGGGTGCCGAGCCACCCGCGCCGGTTTCGAACAGGCCGCCGCCCGCCATCAACGGCACGATCGACAGCATCTTGGCGCTGGTGCCGAGTTCCATGATCGGGAACAGATCCGTGAGGTAGTCGCGCAGCACATTGCCGGTGACCGAGATGGTGTCCTCGCCCTTGCGGATGCGCGCGAGCGAAAAACGCATCGCGTCCTCGGGCGCCATGATGCGGATGTCGAGACCCGATGTGTCGTGATCCTTCAGATAGCGCTCGACCTTGGCGATCACCTGCGCGTCGTGCGCACGGTTCCTGTCGAGCCAGAACACCGCCGGGGTGTTCGAGATGCGCGCACGCGACACCGCCAATTTCACCCAGTCGGCGACCGGCGCGTCCTTGGTCTGGCACATGCGCCAGATGTCGCCCGCCTCGACCGCGTGCTCGAAGATCACCTTTCCGTCCTGGTCGATCACGCGCACCACGCCCGCTTCCGGCATCTGGAAGGTCTTGTCGTGCGAGCCGTATTCCTCGGCCTTGTCGGCCATCAGGCCGACGTTGGGCACGCTGCCCATCGTGGCCGGATCGAACGCGCCGTTCGTCTTGCAATCTTCGATCATCACTTCGTAGATGCCGGCGTAGCTGCGGTCGGGAATGACGGCCTTGCAATCCTGGCGCTCGCCCTCGGCGTTCCACATTTTCCCCGAGTCGCGAATCATCGCCGGCATCGACGCGTCGATGATCACGTCGGACGGCACGTGCAGGTTGGTGATGCCCTTGCCGGAATCGACCATCGCCAGTTTCGGTCGATTGCCGTACTGCACCTCGATGTCGTCCTTGATCGCGGCCTGCTGCTCTTCCGGCATCTTCGCAAGGCAGGCGTAGAGATCACCCAGCCCGTTGTTGGGGTTGAAGCCGGCGGCCTTGAGCGCATCGCCGTGCGCGGTCAGCACGTCGCGGAAGAATTCCTCCACCACCACGCCGAACATGATCGGGTCGGAGACCTTCATCATGGTGGCCTTGAAGTGCACCGAGAACAGCACGCCCGAGGCGCGCGCGTTGGCGATCTGCGCGTCGATGAACGCAGCCAGCGCGCGGCGCGACATAACCGCGGCGTCGACGATTTCGCCGGCCTGCACCTTGACGCCTTCCTTCAGCACCTGCTGCTTGCCGTCGGCGCTGTCCAGCACGATCTTCAGCGCGCCGGCCTTGGCCAGCGTCGCGGACTTCTCGGTGCCGTAGAAATCGTTGGCCTCCATGTGCGCGACGTGGGTTTTGGAATCGGCGCTCCACTTGCCCATCTTGTGCGGATGCTTGCGCGCGTAATCCTTCACCGACGCGGGCGCGCGCCGATCGGAATTGCCCTGGCGCAGTACCGGATTCACCGCGCTGCCCTTGACCTTGTCGTAGCGCGCCTTGATGTCTTTTTCGGCGTCGCCTTTCGGTTCATCCGGATAATCCGGCAACGCGTAACCGCTGGCCTGCAGCTCGCGGATCGCGGCTTTCATCTGCGGCAGCGAAGCCGAAATGTTGGGCAGCTTGATGATGTTGGCTTCGGCGGTGAGCGCCAGTTTGCCGAGCTCGGCCAGGTCGTCGGCGACCTTTTGGTCAGCCTTCAGCACCTCCGGGAATTGCGACAGGATGCGTCCCGCCAATGAAATGTCGCGCGTCTCCAGTTCGACGCCGGCCGATCCGGTGAAGGCTTCGACGATCGGCAGCAGCGACGCCGTGGCCAGGAAGGGCGCTTCGTCGGTCAGGGTGTAGATGATCTTGGACATGCAAGGCTCCGTGGACGCAACGCGCAAACCGCCATTGTCGCGGGTTGCATGCGTCCCGCCAAGCGGCCGGCGTGCCGAATGAACTTGGAGGCTCGTCCTGCGATCATTACGGGATGCGCATTCTTCCCCTCACGCTCGCGTTGCTGATCCCCTGCGCGGGCGCGGCCGCACAAACCGCGTCATCGGCAGCACCGGCCGCGGCATCCTCGATCACCACCCTGCAGGCGGTCACCGTCACCGGCGTGGTGCCGGGGCCCGGCCTGTGGAAGGTCATGCGCGGCGACCACGTGCTGTGGATCCTCGGCGTGGTGCCGACACTGCCGGCCGGCATCGAATGGCGCTCGACCCAGGTTGCGCAGACCATCGCCGCATCGCAGGCCGTGCTCGACGCGCCCGGCGTGAAGTTGAAGGTCGACACCAACTGGTTCGGCAAGCTGTTCCTGCTGCCTACGGTGTATCGCGCGCAGCGCAACCCCGACGGCAAGACCCTGCACGACGTGCTGCCGCCGGCCACCTACGCGCGCTGGTACCACGTGCGCCAGCACTACTTCGGCGACGATTATTCGATCGAGCGCTACCGTCCCATCGTGGCCGCCTGGAAATTGATGAAGCAGGCGATGAAGGCGAACGGCCTGCGCAACGACGGCGAAGTCACCGGCGCGGTGGTGGCGATGGCCAAGCAGCGCGGCGTGAAGGTCGTGAAGCCCGAGACCACGCTGGAAATCAAGGAGCCGCGCCAGGCGATCAAGGCCTTCGCGGCGTCCAACCTCGACGGCATCGCCTGCCTCGACGTGGTGCTGGATGCGGTCGAACACGAACTGCCCAACTTCCGCACGCGCGCCAACGCGTGGGCGACGGGCGACATCGATGCGCTGCGCAAGACGCCGGAAGGCGCGTACCGCGACACCTGCCGCTCGGCCATCACCGGCGCGGGTTTCGCCAAGGCGCTGGGCATCGACAACCTGCCCGCACGGGTGGAAGGCGCGTGGTTGGCGGCCGCCGACGCCGCGCTCGCATCGAACGCGCAAAGCTTCGCGGTGCTGCCGATGCACGATCTGCTGGATGCGAACGGTTACCTCGCCGCGTTGCAGGCGCGCGGTTACATCGTGACGGCACCGGATGCGGACGATGCCAACGATCCCGCTGCGGCCGCGAGCGCCGCGCCCGCATCGTCGGGGCACTGAAGCACGCACGATGCTCGTCCTCTTCAACAAACCGTTCAACGTGCTGTGCCAGTTCACCGATCGCGGTACGCCGCCGCGCCGCACGCTTGCCGAATTCGGCCTGCCGCCGCACGTCTATCCCGCGGGCCGGCTGGATTACGACAGCGAGGGTTTGTTGCTGTTGACCGACGACGGCGCGCTCGCGCATCGCCTCACCGATCCGCGCCACAAGCAGCCGAAGACGTATCTCGCGCAGGTCGAAGGCACGCCGGATGACGCGGCGCTGCAACGCTTGCGTGACGGCGTCACGTTGAACGATGGTCCGACGCTGCCCGCGGATGCACACATGCTTGCACATGCGCCGGCCTGGCTGTGGCCGCGCGATCCGCCGGTGCGCTTCCGCAAGACCGTGCCGGACGCGTGGATCGAGCTGACGATTCGCGAAGGCCGCAACCGCCAGGTGCGGCGGATGACCGCCGCGGTCGGCTTGCCCACATTGCGGCTCGTGCGCATCCGGGTGGGCGATCATGCGCTGGGCGATCTCGCGCCCGGCGCGCATCGCATGATCGAATCACATGTCACACGTCATCGAGGAGGAACACCGCGATGAGCTTCAAGGATCATTTTTCCAATCACGCCGATTTGTATGCGAAAGCGCGGCCGCATTATCCCTGGACACTGTTCGACTGGATCGCAGCCGAGGCACCCGCGCGCGATTGCGCATGGGATGCGGGCTGCGGCAACGGCCAGGCCAGCGTCGCATTGGCGCGGCGCTTCGAGCGCGTGATCGCGACCGATCCCAGCGCGCAGCAAATCGACAACGCCGTCGCGCATCCGCATGTCGAATACCGCAACGAGCCGCGGGACCTTTCCGCGAAGGACGGCGGTTATCACACGAGCATCGACGCGCATTCGGTCGATGCCATTGCCGTCGCACAGGCACTGCACTGGTTCGACCTGCCCGCCTTCGTTGCGGAAGTCCGCCGCGTCGCAAAACCGGGCGCACTGTTCGCGGCGTGGTGTTACGCGAATTGCAGCGTCACGCCCGCCGTGGACGCGGTGATCGCACATCTGTACGACGACATCCTCGGCGCATACTGGCCGCCCGAACGCACGCTGGTGGACGAAGGCTACGCTTCGCTGGACATTCCGTTCGCACCGGTGGCGGCGCCTGCGTTCGAGATGCGCGTCGACTGGACGGCCCGGCAACTGCTCGCCTATCTCGCGTCGTGGTCGGCGGCGCAACGCCACCTCAAGGCCACGGGCCAGGATGCGGTTGCCGCGATCGCAGATGAGCTGCTCGCCGCCTGGCACGACCCCGAACACGTGCGGCCGGTGCGCTGGACGCTCGGGATGCGCGCGGGGCTCGTCGAATAAACCGGCGTAGGGTGGGTGATAACCCGCCGCGCCATGGCAGTGGCGGGATTGCTCGCATCATCCCTGATGCTCTCCCCTCGCTTGCGCCCGGGGCCGGCCTACGGCCGTCCAAATTCGCTCCAGACGAATTTGTCGCTGCGCTCCTTCCGCCCTACCAGTCGATGGCGAAAAACGCGCGTGACGTCGCGGTTGCGTTCGCGGCCGTTGTCTCCATTTCTTCGCCACGCTCGCGCGCCACGGCCTCGCAGATGTGCGCGAGGTACATCGGCTCGTTGCGCCGGTCCGAGGGTTGCGGGCGGATGTCGCGCGGCAGCAGGTAGGGCGCGTCGGTTTCCAGCATCAGCCGGTTCGCCGGAATCTCGCGCACCAGTTCGCGCAGGTGCACGCCGCGGCGCTCGTCGCAAATCCAGCCGGTGATGCCGATGTGGCAGTCGAGGTCGAGGTAATCGAACAACGCCTTGCGTTCGTCGGTGAAGCAATGCACCACCACCGCGGGCACCCGGTCGCGCGCGATTTTCAGCAGCGCAAGGAAATCAGCGTGCGCGTCGCGCTGGTGCAGGAACAGCGGCATGTTGAGATCCACCGCGATCGCGAGCTGCTTCTCGAACGCCGCGCGTTGCGCCGGGCGTGGCGAGAGGTCGCGGAAATAATCGAGGCCGGTTTCGCCGACCGCACGCACTTCGGGTTCGCGTGCGAGCGCGCGCAGGAACGCGTCCGTTTCGGAACCGTAGTCGCCCGCGTGATGCGGGTGCACGCCCGCCGTGGCGTACAGCGTGCCGGGATGTGCGCGCGCCAGCTCCAGCGCCTGCTCGCTGCCCACGCGTGACGCGCCCGTCACGAGCATGTGCGCCACGCCCGCCTTGCGCGCACGCTCCAGCACCGCGCCGAGATCGCGGCGGAAGGACTCGTGCGTGAGATTGGCGCCGATGTCGATCAGTTGCATGGATGTGCCACAACGGGAATTCGACAAAGCGTAGCAAGTGCGTGCCGCGGCGGCATCCAAAAAAGAGCCGGCACAGGGCCGGCTCAAGTGTGGAACTCGTGCGTGCGCTCAGTGCGTGCCTTCGGCCTCGACCACGACGCGGCGATTGGGCGCGAGGCATGCGATCAGTTTCGCGCGGCTCCTGTCGTTGCAGGTCTTGACGGGATCGGCCTCGCCCCGGCCTTCGGCGTCGATGTGGTCCGAAGCGACACCTTTGCTTGCAAGGTAATCGCGCACCGTCGCGGCGCGGCGTTCGGACAACGTCTGGTTGTATTCGGTGCTGCCGAGTCGATCGGTGTAGCCGATCACGTGGACGTGTTCGGCCTTCGCGTCGGGCGCGGTGAGCTTCTGCGCCAGCGCGTCGAGTTGTTCGCGTCCCTGCGGCTTGATGTCGGACAGTTTGTATTTGTCGAACGCAAACAGCGCGTCAGCCGATAGCGTGAAGCGCTCGACTTGCTGTGCAGCCTTCGCGGGTGGATTCAGGAAATCCGCGCACGAGTCCGGATTCCAGTAGAAGCTGCGCGCGATCTTGTTGTCGTCGAACAGGATCTTGTATTCGCACTGCGTCACCGCGCCGTCCTTGCGGAAGTTGAACACGTAATTCCATTCGCGCACGCCGGCGAAGCCTTCGTTGAAATGCGGCGCACCGATCAGCGCGATGATCTGGTTCTTGTTCAGCCCGGCCCGCACCTGGCGCAGGTTGTCGAGGTTCGGGAAGGTGCCGCCGCGATGCAGCGGGTTCGTGTCCGAAGGCTGCGGCCATACCAGTTGCTGCGCGTGCGTGCCGTCCTTCGTGATGCCGTGGCTCAAGCTGCCGCAACCGGCGAGCGCGCCCGCGGCCAGCAGCGCGGCGGTGAGCACGGCACATTTCCGTAAAGAATTTTCCACGATGTTTTCTCCTGTTGTTTTTTGAGAAACGCCGGGCACCCGCACGCAGCGGATGCCCGGCGTGGCCGCGATCACCACACGATGCCGGCGCCGACGCCCGCGCCGACGTCGCCGCGCGTGTCGGAGCTGACGTTGGCCTTGAGGATGAAGCGGCCGCTTTCCGAGATCTTCGACATGCCGACCGCGATGCCCGCTTCGCCGTGGAACGAACCCAGGCCCACGCCGAGCGAACTCTGGTTCGGCGCGTACGGTTGCGGCAGGCTCGCCGCCGCGATCGCCGAAGCGATACCCGCGTTGGCGCGGTTGCCGATCTGGGCCATGCTGCCCTTCAGCTCGTTGTAGCGCTGATCGGTGTAGTTGTTGGCCGAGGTGACCGCGCCCGCGATGGCCGTGTTCATCTGGCCGACGTTCACCGCATCGGTGTTGGCGGTGCCGGCGCCGACGTTGTGGATCACGGTCGTACCGCTGCCGCCCGGATTCAACGTGACGCTGTTGTAGTCGGTGCTGCCGTCGCTGTTGGTGTCGTACTGCACGCCGCCCTTTTGCGCCTGCTGCAACTGGCTGACGTTGACCGCGTCGGTCGGCGCGGTGCCCGCGGCGACGTTGGTGATCCTGCGCGTGTTGCCCGTCGAACCCACCGACACCGTGTTGTCGCCCGTGGCGACCGAACCCGCGCCCAGCGCGACGCTGTTGTTGCCGGTGGCCTGCGCGCCGTCGCCTATCGCGGTGCTGCCCGTGCCGTTGGCGGTGGCGGAGGTACCCACCGCGGTACTCTGGTTGCCGCTGGCCGTGCTGTTGTTGCCGACCGCAAGACTGTCGTTGCCGGATGCCGTGGCATTGGCGCCGCCGGCCGCCGAGTTCGTGCCCGTCGCCGACGGCGAACCCGTGGTGCCGGCACTGGTCTGGAACTCGCCACTGCCACCCTGGTTGATGGTGTTGATCTGCTGCTGGATGCCGCCGATCGCCTGGTTGGTCGCGTACAACTGCGAGCCGTTCACCGCGTCGGTGCTGGTCGCGCTGATGCGGCCGGCCGCCACGTTGGTGATCTGGCGCTCGTTGCCGGGGCTGCCGACGCTGACGACGCTGATCGGATTGCCACCCGCGTAGGTATAGGTCACGCCATTGATGACACCGCTCGCGGTCGGGTTCGCGGCTGTCGTGACGGAGCCATCGCCCAGCGCCACGTCATCGGCATTGTTGGCGACGGCGTTGGCGCCCAGCGCAAGGCTGCGATCGCCGAGTGCGTTCGCGCTGTCACCGAATGCGGCGGACGAATAGCCCTGCGCGGCCGCGAACGGACCGACTGCCGTGGCGTAGGTTCCGCTGGCGACGGTCGTGGTGCCGAGCGCGACGGCACCGTCACCCGATGCCGACGCGGCATGGCCCAGCGCCGCCGATCCGTAGCCTGCCGCACTGGCCTGTGCGCCGATGGCGGTGGCGTAGCTCGCCGTGGCACGCGCGTAGCCACCCAACGCCATCGCGTAGTTGGTATCTGCCTTCGGATTGCCGACATAGGCGTGATCGCCGATCGCGATGCTGCCCTTCGCGGCGTACTTGCTGTTGCTGTAGCGGTTGCCGCCCACATAGGCGGAGTTGCCGATGGCGATGCTGTTGCTGTCATCGCCGCCGATGCTGCCGACCCATGCATTGTTGCCGAGCGCCATGCTGTTGGCGACATTGCCGGCGAGCGTGTCCACGGCCGCATGATTGCCCAGGGCCACGCTGTAGGCGCCTGCCGCGATCGCGTAGGAACCCACGGCCGCCGCGTAATCGCCGCGTGCCGACGCCGCCACGCCCGCCGCCATGGAGTCGAGTCCGGTCGCACCATCGTCGTTGTAGTTGGCGCGTTGCGTGCCGCCATCGTTGACGCTGAAGTAATGCGTCTTCACACCGGCGACGGCGGTGTCGAGCTGGCTCACGTTCACCGCGTCGGTCGCGGCGGTGCCGTCGGCCACGCCGTGGATCTGGTTGCCGCCGTTGTCGAGGCCGGCGTTGGTCAAGCTCACCGTGCCGTTCGCGCCGCCGGTAATCGTCAGGCCATTGGTGTCCATCGTGGTGTTGCCGGTGGTCACGCTGGTCAGGCCCGTCAACACCGGATTCAAGCCGATCGCCACGTTCGTGCCGTTCTGCGTCGCGACGATGTTGTCGCCCGCGGTCAGCGTCATGGTCTGGCCGGGGCCGACGTTGGCGACGCTGGTGCCGTTGGCGACGCCGGTGCCGGTCGCCGCCGTCGTCACGTTCCAGCCCTCGTTCGCGACGTTGCTGACCGCGTCGATGGCCTGGTTGGTGGCGTACAACTGCGAGCCGTTCACCGCGTCGGTGCTGTTGGCATTCAACTGGCCCGCCGCGACGTTGGTGATCTGCCGCTCATTGCCGCTGCTGCCGACGCTGACGACGCTGGCAGGATTGCCGCCGGCGAAGGTGTAGGTCGTGCCGCCGATCACCGCGCTGCCGGTCGGGTGCGGCGAATCCGTGACCGAGCCCGCGCCCAGCGCGACGTCATTCGTATTCGCGGCGATGGCGCCCTCGCCCAGCGCAAGACTGTCGTTGCCGAGCGCCAGTGCACCGAAGCCGAACGCTGCCGCCTGCGAGCCGGCCGCGACCGCGCGCGCGCCGATCGCGGTGCTGTAACCGCCGATCGCCAGCGCGAGGCTGCCCATCGCGATGTCCGAACCCACCGGGCTGCCCGCGTAGGCACCGTTGCCGATGGCCACGGCGTAGTTGCCATAGGTCGGCCGCGTGTTGTTGCCGGTGGCTGCGCCCTTGCCGATCGCGACCGCGGCCGTTCCTCCGCCGTAGGCGTTGCCCACGCCGACGCTGGAATCGCCGCGCACCAGCGCACCGCCAATCGCGGTGCTGCCGGTACCCGACGCGTACGACGAATAACCCAGCGCAGTGCTGTTCTGGCCGCGCGCTTGTGCACCCGCGCCCACCGCGGTGCCGTTGCTGGCGACCACGAAAGAACCCGAACCCAGCGCCGTAGCATTGGTGGCGTAGCCTTCCGCGCCGCTGCCCAACGCGACCGCGCCAGCGTAGGTTGCCGCAGCGCCGCTGCCTACCGCCGTGGCGTTGCTGCCCGACGCCCTCGCGCCAACGCCCGCCGCGAGCGAATCGACACCCGTCGCGCCATCATCGTTGTAGTTGCCGCCCTGCGTGCCGCCGTCGTTGACGCTGTAGTAATGCGTCTTCGCGCCCGCGACCGCCGTGTCCATCTGACCCAGGTTCACGGCATCGGTCGGGTTGGTGCCGTCCGCGACGTTGGTGATCCTGTTGCCGCCGTTGTCGAGGCCGGTTTTGGTCAAGCTCACCGTGCCGTTCGCGCCACCGGCGATCGTCAGGCCATTGGTGTCCATGGTGGTGTTGCCCGTGGTCACGCTGGTGAAGTTCGGCGTGGCCGAGGTGGCGATCGTGAGATCGGTGCCGCTTTGCGTCACCACGATGTTGCTGCCTTGCGCCACGTTCACCGTGCCGCCCGGCGCAATGTTCACGGCGGTGCCGCCGTTCGCGGACAGATTCCAACCCGCGCTGGCGGTCGTGTTGATGGCGTTCAACGCGCTGTTGACGTCGGTGTAATTGTTGCCGCCGACGTTCAGGCCCGCAGTCACCGTGCCGGTTGCTGGGTTGTAGCTGCTGGTACCGCCCAGGGCAGTGGCCGTGCTGTTGCCGAGATTGACCACGGTGGTGCCGAGTGCCGTCACCGCGGTGTCGGTTGCGAACAGCTGCGAACCATTCACCGCGTCGGTGCTGGTGACGCTGACTTGGCCGGCCGCGACGTTGATGATCTGGCGCTCGCTGCCCGCGGCGCCCACGCTCACCACGCCGTTCGCCGCCGAACCCTGGCCCGCGTACGTGTAAGCCGTGCCGTTGATCGTGCCGCCGGTGACCGTCGTCGCCGCGCGATCGGACGAAGCATTGCCCAGCACCACGCTGTTGTCCTGCGTGGTGGTGACAGCGTTGCCCAGCACGAAAGTGTTGTTGTTGGCGACGGTATCGTCGTTGCCGAACGCGTAGCTGTCGTTGCCGGTGACGGTGTTCGGATCACCGAAGGCACCGGAGTTGTTGCCGCTGACGACGCTGCCCGCACCCACGCTGATCGAATCGATGCCGTGTGCCTGTGCGCCGTTGCCGAACGCGATGCTGCTGCCACCCGTCGCCTGCGTGGCGTTGCCCAACGCGATATCTGCGCCGCCCGCACTGCCCGCATACGCGTTGGTGCCGATGGCAACCGCATTGTTGCCGTAAGTGGGATTGGTGGCGCTGCCCGCGTGCGCGAACATGCCGATGGCGGTCGCCTGCTCGCCATAAATGTAAGCGTGGTCGCCCGCCGCAACGCCGGAGTTGCCGTTGACTTGTGCATCGAAGCCCAGCGCCGTGCTGTTGCTTCCGTGTGCATTCGCGCCCGGGCCCATCGCGGTGTCGTAGGCACCCGCGTAGGCGCCAGGCCCCACCGCGGCGGACCATTGCCCCAACGCAAACGAACCTTCACCCACCGCGACGCTGTAGTTGCCAACGCCGAGGGCATTGTTGCCCACCGCCGTGCTCTGCTTGCCGCTGGCGGACGCCGCGACACCTGCAGCCAGCGCATGGCTGCCGGTGGCTCCGTTGTTGTTGTAATTGGCGTCGGTGCTCGCGCCATTGACGCTGACGAAGTGCGTCTGGTTCGCCTGCAGCGTCGCAATGTTCGCGGTGTTGGTGTTGACCTGCGTGCCCACCGCATACAACTGCGAACCGTTCACCGCGTCGGTGCTGGTCGCGGTCACGGTGCCGGCCGCGACGTTCTGGATCTGGCGTTCCTTGCCCGCCGAACCCACGCTCACCACGCCATTCGTATCGCTGGTCGCGGCGATGGTTCCACCGTTGATCGTGTACGGTCCCGTCGAAGGTGTCGACGTGCTGCTGCCTGCACCCAGAGCCACGTCGTTGTCGCTGTTGGCCGCGGCGCCGTTGCCCAGCGCGACGCCGGTATTCACGTTGGCCGCCGCGTTGTAGCCCATCGCAACCGATTTGTATCCCGATGCAGCCGCACGGCCGACCGCAACCGAGAAGTCGCCATTGGCGTGCGCATTATCACCCAGAGCAGCGCCCGCGAACCCGGCGCTCGCCCCATAGCCGATCGCCGCGGAATAATTGCCCGACGCGGCGGCGCCCTTGCCGACTGCCGTCGCGGCGTTGCCGGCCGCGCTCGCACCCACGCCAGCCGCCAAGGCGTCGGTGCCGGTGGCGCCATCATTGTTGTAGTTGCCGTCCGTCGTGGTGGCGTCGTTGACGCTGAAGAAATGCGTCTGGTCAGCTTGCAGTGTTGCGATGTTGCTCGTGTTGCTGGCGATTTGCGCGGTGTTGGCGGCGATGTTGGCCGTGTTCGTGTTGACCTGCGTGCCTACTGCATAGAGTTGTGAACCGTTCACCGCATCGGTGCTGGTCGCACTGATGGTGCCGGCCGCGACGTTCTGGACCTGGCGTTCCTTGCCGCTCGCGCCTACCGACAGCACACCATTGGCCGCAACCGGCGTGCCTTGTGGTGCGGCGCTGCCCGTGATAACCGTGAGGTTCGTGGTATGCGGCGCAGCGGTCACGCTGCCCGCGCCCAGCGCAACATCGTTGCCGTTGCCAGCGGTCGCGCCAACGCCGATCGCGACGGCCGAGGTCCCGCTGCCGACGCTTTGGCCGCCGATCGCGATCGAATTGTTCCCCGAAGCTTTGGCGCCTGCCGTCGCATTGCCGCCGAGGGCCGTGGCGCCGGTTCCGGTCGCTTGCGTGTAAGTGGCGGTCGTCGTGCCGCCGGTGCCAATGGCGATTGCATTGGCGCCGGACGCTTTCGCCGAAACACCGAAGGCCATCGCTTCCACCGCCGAAGCCTGCGCGTTCGGGCCGATCGCGAACGAAGTGTCCGCGCTGGCGGAGGCGCCGGTACCCAGCGCGATCGAGGAAAAGCCGATGGCTTTCGCCTGCGTGCCGATGGCGATGTCGAACACGCCGTTCGGCGTGAAGGTGCCCGACGGCTTGGAGCCGTTGAAGGTTCCGCCCGCCGTGGCCTGCGCGCCCAATGCGATGGACGCATCGCCGGCCTCGGGTGTGACATAGGTACCCGCGGCGATCGCGGTACTGCCGGTGAGCGCGGTGAACAGCTGTGCACCGGTCGCGGTCGAGGAAGTGCCGTTGACGATTGCGGTGTAGGTCTTCGTCGCCACCTTGTCCACGTCGTCACCGCCGATCGCAATGGCGGAGTTGCCGCTGGCCTGCGCGTTGTTGCCAAGCGCGGTGGACTGGTCGCCGGTCGCTCCCGTGTAGGCGCCCAGGGCGATGGATTGATTGGTGACGCCGCCCGTGGCGCCCGCCTGCGCGCCACCGCCCAATGCAGTGGACTGGTTTCCATACGCCTTGGCGCCGCCGCCCTCGGCAATGGCAGCGATGCCCGCTGCGTAGGCATTGGTGCCGATCGCAACGTCATTGTTGCCCTTGACGGTCGTGTTGTATCCGCAGCTCACCGTATTGGTTCCCGTCGGGGCAGCCGCGTAAGTGGTATTGAGGCAACTCGAGTTGGCCGCCAATGCGTGCGGTGCCCATGCCAACGAACCAGACAAAAGCGCAACAGCAACGAGCGCTTTCGGAAGATGGGGCGCGCCGCGTGCAAGCGCGGTGGAAATCTCTGCCACGAGCGCATTTCGCACGACCGCCGTGCCCGTCGCGCTTCCCGCCGTGGCGCCGCCGCCATGGCTGCGCGCCAGCTCCGAGGCGACTTCGATCTGTTTGCGCGAACGGTTCCACACCAGGCTGTAAATCTTGTTCATTTCTGATTTCCTCGGTAGTCAAACGGGCGTGCAGCGGCGCTTCCGGACGACTTGCGTGCGCCGGATCGGCATGAATGTTTTGTGAGGGCGTCCCCTGGCGTGTACACAATGCACGGGACGTGCCAAATCAAACCCACGTCACATTGTTTTTTGTTCAAGCATGTCAACAACAGCAAAGTTGACGGCACTTCCGGCAGTTCTTGTCTGCAAGCGGTGCGAGCGACGCACCGGACCGGCCCAGGCACAGCGCGGGTTCTAAAATTTGCCGATGACTGTTCCAAGTTTTCCGATTGCGCCACTGCTTGCGCATGTCCGGGCTTCGCTGGCCGCGCACACGCGCCTGGTGCTGGAAGCGCCGCCGGGCGCGGGCAAGACCACGCAGGTGCCTCCCGCGCTTCTCGACGAGCCGTGGCTCCAGGGCCGCAAGATCGTGATGCTGGAACCGCGCCGGATCGCGGCGCGCGCCGCGGCGGAATTCATGGCCGCGCAGCGCGGCGAAGCGGCGGGCCAGACGATCGGCTATCGCGTCCGCTTCGAATCGCGCGTGTCGAATGCTACGCGCGTCGAAGTCGTCACCGAAGGAATATTGACGCGCATGTTGCAGGACGATCCGGAACTGCCGGACGTCGGCGCGATCGTGTTCGACGAATTCCACGAGCGCCACCTGGCGGGTGACCTCGGCGCGGTGCTGGCGCTCGATGCGCAGGTGTCGCTTCGCCCCGACCTGCGCATCCTGGTGATGTCGGCAACGCTGGATGGCACGCGCGTCGCCGAGTGGTTGTCCGCGCCGGTGTTGCGCAGCGAAGGCCGTGCGTTTCCCGTTCGCATCGAATATCCGCCTGCACGCCGTGGCGAGAACGAACTCGCGCGACTGCGGCGCATCGTTCAAGCGGCGCTCGCGGAAACCGATGGCGACGTGCTGGTGTTCCTGCCGGGGCGGCGCGAAATCGCGCAGGCGCAAAGGATGCTCGCTTCATCCCTTCCCCCGTTTACGGGGGAAGGCGCCCGACTACGGCCGATGGGATCGGCCGTGAACGGCTCCCGCCAACCCGAAGGGCGAGCGCCATGGATGGCGCGAGTAAGGGCGGATGGGGGGAACTCTCGCAAAGGCTTCCCCCTCCCCAGCCCTCCCCCGCAAGCGGGGGAGGGAGAAAATCTCGAAATCATTCCGCTGCATGGCGAGCTTTCGCTCATCGACCAGCAGGCCGCGCTGGCGCCCGGCGAAGCAGGCACGCGCCGCGTGATCCTCGCCACCAACGTCGCCGAATCCTCGATCACGGTGCCGGGCGTGCGCGCGGTGATCGACACGGGGCTGGCGCGCGAACCGCGCTTCGATCCGAACTCGGGTTTCACGCGGCTCGCGACGGTCAACATTGCGCAGGCCTCGGCCGACCAGCGCGCCGGACGCGCGGGACGCGTCGCGCCGGGCGTCGCTTGGCGAATGTGGCCGGAAAGCAGGCGCCTCGACGCGTCACGCACGCCGGAGATCGCGCAAGCGGAGTTGTCCGGGCTTGCGCTGGAACTCGCGGCGTGGGGCGTCGGTGCGGATGCGCCGGCATCCCTGCGCTGGCTGGACGCACCACCCGCGGGCGCGCTGGCCGCCGCGCGCGATCTGCTGCAACGGCTCGGCGCGATCGATGCCGAGCTGCGCATCACCTCACTCGGCCGCGACATGCTGCAACTGGGATCGACGCCGCGCATGGCCGCCGCGGCACTGCGCGCCCCGGAACCGTTGCACCCGCTGGTCGCCGACCTGCTGGCGCTGCTGGGAGCGCGCTCGCCGCTGCGCGGTGAATTCAACGACGATTTGCGCGCGCGGGTCGACGCACTGCATCGCTTTCGCGATGGTGGTGCGCGAACGCTGCGCAATGCCGACAGCGGCGCGTTGTCGGCCATCGAGCAGGCCGCACGCGGCTGGCGCAAACGGCTCGGCATCCGCCACGGCGCCAGCGGCACGCCAGATGTCTTCAGCGTCGGCAACCTGTTGCTGCACGCGTTTCCGGACCGGGTTGCGAAACAGGATGCGAACGATCCGCGCCGCTATCAGCTCGCCAACGGCCGCGGCGCGCGCTTGCACGAAGCTTCGGAGTTGTCCGGTGAACCATGGCTGGTCGTCATCGAGGCGCGTTTCGACGCGCGCGACAGCTTGATCCTCGCTGCGGCGCCATTCGATCCCGCGCTGCTGGAACGCGATTACCCGCAAGGGTTCACGCGCGAACGCGTGGTGCGGATGAATGCGAGCGGCGTGGTCGAAGCCTTCGAGGAAAGGCGCTTCGACGCGATCGTGCTGGAACGCCGCGCCGCCGCCGTCAGCGCGGAAGATGCCCTGCCCGCATTGCTTGCGATGATTCGTGCGCGCGGCATCGCCGCGCTGCCGTGGAGCGACGCAGCCACACGCCTGCGCACGCGCGTCCAATGGCTGCGCCGCGCGCTGCCCGATGCCGGCTTGCCGGACGTTTCCGATGCGGCGCTACTGGATTCACTGGAAAGCTGGCTCGCGCCCGCGTTGATCGGCAAGCGCAAGCTGGATGCGTTGTTGGCCGAGGACGTGTCGAACGCGCTTGCGGGTTTGCTCGACTGGCCGCAGCGCAAGCTGCTGGACGAAGCCGCGCCCGACGCGATCACTGTGCCGAGCGGACGAACCTTGAAGCTCGATTACACCGCCGCGCAGGCGAACGATTTTCTCTCCTCTCCCTCCGGGAGAGGGGCCGCGGGTGAGGGTACGATTCCGCGCAATGCAAGATCACGCGCACTCGAACCCTCACCCGGCGCTGCGCGTCACCCTCTCCCGGAGGGAGAGGGGAGCAGAGCGGCGTCACCGGTACTTGCCGTCAAGCTGCAGGAATTGTTCGGGCTGGCCGAAACGCCGCGCATCGCGCACGAACGCGTGCCCGTGATGCTGCACCTGCTCTCGCCCGCGGGCAGGCCCATCCAGGTGACGCAGGATCTGCGCGGTTTCTGGGACCGCACCTATCCCGAAGTGAAGAAGGAATTGAAGGGGCGCTATCCGAAGCACCCGTGGCCCGACGATCCTTGGACGGCAGCGCCGACTCACCGCGCCAAACCGCGTCGCTGAATTCGGCTTGCGTCACCCGCCGGATTTCCTGCGCCACGACGGTTCACCGATCGCATCGCCGCCGTACTTGCCGAACAGGCTGGGGTACAACGCGTCCACCGGCTTGCCGTCCGGCCCCAGTTTCGGCGAACGCGCGAAGCTGCCGGCGTAGCCTGGGAATTCGACCGGGCTTTCCCAGCCGTCCTGGCTCACTGCGGACACGCCGAAGAACCAATCGTCGAGGATGATGTTCTTCAGCACCGCGGAATCGGCGCTGCCGGCAGCCTGTACGTGTTGCCACTGCGGCGCGGTGGTTTCGCGCCACCACGCGTTGTAACTCGCCGCGCCGGGCGACGGCTTCCACGACAGCGTGGTGTCGTAGGCGACGGCGCCTTTCACCGTGAGATCCGACGGCGGCGATGGCGCCATTGCCAGCGAGGCCATCGTGATCGCGTCGAGGCGCGTGACGTTGGCGAGGTACTCGAAATCCACGCCGGAAATCACGTCGCCGTAGTGCACGCCGTTCTCTACGCGCACTTTCTGGTGCTGGCGGTCGTAATCCTCGTTCGATTCGGACAAGCGCACCGCCGGAAAACCCTGCTCGAGGAACGGCACCTGGTCGCCGGAACGTCCCCAGCGATCGGTGCGGTAGACCATGCGCACGTGGAAATCATCGAGGTACTGGTCGGCGAGCGCCGCCATGTAGCGCGCGATATTGCGCGAAGGCGAATCCACGCCGCCGCCGTGGTAGCGGCGGTACGCAGCCTGCTCGAGCGTCTCGTTCGACTTGGTGCCTTCCGAGAACACGCGGATGGTGTGCGGGTCGACCGCGCCATTGCCACCGTGGTCGTTGCCGACCATATCGTTGTTGAGGTTGGCTTCGACGTTCCAGCCATGGTCGACCGCGTACTGCGCGATGATCTTGCCGCCGTACAGGCCCTGCTCCTCGCCGGAATCCGCCGAGTACACCAGCGTCGCCGGGAATTTGTATTTCGACAGTACGCGCGCGGTTTCCATCAGCGCGGCGACGCCGGCCGCATCGTCGTTGGCGCCCGGCGAGTCGCCGGTCGCGTCCATCACGTCGCTGCGCCGCGAATCGAGATGCGCAGTGATCACGATCACGCGGTTCGGATCGGATGTGCCGCGCTGGATCGCGACGACGTCCATCACTTCCGCGCCGGCCTGCGGCATGCGCTCGCCGGTGAACACCTGCGAGGGCGTCACGATTTCGAGGCAGCCGCTGCAGCCTTTCGAAATCGCCTCGAACTGCGACGCGACCCAGCGCCGCGCCGCGCCGATGCCGCGCGTCTTCGAAGTGGTGGTCGAAAGCGTGTGGCGCGTGCCGAAGCCGACCAGCGCCGCATCGGTCGCGTGCAGGTTGGACGCCCGCACCGCGCCGGCGATGGCGCGCAGTTCGGGATGGCTGTTCCGGGGTGGCGCCGCCGCCAGGGCGGCCGCGGCCACGAAAACGCCGGCGATGGCGGCGGACAGCGTGCGTGTGCGCAGCATGAGGGTTACTCCGCAATCAACCCGCCGAGCGTAAACCCGGCGCCGCGCGATTGCACGTGAGAGAAGTCAGTGCCGGCCCGCGGCCAGGATCTGCGAGGCGCGCCACGCCGCGATGCGATGGTCGCCGGAAAGCAAATACGGCCAGGTGCGGAACGGCCGTGCGCCACTTGGCTCGGCGCTGCGATCGCTGGTCAGGAGAATGCCGTCGGGATGTGCGCGGCACCAGGCCTGCACCCGGTCGTGCGGAATCCACGGCAGCGGCTGGTGCAGGCGGCCGGTGTAACCAAACAGGCCGTTATGCCATTCGACGTGCGCGATCGCGACGTGTTCTGCCAAGGCGTCCTTGACGAACGCAGCTTCGGGGCGGACGTCCAGCGCCGGCAGAAGCGCCAGCGCGCCCGCCAGCATCGCGGCCGAAACCAGCGCGGTCGCGGACAACGCCAAGGCTCGCGCGTCGCGTCCCCACAGGCGCCACACGCCGGCTGCGACGACCACCCCGACCAGCGCGAACACCGCGATCGCGGGTTGCACCGGATAACCAAAGGTCTTCGCCGCCTGCCACGGCAATGCCGCCATGCCGAGCGTCGCAAGCAACGCCAGCAACGCAAACAACAACGGGCGCAAGCGCGCGCCGGTTTGTTGCAGCAACCACGCACCCGCCAACGCCCACGCGGGCAGCAGCGGCAACAGGTAGTGGACCTGCTTGCCGCTGATCATGCAGAACGCGACGAACGGAACCACCCACCAGCACCACAGGAAGCGCCCGAAGCGCCCGCGCCACAGGTTCTTCCACGCCGCGCGCGGCGCACGCAGCGTGAGGAGCCACGGCAACAGCAGCACCGGCACCAGCGGCAGGTACCACCACCATGGACGGTTGTGCGCGAAGCTGTGCGCGATGCG
The DNA here is from genome assembly GCA_030167125.1 of Rhodanobacteraceae bacterium. Taxonomy (NCBI): domain Bacteria; kingdom Pseudomonadati; phylum Pseudomonadota; class Gammaproteobacteria; order Lysobacterales; family Rhodanobacteraceae; species Rhodanobacteraceae bacterium. Next base: position 2,715,109 of record CP126531.1, read on the forward strand.
TCCGCTGACCTTGTCGAGCAGCGGCTGCCAATACGTCGGCCCCGCGTAGAGCGCGGCCGGCAGCAGCCAGCACAATGCAATGGCGACGCCGATCAACAGACCCGCGAGCAGCGCGAGATACCAGCGCGCCTTGCGCGCGCGCGCGGTGCCGCTCCACAGCGGCGCGAGGACGGAAACGGCGGCTACGTGCAACAGCACCACCGGACCCTTGGCAAGGATGCCGAGTCCGATCATGATGCCCAGCGCGGCGATGCCGCGCGTCCATTTGCCCGCGTCGAGGTCGAGCAGCGCGTGCAACGCGCCCAGCACGCACCACGCCAGCAACAGGTCGAACATGATCGCCGTGCTGAACACGGTGAAGCCGAGGCAGCCGGCCAGCAGCCACATCGCGTTGTCGGCGTCGCGCGGCAGCATGCCGAGCCGCGTCGCGAGCCGGCGCAAGGTCAGCAGCATGCCCAGCGCGACGATCAGCGCCTCGACACGCGCCACCCACGTGTGCACGCCAACGATTTCCCAGCCGCCCGCGATCAGCCAGAACAGCAGCGGCGACTTGTCGGAATACCACGCGCCGTTGACGGTCGGCACCAGCCACTGTCCGGAATTGAACATCTCCCACGCGGCGGTGAGGTAGCGCGTCTCGTCGATCGGGATCGGCGGAAACAGCACCGCTAGCGGCAGCAACAACACGAACCACAGCGCCAGCCAGCGCCATTCGAGGACGCGCGCCGCGCGCGGCGCGTTCGTGACCGGATCGTTCATCGGGCGCAGAATAGCCGAAACGAAATCGCCGGCCTCGCGGCCGGCGATCGACATGCATCGGGAAACTTGTTTATTTTCGACGCTTGCCGTTCCTGCTGCGTTGCGGATCAGCCGGCTCGCCCTTCTTGCCGAAGTCCTCCATCAAGGTCTTCATGTCCTCGGCGTGTTCCTCTTCCTGCGCCAGCACGCCTTCCAGCAGGCGCTTGGTGGTGGTGTCGCGATCGCCGACGTAATTGATGATCTCGCGGTAGCTGTCGATCGCGATGCGCTCGGCGATCAGGTTTTCCTCGATCATCGAAGGAAGATCTTCCGGCACCACGAACTCGGCGTGGCTGCGGCTGGTAAGCCCGTCGGGCGCGAAATTCGGCTTGCCGTCCAGTTGCGTGATGCGCTCGGCAATCTGGTCGGCGTGCGCCTGTTCCTCATTCGCGTGTTCCAGGAATTCAGCCGCCACGCTCTTGGCGTTGATGCCGGACGCCAGGTAGTAATGCGCCTTGTAGCGCAGCACGCACACCAGTTCGGTCGCCAGCGCCTCGTTCAAGAGCTTCAGCACCGTGTCGCGATCCAGCGTGTAGCTGTCGGTGATCGCGCCGCGCTTGATGTGCTCGCGCGCGCGCTCGCGGATGGTCTTGATGTCCGTGAGAAACGGTTGGTTCCTGGTGGCCATGCTGAGGACTCCTTCGTGATCGGACTCGGGTGTCCGGCGAGTCTAACCCCGTGTTCGTGAAGGACACCAACACATTGTTTCGATCGTATTCATCGATGCAACCAATCATGCCTGCCGGTACACGTCGCCTCCGGTCTCGCGGAATTCGGCGGCCTTCTCGGCCATGCCTTCGTTCAAGGCCGCGGTCTCGTCGACGCCGTGTTCGCGCGCATAGTCGCGCACGTCCTGCGTGATCTTCATCGAGCAGAACTTCGGGCCGCACATCGAACAGAAGTGCGCGGTCTTGGCGGCGTCCTTGGGCAGCGTCTCGTCATGGAATTCCTTGGCCTTGTCGGGATCGAGTCCGAGGTTGAACTGGTCTTCCCAGCGGAATTCGAAGCGCGCCTTCGACAGCGCGTTGTCGCGCGCCTGCGCGCCGGGATGCCCCTTGCCGAGGTCCGCCGCGTGCGCGGCGATCTTGTAGGCGACGATGCCTTCGCGCACGTCGTTCTTGTCGGGCAATCCCAGGTGTTCCTTGGGCGTCACGTAGCAAAGCATCGCGGTGCCGTACCAACCGATCATCGCGGCGCCGATCGCGGATGTGATGTGGTCGTAGCCGGGCGCGATGTCGGTGGTGAGCGGCCCGAGCGTGTAGAACGGCGCCTCGTGGCATTTTTCCAACTGCCGCTCCATGTTCTCCTTGATCAAATGCATCGGCACGTGGCCGGGGCCTTCGATCATCACCTGCACGTCGTGTTTCCAGGCCACTTCTGTAAGTTCACCCAGCGTGTCGAGTTCCGCGAACTGCGCTTCGTCGTTGGCGTCGGCGATGCAACCGGGGCGCAGCCCGTCGCCCAGCGAGAAGGCAACGTCGTACGCCTGCATGATTTCGCACATTTCCTCGAAATGCGTATAGAGGAACGATTCCTTGTGGTGCGCGAGGCACCACTTGGCCATGATCGAGCCGCCGCGCGAGACGATGCCGGTGACGCGCTTGGCGGTCAGCGGCACGAAGCGCAGCAGCACGCCGGCGTGGATCGTGAAGTAATCGACGCCTTGTTCCGCCTGCTCGATCAGGGTGTCGCGGAACAGCTCCCAGGTGAGTTCCTCGGCCGCGCCGCCGACTTTCTCCAGAGCCTGGTAGATCGGCACGGTGCCGATCGGCACCGGCGCGTTGCGCATGATCCACTCGCGGGTTTCGTGGATGTACTTGCCGGTGGAAAGATCCATCACGGTGTCGCCGCCCCAGCGGATCGCCCACACCATCTTTTCGACTTCTTCCGCGATCGACGACGTGACCGCCGACGTGCCGATATTGGCGTTGATCTTGGTGAGGAAGTTGCGGCCGATGATCATCGGCTCGGTTTCGGGATGATTGATGTTGCACGGTATGATCGCGCGCCCGCGCGCCACTTCGTCGCGCACGAATTCCGGCGTGATTTCCTTTGGGATCGACGCGCCGAACGACTGGCCCGGATGCTGCTGCGCCAGCGCGCTGCCGCGCAGCGCTTCCGATTTCTGATTCTCCCGAATCGCGATGAACTCCATCTCCGGCGTCACGATGCCGCGCCGCGCGTAATGCATCTGGGTGACGTTGCCAGTGAAGCGCCGGCTGGCCCTCACCCCGCCATCGGCATCCGCCGATGGCCCTCCCCTCTCCCGCTGCGCGGGCGAGGGACGTTCGCCGCCAGCCTGTGGCTGGCGATCTTTTTCGATGGCGCGCCGCGGTTTCGGCAGGTTCGGAAAGCGCACGTCGGCGAGCTGCGCGGCTTCAGCGTGGCGGCGGCCGAATTCGGAGGTGCGATTCGGCAGCACTTCGGTGTCGCCGCGTTCCTCGATCCAGCGCGCGCGAAGTTTCGGCAGGCCCGCCACGAGATCGGCCGTGAACGCGGCGTCGGTGTACGGCCCCGAAGTGTCGTACACCACGAATGGCGCGTTCGCCTCGCTGCCGAACATCGCCGGCGTGTCGGTCAGCGCGATTTCGCGCATCGGCACGCGCACGTCGTCGCGGCGGCCGTGCACGTGGATCTTGCGCGAGCCGCGGATCGGCGAGGTCACGGTTTCGGAAAGTGTCTGCGCCTGGCGCAGCAATTCGGAGGGTTGGGCATTCATCGGCGCGTCCTTCGGGCATGAACGACGAAGCGGCGGCGCCGGACGCACGATGGCTCGTGCGGCGAAGCTCCCTACACCGGTGCGAACCGGATCAGGTTCCAAGGGACTGTCTCAGCCGATGCGATCCTTCGCCTGCGGCACCCCCGCTTCAAGCGGTTATTGGAACACGTTTGAAGCGTGAAGGCGAATGGACGCGGATCAGCGCGATCCGTACGCCCGCAGGAACATGTCCACCGTCGCTTCGAGATGCGTCTCGGTTTCCTCGGCGTCCGGCTGGCCGCACCCGAAGCACACGCGCGCGTGGTGCTCGCCCTTCAGCAGGGCGAAGAACTGGCTGGCGGCGCGATGGGTGTCGGCGATGTCGAGCTGGTGTGCATCGACTTCCTTCTGCAGCATCTCGGCCAGCGCGGCCTGCACCTGCATGGGGCCGGCTTCCCAGAACATCTTGGCCAGCTTGGGCGACTGCTGCGAACTCGCGACCAGCGTGCGGTGCAGGCCCAGCGCGCTGTCGCTCATCATCATCGCGAAGAATGCGCGCGCGACACCCAGCAACTGTCCGCGCACGGGCGCATGGACGTCCACGTCGAACAGGGTGCGCGGCAGCAAACCGTCGCACTTGCAGCGCACCGTTTCGACGAACAGCGCTTCCTTACCGCCGAAGTGGCTGTACACGGTGAGCTTGGAGACACCGGCCTCGGCCGCGACCGCATCCATGCTGGTGCCTTCGAAGCCGTGCTGCGGGAACAGGCGCTTGGCCGCTTCCAGGATCGCGGCGCGCTTCTCCAGATCTTTCGGTCGTCCGGGACCACAACAACGTTCGGACGCGGCGTTCATACCACCTTAGCCTCAACCAGTGACTTGCCAGATGGCGTTATTATACGCGCGAGTACACATTTCCTGCAGCGCGCCGGTTTGCGGCGCCGTCCGCGGTGTCCGGCCGATTGTCCGCGGACACGGCGACCCCGCGCCGGGAGCGCGCAGCGGGTTGATCGGCAAAAGATTTTTGCGCACGTGTTGCTGGCATGGATCGTGCCTTTCCTGTTCGCGCGTGGCGGATGACCGCCGTCATGTGAGCGCGGTGACTTCCGGCACTTCGTCGGCGCATCCGCAACCCGCAGTCTGTGCGCCGTTGCCCGCGACGGCACGCGCACCTAAGCTTTTCGGTTTTTGGTACCCGACGGAATCCCGGCATGAACATGAATCCCGAACTCGCGGTCGCGCGTCGCAACATGGTCGAAAACCAGGTCCGCCCGTGGGAAGTGCTGGATGCCCGCGTGCTCGGCGTGCTGGGCAGCGTGCCGCGCGAAGCTTTCGTTCCGGAAGCCTACGCAGCGCTGGCCTACGCCGACGTGGCGTTGCCGATCGGCCATGACGAAGTGATGCTGAAGCCGGTGGTGGAAGGCCGCATCCTGCAGGCGCTGCTGCCGGCGGCCGGGGAACACATCCTGGAAATCGGCACCGGCACCGGTTATTTCGCGGCCTGCCTCGCGCGCCTTTGTGCACGCGTCACCAGCGTCGACCATCGTGCCGACTTCGTCGACGCGGCGCGCGCCCGGTTGCACGCGCAAGGGATCGCCAACGTCGATTGCGTGCACGCGGACGCATTGTCCGGTTACGCGCCGCTGGAAAAATTCGACGCGATCGCCGTCACCGGCGCGGTCGCTTCGCTGCCCGCCGTTTTCGGTCCGTGGCTGAAACCTGCGGGCAGGTTGTTTGTCATACGTGGCGTCCAGCCCGCGATGCAGGCGGTGCTGCTGCAACGCGCGCCCGACGGCGGCTGGATAGAGGAGCGCCTGTTCGAAACCGATGCGCCTTACCTCGCGGGCGCCGCACCGGTCCGTACCTTCAGTTTATGAAACGGGGCGACGCCCCTGGCAAGGATTTTCCGGCATGACTCAACGCAACGCGCCCCGCCCTTCCATCGCGATCCGCGCCTGCGCGCTCGCCATCACGGCCGCGCTCGGCTGCGCCCACGCGGCCTCGGCGCATGCCGAAAACCTGATGGACGCCTACCGGCAGGCGCTGCAATCCGATCCGGTGCTGAAGCAGGCCGAAGCGCAGCAGCGCATCGGCCAAGCCGGCGCGGCGATCTCGCTGGCGCCGCTGTTGCCGCAGATCAACGGCAGCGTTTCGCTGAATGATAATCACGGCACCCAAGGTCCGGCGGTGGTCGACAATCCGAACGGCACGACACAAATCGTCAATCAGGTTGGCACCGGCGGCCGCTCGCGCAGTCAATCGGTGGGACTCAACCAAACACTGTTCGACCTTGGCCAATTCGAAGATTGGCGCGCCAGCAAGGCCAACGCCCGCTCGACCGAATCGCAGTACGTTGCCGCGCAGCAGGACCTGATCCTGCGCGTGGCGCAGGCTTATTTCACTGTGCTCACCGATGAGGAGCAATTGAAATATGCCGAGGCGAACCAGAAGGCTTTCCAGAAACAACTCGACCAGGCCCAGGCCAAATACCAAGTCGGCTTTGCGGCGATTACCGACGTCGTGGATGCAAAAGCTCAGCGCGATACTGCGGTCGCGCAGGTGATCACAGCGAAGAATCAAGTTTTCAACGATCGCCAAGCACTCGCCCAGATCACGGGACAAGCACCCGGCACGCTCGAAACGCTGACGGAGAACCTGCCGCTGAATCCGCCGCAACCCGACAACATGGACGAATGGGTCAAGACGGCGCTCGCCAGCAACCCATCGCTGCAGGCGCAACGCGACCTTGCCGAATCCGCCCAGCACAGCGTCACGGCCGCGCATGCCGCGCACCTGCCGACGCTGGGTGCCTCGGTCAGCTATTCGCGTGATGCGTCATGGGGCGGGGTCGCCAACAATCTCCGGAACACCAGCGGCTTGCCAAGCAGCCTCACCGACAGCCACAACTCGGGTACCACGGTGGGTCTGGTGCTGAACGTGCCGCTGTTCCAGGGCGGCGGCATCATCGCGCGGGAAAGACAGGCGATCGCGCAGCGCGACCAATCCAACGACGTGCTGGAACAGGATCGCCGCTCCGTGGTCAGCAACACCCGCAACGCTTTCAATGCGATCGAGGCGGGCATCAGTTCGGTGGAAGCCCAGAAGGCGGCCGTCGAATCCGCCAAGACCGCGCTGGATGCCACCCAGGCGGGCTACCAGATCGGCACCCGCACCATCGTGGATTTGCTGATCGCGCAACAGAACTATTTCCAGGCCCAGAGCGGTTACTCGCAGGCGCGCCACGCGTTCGTGGTCAACCAGCTCAACCTGAAATACGCCGCAGGCACGCTGTCGGTCAAGGACCTCGAAGCGGTCAATACCTTGCTGCAGTGACCGGCGCGCTTTCCCTGCGGTAGCGCGCGCGCGCGAAAATCCTGCCCAGCATCACCATCGTGCGGCGCACCGCGCCGCGTTCGCGCACGCACACTGCGTGCGCGGCCGCGCCCATCCGCGCCAAGGCCTTCGGATCGCGCAGCAGTTCCTGCACGGCTGCACCCAGCGCCTGCGTGGAAACCACCCGGCGCGCAGCGCCCGCATCGATCATCGTGCGCGTGATTTCCTCGAAGTTGAAGGTGTACGGGCCGACCACCACCGGCTTGGACAGCGCCGCGGGTTCCAGCACATTGTGGCCGCCGATCGGCACCAGCGACCCTGCGACGAAGGCCAGGTCGCAGGCCGCGAAGTAGCGCATCATCACGCCCATGCCGTCGATCACCAGGCATTGGGTCTCGGGACTCGCATCGCCCGCGCTGTGCGTGGCGACGGCGAACCCGAGGTTCTGCGCGGCGTGTTCGACCGCGCGAAAGCGTTCCGGATGGCGTGCCGCGATCAGCAGCAGCGCATCGGGTATCCGTGACAGCACCGCAAGGTGCGCCTCGAACGCGGCCAGGTCCTCGCCCTCGTGCGTACTGGCAGCGAACCACACCGGCCGCGCCTCGCCCCACTGTGCGCGCAACTCGGCGCCGCGCTGCCGGGCGCCCTTGGGCAGCGGCATGTCGTACTTGAGATTGCCGGAAACGTGGACGCGTGCAGGATCAGCACCGAGCGCGCGATAGCGACGCGCATCCGCGTGCGACTGCGCCGCGACCAGCGCAACATTGCGCAGCGCTTCTGCGACCAGCGCGCGGATCGGGCGGTAGCCGCGCAGCGAACGTTCCGACAGACGCGCATTCACCACCGCCAACGGAATCCCGCGCCGCCCGCACTGGTGGAACAGGTTCGGCCAGATTTCCGTTTCCATCACCACCGCCAGCGCGGGCCGGACACGATCGAGGAAGCGCGTGACCGCGCGCGGCAGGTCGTAAGGCAGGTAGACGTGGAAAACCTCGTCGCCGAACAACTTGCGCACGCGTTCGGAACCGGTCGGCGTCACCGTCGTGACCACCATCGGCCGCGGCGCGTAGCGCCGGCGCAAGGCGTGGATCAACGGCAGCGCGGCGTTCACCTCGCCCACCGACACCGCGTGCACCCAGATCGAACCATCGAGACCCGGGCCGGGAAAGCGGCCGAAGCGCTCGCGCCAACGCCGGAAATAACCGCGGTAACGAATCCCGCGCGCCGCCAGCCGCCAGACGATCACCGGCGTGGCGAGATACATCGCGACGGTATAGAGGAATCGCAGCATGACGCGGGATCGGGATCGCAGCGGCGAGTATAACTTTCGCGCAAACTGTTCCCTCTTCGGGAGAGGATGTCAAAGGCGCACTCAAAATCGCCATCCATGTCCCTTTCCGCGCGCGTCCCACGCGCGCGCGTAACTTTCTCTTGCGTGGCCAAGAGAAAGTCACCAAAGAGAAGGCCACCCCGGTGCTGCGTTTTTCGTCCATCCATGGACGAAAAATCCGTGCGGGCCGGCCGGGCTTGCCGCCGCGCAATCCATTGCGCCCGCCCTTCGGGCCTTTTCGTCCGGCGCTCACCGCAGCACAGGGGCCCGGAGGTGGGCGAAAAAAGACAGGGATGTCTAACCCGCGAAATCAAACCAAGCGCGCGGCAGTCAACTCGCTCTTGAGATACGCGTAATAGATCGGCGCGGCCACGATGCCGGGCAGGCCGAAGGCGGCTTCCATCACCAGCATCGCCAGCAGGATTTCCCAGGCGCGCGCGTGGATGCGGTTGCCGACAATGTTGGCGTTGAGGAAGTATTCGAGCTTGTGGATCAGGATCAAGAAGATCAGCGCGCCCAGCGCGACCCACAGCGACACCGACAGCGCGACGATCACGATCAGCGTGTTGGAAATGAGATTCCCGATCACCGGCAGCAGGCCGACCACGAAGGTGATCGCGATCAGCGTCTTGGTGAGCGGCAGGTGCACGCCGGCCAGCGGCAATACGATCAACAGGAAGATCGCGGTGAAGATGGTGTTGAGCGCCGAGATGCGTGCTTGCGCGAACACGATGTCATGGAAGGCTTGCGTGAAGCGCGCGCAGCGCGCGGTCAGGTCACGCCGCAACGGGCCCTCCTTGCCGGTCGGACGCGCATGCGTCAGCGCCACCAGCGCGCCGAGCGCGAGACCGACCAGGATGCGCCCGAACACATGCACGGTTTCCTTGCCGGCCACCTGCAGTTGCGCGGAATGCGCGCGCGCGAGCTGGGTTGCGGTGAAGCGGAAGTCCTCGGCGCTCACCGGCAGGTACGCGACGATCCACGCCGGCACCTGCGTGCGCATGCGGTCGATGGTCGGCATCATCCGGTCGAACAGGGTGTTGGGATCGCCGAGTTCCGCACGGAAGAACGCGACCGCGCCGAAGATCAACAAGGCCAGCAGGCCCGCGACGACGACGGCCAGCACGCCGACCACCAATTGCCGCGCCCAGCCGCCCGGCCAACGACGCTCCAGCAGCGGCGCCAGCGCGTCGACCACCGCGTACACCAGCAGGCCCGCGATCAGCGCGGGCAGCAGGTGCAGGAACATCACCAGCAGCAGCGCCACCGCGGCGGCGATGTAGCTCGCGATCGCGGTGTGGCGTAAAGCACGGACGGATTGAATGGCGTTGTCGTTCATTCCCGGCGAGTCTGCCAGCGGGGCGATCACGACTCCAGTACCGGAAGGCCCGCTAAAATTGCGTAATCCAGCCACCGGGAATCCGCATGTCCGCAAGCACCGAAATCCCCGCCCGCGATCGACTGATCTTTGCGCTGGACGTGCCGGACCGCGCGGAAGCCATCGCGTGGCTGGATCGCCTCGGCGACAGCGTATCGTTCTACAAGATCGGGCTGGAACTGTTGAGTGGTGGCGATTATTTCCCGGTGCTCGACGAACTCGCTCGACGCGGCAAGAAGATTTTCGCCGACCTCAAGTTCCACGACGTGCCAGCCACGGTCGCGGGCGCGGTGCGCGGCTTGGCGCAACGGCCGATCACCTTCGCGACCGTCCATTGCGACAGCCGCGCGATGCTGGAAGCGGCCGCCGCGGCGAAGGGTTCGCTGCAGCTGCTCGCGGTGACGGTGCTGACCAGCAACGACGCCAGCGACCTCGCCGCGCTGGGTGTCGCGGGCGAACCCGCCGACGTGGTGATCGAACGCGCGCGCCTCGCGCAGATCGCGGGCATCGACGGCGTGGTGTGCTCGGGCGCCGACCTGCCGCGCCTGCGCGATGCACTCGGGCGGGATTTGTTGACCGTGTGCCCCGGCATTCGTCCGGCCGGCCCCGCCTGCGACGACCAGAAGCGCACCGTCGACGTGCCCACCGCGTTCGCGCAGGGCGCGGATTACATCGTGGTGGGGCGCCCGATCCGCAACGCGCCGGATCCACGCGCGGCCGCCGACGCCATCGTCGCGCAGATCGATCGCGCGTTCGGCTGACTTGCGCCGCCGCCGCGCTGTCGCCACACTCCGGCGCATGCGAATCCGAATGCATCCTCGCGGCGCGGCATGGCTCATCGCGAGCGCCTGCGCCCTCGCGCTCGCCGCCTGCCATCACGCACCGCCGCCGCCCAGCAACGCGACGCCCGAAGCGGCGGTCGCGACCAGCCTGCGGCTCACCGCCACGGGCGACTTCGACGGGCTGATGAAGAACCGACTGCCGCCCGCCGACTACACGCAATGGCGCAGCGAATGGGATGCCGCCCACGCGCGCCCCGCTGGCGCGTCTGCCACGCAGGAGCAGCAGTTCGCCGAGATCATGCAGATGCTCACCGAGCCGGGCGCGGAAGCGAAGCTGGCCAAGCGCCTGCAACCCGAACTCGCGAAACTGCGCGGCGGCAAGGACGAGACCCTGCCGATCGCGAGCGGCATCTTGGAGGCCGCGGGCAAGCAGTTGATCGCCGCCTCGCCGCAACTCGGGCCGAGCCAGAAAACCATGGCGACGCAAGGGCTGGACGCCCTGATCGCCTGGGCCAAGTCGACCGACTTCAGCGACGCGAAGAAAGCCAAGAAGGCGATCGATCTGGTGTGCGCCACTGCGCGCCAGCTGCACGTGCAGACGCTGGCGCAATGGCGCGCGCAGGATTACGCGCAGACGATGCACAGCTACGGCATCCTGTGGAATGCCCTCGAAGGCTTGTTGAACATCTATGGACTCGATCTTCCCGGCAGCCTGAACTCGGCGGAGGTGAGCGCCACCGGCAACGACGGCACCCACGCGACCGTCAAACTGGACATGAAACTCGCGGGCCGGTCGCTCGGCGGCGCATGGCCGATGGTGAAGCAGGCCGGCCATTGGTACGACGCCGCGCTGCTGGACGCGTGGCAGCAAGCGCATCCCGCGCCCGCCGCGGCGGCAGCGACAAGTCCGGCGAGCGCCGCCCCTGCTGCCAGCACCGGTTCGCCGCCGGCGTCGTCCGCTCCCGCATCATCCGCCACGCCGGCGTCCCCCGGCACGACGCACCGCTGACGCTGGCTTTTTGGTGGCAGGACGCGGCCGAAGGTCGGGCCATCCGCGCGGACGCCCTCTTCCGGACCCGCGCGGAACAAGCCTTTGACTTGGATATGGGAGAATCGCCGCTCATTCCACCGGCCCGCACCGCAAACCCGATCCATGGCCCGCGTCATGACCGAAACGCTGTCCCGCGACACCCTGGTGCACGCCGGCTGGTGGCGTGCGCTGTGGGGCGCCCTGCTGGGGCCATGGATCAAGATCAAGCGTGATCCCGCCGAACCGGTGACGCTGCTGGCGCCGGACACGCCGGTGATCTACGTGGTCGAGCGCAACGGTTTTTCCGACAGCCTGATCCTGGAGCGCGCCTGCCACGAAGCCGGTCTGCCCAGCCCGTTGGCGTGGGTGCCGGGCCTCGGCAAGCGCCGCCGTGCAATGTTCGCGATGCGCGGCACCGGCGGCTGGTTCCAGCGCCGCGGCCGCGACCACGCCGCGCAGGACACGCTGCGGCAATTGCTGCGCGTGCTGGAAGCCGCGCCCGAACGCAACGTGCAACTGATGCCGGTCGCGATCTACGTCGGCCGCGCGCCGAACCGGCAATCGGGCTGGTTCCGCGTGTTGTTTTCGGAGAACTGGGCGGTGGTCGGCCACTTCCGCCGGCTGTTCGCGATGCTGTTGAACGGGCGCGACACCATCGTGCGTTTCTCGCCGCCGATTTCGCTGCATGAATTGCGCGAGGAATCCAGCGGCGAACGCATCGAACGCCTGCAACGCAAGCTCGCGCGCGTGCTGCGCGTGCACTTCCGCCGCGTGCGCACCACGGTGATCGGCCCCGACCTTTCGCACCGGCGCACCGTGGTCGATTCGGTGCTGAATGCGGAAAGCGTGCGCGCCGCGATCGCCGCCACGGCGGCGCGCGAGAACATCCCGCACGCGCAAGCCTGGCGGCAGGCGCAGAAGCTGATGGACGAGATCGCCGCGGATTATTCGCCGCCGTTCGTGCGCTCGATGTCGTTCCTGCTTTCCAACTTCTGGAACAAGCTGTACGACGGCATCGCGATGCACCACTTCGAAACGCTGCGCGCGATCGCGCCGGGTTACGAAGTGGTGTACGTGCCCAGCCACCGCAGCCATGCCGACTACCTGCTGTTGTCGTACCAGCTGCACATGAGCGGCGTGGTGGTGCCGCACATCGCCGCGGGCGTGAACCTCAACCTGCCGGTGCTGGGAGCGTTCCTGCGCAAGGGCGGCGCGTTCTTCCTGCGCCGCAGTTTCAAGGGCAACGCGTTGTATTCGGTGGTCTTCAAGGAATACATGGCGCAATTGATCGAGCGCGGCGTGCCGATCGAATATTTCGTCGAGGGCACGCGCTCACGCACCGGACGTTTGCTGGCGCCGCGCTTCGGATTGTTGTCGATGACTGTGCGCGCGTTCCTGCGCGCGCCACGCCGCCCGGTGCTGTTCCAGCCGGTGTACATCGGCTACGAAAAATTGATGGAAGGCCGCGCGTACATCGGCGAACTCTCGGGCCAGAAGAAGGAAAAGGAAACCTGGCTCGCGCTGCTGCGCGGCGGCCGCAAGGCGCTGCGCCAGCACTACGGACGCGTCACGCTGAACTTCGGCGAGCCGATCGAACTCACCACGCTGCTGGATGCGGCGAATCCCGATTGGCGCGCACAAGGCGACAGCCCCGACAGCAAGCCGGAATGGCTCAACCACGTGCTGGACCAACTCGGCGAGAAGATCCTCGTCAACACCAATCGCGCCGCCGACGTCAACCCGATCAACCTGATCGCGCTCGCGTTGCTGGCGGCGCCGCGTCACGCGCTGGCCGAAACGGACCTGCTGGCGCAACTGGAACTGATGAAGGCGATCCTGACGGAGCTGCCGTATTCGGATCGCACCACGATCACGCCGATGGCGCCCGCGGGCATCATCGCGTACGCCGAGCAGATGGGCTGGATCCGGCGCGTCAAGCACCCGCTCGGCGACGTGCTGGCGGTCGAGGGCGAAAAGGCGGTGCTGCTCTCGTATTTCCGCAACAACGTGCTGCACCTGTTCGCGGCCGGCGCGTGGGTCGCGTGCTGCTTCATCAACAACCGCCGCATCGCGCGCGAAAACGTGGTGCGACTCGGCCGCGCGGTGTACCCCTTCATCCAGGCCGAACTGTTCCTGCCGTGGGACGCGGACGGTTTCGCGGGACGCATCGACGCCTTGATCGATCTGCTGATCGCGCGCGGCTTGCTGGCCGGCGGCGAAGGCCGGCTGCTGCATCTCGCGTCGGGCCGCGAGGACGACGCGTATCAGTTGCGCCTGCTCGCGCATTGCCTGCTGCAGGCGTTCGAGCGCTACTACATCGCGATCGCGGCGCTGGTGAAGAACGGACCGCACACGCTGACCGCGGGCCAGCTCGAAAACCTGTGCCAGCTCGCGGCACAGCGCCTGTCGCTGCTGTACCAGCAGAGCGCGCCGGAGTTCTTCGACAAGAGCCTGTTCCGCGGCTTCATCCAGAAACTGCGCGAGCGCCGCATCGTCTGGACCGACGCCGACGGCAAGCTGGAATTCGACGCGGTACTGGAAGACGTCGCGCGCGACGCGCGGCTGATCCTCGCGCGCGAAGTGCGCCAGTCGATATTGAAGATCACGCCGGACGTGGTCGCGGAAGCTTCCGTCAGCGGGCAGGCTTCGTAGGTTGAGGTGAGCGGCTCCATGCGAACCTCAACGAATCGCAGCGATGGTGTTGGGGTTCGCGAAAAGCGCTCACCCCCAACCTATCTGCGAAGCTTTGCGGCGAGCCTGGCCCGCATCGCCGGCCATTCGGCCGCGATCACCGAATACTCGACGCTGTCGCGGATCGTGCCGTCGTGGCGGCGCTTGTGTTGCCGCAACACGCCATCGCGATGCGCGCCCAGGCGTTCGATGGCCTGCTGCGAACGCGTGTTCAAAATATCGGTTTCCCAACCGACCGCGGCGCAACCGAGCGTGTCGAAGGCGTGCCCCGCCAGCAGCAATTTGCAAGCGGTATTGACGTGCGTGCGCTGGCGGCTGGCGCCGTACCACGTGTAGCCGATCAGGATGCGCGGCACGTCGGGCTTGAATTCGTAATAGCGCGTGCTGCCCGCGATCGTGCCGTCGCGTTTGTCGCGCACCGCGAACGGCAGCGAATCACCGTTCGCCTGCATTGCCAGCGCGGCTTCGACATAGGCGCGCATCGCGCCCGGCGGCGGCACGTAGGTGACGCGCAGGTTCCACAGTTCGCCGTCGGCGGCGGCCTGTTCGAGTCCGGCGACGTGATCGAGCGTCAGCGGCTCCAGCGCCACGAACTCGTTTTCCAGAATGACGGGCTTCAGCGACATGGCCGCGACCACGTCCGACGCGGTTGCTGGCATCCCCCCGATGCTTCGCATCCCGCGCTTGCGGCGAGGGAGATGGCTTTTCGCCTGACGGCATCCCCCCGTCGCTGCGCGGCGACCCCCTTCGCAAGCGAAGGGGGTGACCGGTTTTCTTCCCCCTTCGCTTGCGAAGGGGGATTGAGGGGGATGGCTTTTGCCGTCATTCGCTCAGGCATCCAGATCGGGAATCAGCTTGTTCTCGAAATACGCGATCATGTCCTTGAGCTTCAGCTTGCGCTTTTTCAAGCGGCTCAGTTGCAGCTGGTCGCAGCCCGGATCGCCGGACAATTTGGTGATCGCGACGTCGAGATCGCGGTGTTCCTCGCGCAATTCGGTGAGGCGCCGGACCAGCGTGGCAGGATCGTTGTCGGGCTGCATGGCGGCAGTGTAGCGCCGCCACCGTGCGCGCTAAACTGGCGCGTTCATGCCAGCCGTCGAACGTCTCAACCCCACCGATCGCAAGCAGGCGCACGAAGCCGCGCGCCTTGCGAAACGCCTGCGCCATGCGGTCGGCCGCGCGATCGCCGATTACAACCTGGTCGAGGACGGCGACCGCGTGATGGTATGCCTGTCGGGCGGCAAGGATTCGTGGACGCTGCTGGACCTGCTGCTGTCGCTGCGGGCGAAGGCGCCGGTCAAGTTCGAACTTGTCGCGGTCAATCTCGACCAGAAGCAGCCCGGTTTTCCCGGACAGGTGATCCCGGATTACTGCCGCGCACGCGGCGTGCCTTTCCACGTGATTGAGCAGGACACCTACAGCGTCGTCACGCGCGTGGTGCCCGAAGGCAAGACGCTGTGCAGCCTGTGTTCGCGCCTGCGGCGCGGCGCGCTGTACGCGTTCGCCGAACGCGAAGGTTTCACCAAGATTGCGCTGGGCCATCATCGCGATGACATCCTCGCCACGTTTTTCCTGAACCTTTTTTACGGCGGCACGCTGAAGGCGATGCCGCCGAAACTCTTGTCCGATGACGGCAAACACGTATTGATCCGGCCGTTGGCGTATTGCCGCGAAGCCGAGATCGCCGAGTACGCCGAACAACGCGCGTTCCCGATCATTCCCTGCAACCTCTGCGGCTCGCAGGAAAACCTGCAGCGCAAGCAGGTGCGGCGGATGCTGGACGCGTGGGAACGCGAACGCCCCGGCCGCAGCGAGATCATGTTCCGCGCGCTGTCGCACGTCGCGCCCTCGCACCTGGCCGATGCCGGACTGTTCGATTTCGCGTCGCTCGGCTCGTGCGGTGAGACGGCGCGGCCGGATGCTCATGGTTGGCTATCGGGCGAAGCGGGGGCGGGGGATGGGTAGCGGGGGCGCCAGTCCCGACGCACACGTTTCGGCGAACCCTCGTTTCTGCGCCCCCACCACCCATCCCCAACCTCCGGCTTTCCCATGTTCTTCCGCAACCTCACCCTGTTCCGTTTTTCATCCTCCGTCGGCCATTCATTGAAGGATCTCGACACCGCGCTGGCCGATCACGCGCTGCGCGCCTGCGGCCCGCTGGAACTCGCCACGCGCGGGTTCGTGTCGCCATTCGGGCCGGATTCGGAAGCCTTGAGCCACACCATTGGCAAGGCGACGCTGGTCACGCTCGGCAGCGAGGAAAAACTGCTGCCCGCGGCGGTGGTGAACGCCGAACTGGGCAAACGCCTGCGCAAGGAAGCTGAACGCCGTGGCAAGCCGGTAGGCGGGCGCCAGCGCCGCGCGATCAAGGCCGAGGTGCTGGACACCTTGCTGCCGCAAGCATTCGTCCGGCCGTCGCGGCTAAATGCCTGGCTGGATTCGAAAAACGGCTGGCTGGTGCTGGACACGGCCAGCCGCAAGGCGGCCGAAGCCGCCCTGACGAGCTTGCGCGAGGCGCTGGGCAGCTTCCCGGCCCAGCCGCTGGCCGCCGCGGAAACCCCGCGCGCCCTGATGACGCAATGGTTGGCGCATGGCAAGCTACCCGGTGGGCTCGCATTTGGCGACGAATGCGAGCTGCGCGACACGGCCGGCGGAGCGATCATCCGCTGCCGCAAACAGGAGCTTGAAAGCGCCGAAGTCCGGGCGCATCTGAAACAAGGCAAGCAGGTGTTCCAGCTCGGCTTGCAGTTCGAGGACCGCGCCAGTTTCGTGCTTGGTGAAGACCTCGTGATCCGCAAGTTGCGATTTCTCGACGTCGTGCAGGATTCGCTCGACGCCGACGGGCGCGACTCCGCCGAAGCCGAACTGGACGCACGCTTCGCGCTGATGACCCTGGAACTCGAACGGCTGTTCGAGGGTTTGGAACAATGGTTCGGGCTGGAACGCCCCGACGAGAGCAACAAGAAGGCGGCATGACCCCGGAAGGCGACTTCCTCGAACTTGCGACGGGCAAGGGCGGCACCATCAAGGTGCTGAAGGCCATGCATCCGCGCGCGCGCCGCCTGCGCTTGTCGGTGACGTCGCACGGTGCGCGCATTTCCTATCCGCGCGGCACCCATCCCGCGCAGGTGTACGCCTTCCTGCGCGAAAACAGCGACTGGCTGGAACGCAAGCTGTCCGAACTGCGCGTGCCGCGCCGCGGTCCGCCGCCGCTCAAGCCCGGCGTGCCCACGCTGATCCCGTTGCGCGGCGAAAGCATCGAACTCACGTGGCGCGAGAGCGAATATCCGCGCATCGAATTCCTCGGCGACGAATTGCGCCTGCATGTGCCGCGTCCGTTCACCACCGCGATGCCGGCCGCGCGCAATCTGCTGGCAGCGTTCCTCGAAACC
This sequence comes from Rhodanobacteraceae bacterium, assembly GCA_030167125.1. Lineage (NCBI taxonomy): Bacteria > Pseudomonadati > Pseudomonadota > Gammaproteobacteria > Lysobacterales > Rhodanobacteraceae > Rhodanobacteraceae bacterium. The sequence goes on from CP126531.1 coordinate 2,732,541, forward strand.
CACATGCGGCGCGACCTGTCGCGCTGGATGGCGCAGGCTTCGGAACGACTCGACGCCGCACCGACCGGCTTGCGGATCAAGTCGCTGAAAAGCCTGTGGGGCAGCCTCGATGCGCGCGACCGCATCACGCTGGACCTCGCGCTCGCGCTGGCGCCGCCCGCCGCGTTGCGCTACGTGCTGGTGCACGAGATGTGTCACCTGAAAGTGCGCAGCCACGCGCCGCGCTTCTGGGCACGTGTCGGCGAACTGATGCCCGGCTACCAGGCGCAGCGCGATTGGCTGCGCGAACACGGTGCGATCCTCAAGGCGGAAATGGAACGCTTGATCGCACCCTGATCAGGTGACCCAGCCGGCAAGCACGATCAGCGCCACGACGGCCAGCCACACGATCAACACCCGCAACATCAGACGCCGCGCGTCCGCGAGTTCGATGAGCGGATCGTGCGTGTCGGTGGTCGCACCATCACCGGCTTCGATGTCGGCATCCACGCTGGAACGCGCCACCGCCGCCAGGAAATCCGGGTCAAGGTTTTCCATCGAATGTCCGGGCTGCCCGTGCCAGGCGCGCCACGTGCCCGCCACGGCGTCGAAATCAGACACCAGCGCCATCGCCAGCACCATCAGGTGCGCGGGGATCCAGTCGAGCGCGTACGCGAAGCGCCTTGCCGCGTGGCGCGTGCGCGGATCGGTGGTTTCGGTCGTCACCCAGGCCAGCCGGTAACCCAGCGCGCCGGCCGGCCCCAGCAGGAAGAACCAGAACAGCACGCCGAAGCGCCGCCGCAACGATGCCATCACCGCCGCTTCCACCAGTTCCGGTGCGGTGAACGCGCGCGGCGCGCCGTCCGGAACGCTGCGCAGGTTCTGCGCGGTGACGAGCCGCGTCGCAGGATTGACGTTGTGCAGCACGGCTTCGAAATCGCTTTCAAGTTCGCGCGGCCCGAAGGTGTAAAACAGGATCAGCACCGAGAACGCGAGCGCGGCCAACACCAGCAGCCAGCCCTGCAGGAAATGCGCGATCACGGCGCACACCGCCACCGGCACGATCAGCGCCAGCGCAACCCGGCCGCCGCCCTCGGCGAAATCGAGCGCGGCAAGCCAGCGGTGGTACCAGCCGAATTGGCGCAGGTTCGCGACGTTGCCGGGCCAGACGATCAGCACCAGCAGCACGATCAGTGCGGCAACGAGTTCGATGGCCATCGAGCCCCTGACTACGCGAGTATCCGGCGCAATTGTAGCGGCGCGGTCGGCGGTCGCGATCAACGTGCGCGATCAACCGGCGCGGGCAATTCGGACAATTCGATGCCGGCGCGCGTGCGCAACCAGTGCTCGATCAGGCGATAGGAAATCGACAGCGGCGTCGACACACGCAGCATGCCTTCGCGTAAACCGTCGACGATCTCCTGCGCGGTGAACCAGCGCGCGTCTTCCAGTTCGCCATCCGCAAGGTTGATCGTCCGCGCCGCGGCGGTCGCGGTGAAACCGAGCATCAGCGAAGCCGGGAACGGCCACGGCTGCGAGGAATGGAAATCGCAATCGAGAACTTCGACGCCGGTCTCCTCGCGCACTTCGCGGCGCACCGCGTCGGCCAGCGATTCGCCCGGTTCCACGAATCCCGCCAGCGTCGAATACTGCCGCGGCCGCCACGCGGTCTGGCGACCGAGCAGGCAGGCGTCGCCGTGTTCGACGATCACGATGATCGCCGCATCGGTGCGCGGGAAATGCAGCCGTCCGCAACCACCGCACGCCGCGCGATGGCCGCCATCGACGAGTGTCAGCGGCGCGCCGCAGTAACCGCAGTAACGCGTGGCGGCTTGCCAGTTGGCGAGACCACGCGCGTAGGCGAACACGGCCGCATCGTCGCGTTCGAGTTCGGTCGCCGCCGTGCGCAGATCCAGCCACTGCGCTTCGGGGAATGTCGTCTCGTGCGCCACCGGTTCACGCAATGCATAAAGCGGCGTGCCCGCAACGCAGCCGAGGAAATTGGCCGGCGCATCGGGCGCGAGCTTGCCGGCTTGTATCCAGCACAACCGATGATCGCGCACCGGCGCGTGGCCTTCGCTGTCGAACGGCAGCCAGCGCGCGTGCGCGGCCGCGCATTGCGCAGCCATCCATTCCGCGTTCGCGCGATGCTCACCGCAGCGGTCGAGCGGCGATGAGGTAAAGGTGTTGAGGCGCGTGCGTTCGGCCGAACTCACGGAAGAGCTACGCAGTGAACGAGCTGCCGCAACCGCACGTCGTCTTCGCGTTCGGGTTGTGGATCACGAACTGCGCGCCCGACAATTCTTCGACGTAATCGACTTCTGCGCCTTCGAGGTATTGCATGCTCAGCGGGTCGACCAGGAATTCCACGCCGCCGCGATCGAGCACGTAGTCGTCCTCGGCGCGCGCTTCGTCGAAGCTGAACCCATACTGGAAACCCGAACAGCCGCCGCCTTCGATGAACACGCGCAGCTTCAACGCCGGATTGCCTTCCTCGGCGATCAGCTCGCGCACGCGCCCGAGCGCGGCGTCGGAAATCCGGAGTGCGGGTTCAGTGGAAGTGGAAATGTCGTTCATGCATGCACCTCGAACGCCATGATGGAGGCGCTGTCGCGGCCGATCAAGGCGCGGGAACGGTGATGCCCTGGCTGGACGCGGCCGCGCTCCAGTCCAGCGTGCGAGTGACGCTGGAGCCCGACGTAGGCTGCAGCGTAACCACGATGCGGTTGGGCACGAAACCCTTGGGCAGCGCCAGCGAACCCTGCACCTGCTGGAAGAACTTGAACGCGAACGGCAGGCCGTCCTTGCCGGCGGCGCCGGACAGATGCGCCCAGTCGAGCGTGGTCAGCTTGCCGCCCTGCACGCCTTCGACGGCCAGCGTCAGCGTGCCGCGCGCCGAGTCAGCGTTTTCGGCGGTGTTGACCAGGGTGACAGTGAAATTCCATGCATTGGTGTTCTTCACCGGCGTCAGCGCAACGTTGTGCACGCCGAGTCCCGAGCGGCTGCCGTCGATGCCGATCAACTTGGCGTAGAACGCCTGCTCCTGTTTCAACGTCTGCATTTCGACATCGCGGCTTGCAATGGCCTGCTTCAGCGCGGCGATGGTCGTGTTCGCGGTCTGCTGCTGCGCGACCAGGCTCTGGTTCTGGCTTTCGAGCTGGGCATTGCGGTCCGCCAGCCGCCGCGCGCGGGATTCGAGTCCGTTGGGAAATCCGACGCCGCGTCCGAACAGCGCGCCCAGGGTGAAGACCACCGCGAAGGCGAGCGCGCCGGCGGCGCCGATCACCCAGCGTCGCCGGGTTTTCGGGAGTGCGTGGAACTGGTCCAGCCAGTGGTGGAAGATCGTCGAAGCCATGCAGATGCGGATGTCGAGTTGGTCGCTTATACCCAGCCGTGGCGGCAGGCGCAACCCGACGCATCAATACGACCGCGGAAATCCGCGACCGTTCATCCCGGCGCCGCACTTGCCGAAGGTTCGCGGGCTGTGTTTGAATCCGGCCCATGATCGACGTGGACGGCTACCGCCTGAATGTGGGCATCGTGCTGTTGAACGCGCGCGGCCAAGTGTTCTGGGCGCGCCGCGTGCAGCGCGACGGCTGGCAGTTTCCGCAAGGCGGCATGAACACGGACGAAACTCCGGACGAGGCGATGTACCGCGAACTGGAGGAAGAAACCGGCCTGCGCGCGGACCAGGTCGAAGTGCTGGGCTCGACCCACGGCTGGCTGCGCTACCGGTTGCCGCCGCGCTACGTGCGGCGCGGCCAGCGGCCGACCTGCATCGGCCAGAAGCAGGTGTGGTTCCTGCTCAGGATGTTGGACGACGACGAAGCGTTCCGGCTGGACAGCCACGCCACGCCGGAATTCGACGTCTGGCGCTGGGTCGATTTCTGGTATCCCGCCGAACACGTGGTGGATTTCAAGCGCGACGTCTACCGCCGGGCCCTGCGCTACTTCGCGCCGTTGGTCGAAGCGGCGTGCTCGGTCGAAATTGGCGTCGGATTGCCCAAAGCTACTTGACAATCATTCGCATTCGCGTTCAAATGGCGACCGTCGAGCGACCCACTCGAAGTGCCCTCCATGTACGTCTGCGTCTGCCAAGCCGTTTCCGATCATGACATCCGCCGCGCCGTCGCGCGCGGCGCGCGCACGTTCGAAGACGTGCAGGCGCGCACCGGCTGCACCACCTGCTGCGGCTGCTGCGAAGGCGAGGCGCGCGAACTGGCCGAAGACGCGCTCGACTCCGAACGGTGCGCGGCCGCCCTGCCTGTGGCCGCCTGAAGAATCGCAGCGCAGCTGCAACCGATAATCACTCCATCGCGCTGCCGCACCGGGCGGTATAGTCGCGGGTGCCGCGCGCGTCTCGCGCTTCATCGCGCAAGGAAGTCATCATGAAAGGCGATACCAAAGTCATCGAGCACCTCAACAAGGCGCTGGGCAACGAACTGATCGCGATCAACCAGTATTTCCTGCATTACCGGATGTACGACAACTGGGGTTTCAAGGAACTGGCCGAGCACGAACGCGCCGAATCGATCGACGAGATGAAGCACGCCGATCGACTGATCGAACGCATCCTGTTCCTGGACGGCCTGCCCAACCTGCAGAAACTCGGCAAGCTGCTGATCGGCCAGACGCCAAAGGAATGCATCGAGTGCGACCTGAAACTGGAACGCGCCGCACTGCCCGACCTGCAGGCCGCGATCGCGCATTGCGAAAAAGTCGGCGACTACGTCAGCCGCGGGCTGTTCGCCGACATCATGCATTCAGAGGAAGAACACATCGACTGGCTGGAAACGCAGCTTGGCTTGATCGAGCAGGTGGGATTGGAGCGGTATCTGCAAACGCATATTCGCAGTTAGGTACGAACATGCAGACATTCAGTCGGTCCAAGAAGCTACATCTACTTTCTGGTACGTGCTTTCTCACGCTAGCCGTGTTGCTAACAAGAACAGCGCTTGGCAACGATCCTGCAAGCGCTCGAGATTGGTTTGGTGCAGGCTTGTTTGTGGTGGCGGCAGCGTTTCAGTATGCCACCGCATTTTTCAGGACTCCCCGTGCATAAGTTTCAAAAGATGGCGCGGGCAAAGGGAGCGAATAGCCTGATGCTTTTTAACGTGTTTGAAAGGCAACGCAGCAGCGTAGGGCGGGAGTAGCGCAGCGAATCCCGCCAAGTCGATTGACCAAAAGGGCGGGTTATGACGCGCCCGGCCAAAGCGGCAAGTAGCGCTTGGAAAACGCCATGGCCACGGACATCTCTTTCGTTGAATACGTGACGGAGCAATCCGGGTTGGGGGAGCGCATCACGTACAAGAAGATGTTCGGCGAATACGGCATCTACATCGACGGCAAGGTCGTGGCCTTTGCCTGTGACAACAGCCTGTTCGTCAAGGCCGCGGATGCCACGGCAGAAATGACGGCCAACCTTCCGCGCCGGCCGCCGTATCCCGTCGCAAAGCCCTATCCCGTTGCGGACGAATTACTCGACGATTCCGATCGGCTGCAGGCATTGCTGATTGCGACGGCAGCGGCAATGCCGGAGCCCAACCCCAAGGCTCCCAAACGCATCAAAAAGAAGCGCGCGTAAGTCGCGGCTACGGCCGGTTGTAGCGCTGCCTCAGCGCGGTCGCCGCGTTGGCGTACAACTTCTCCAGCGCCGCGACGCTGTCCAGCGGATTGGCGAGCGTGCCGTTGCGCGCGGCTTCCTCGACTTGGCGCGCGCGGGTGGACAGCGGCATCGCACCGAGGTTGGCGCTGGATGATTTCAGCGAATGCGCGAGCTTGCCGACTTCCGCGCTGTCGCCGCGCGCGGCCGCTTCCTGCAGATTGCGCATGCGGGTTTCGCCGTCGCGCAGGTAGGCGTCCACCAGCGTGACCAGTTCGTCGCCCATGATGTCTTCGAGATCCACCAGCGTCGCGGTGTCGAGGGTGTCGGGGGGCGGCGGACTGATCATGGGCAGTGGCGTGGTTTGCTGAGTGGGTGATGGCGTTGGAGCGCGGGCGGCGGCCACGGCGGGCGCTGCCGCCACGGCAATCGCATGCGGGGATTGCTGCATCCAGCGTGCCAAGGTCTGTTCCAGCAGCTGGCGATCCAGCGGCTTGGACAGGTAATCGTCCATGCCGGCCTGCAGGCAGCGTTCGCGGTCGCCGGACATCGCGTGCGCGGTCATCGCGATCACCGGCATGCGCGGCTTGCCTTGTTCGTTCTCGATTTCGCGCAGGCGGCGGGTAGCGCTGTAGCCGTCGAGCACCGGCATCTGGCAATCCATCAGCACCATCGCGTACGCCTTTCCACGAATTTTTTCGAGCGCGATTTCGCCGTTGTCGGCAACATCGACGGTCAGGCCGAGGCGCTCCAGCAATTTCTGCGCGACTTTCTGGTTGACAGGATGGTCCTCGACCAGCAGCACCGTGCCGCTCAGCGGTTGCGGCGTGCCGCTCGCGGCCACTGCCGGCAACGCGGGCACGCTGAGCACCGGTTGCGCGCGCGGTTGCGGCGCGCCGAACACGCGGCGGATGCCCTGGCGCAAGGTGGCATCGTCCACGCGCGCCGCGGCGGTGTGGACGCGCGGATCGGGCGCGGTGGCGAGTCCCAAAACAAGAATGCGCAACTTGTCGAGCTGGCGTTCGCGCAGGATGCTCTGCAGCAGGTCGGACACATCACCGCCCACGCTGGTGGCATCCACCAGCAGCAGGTCGAAGCTGAAGGAATCGCCCAGCGGCGCGGCCTGGCGCAGGCGCGAGAGCGCCGCCGCGGTGTCGGCCACGTGCGCCGTATCCAGCTCCAGCGTCGCCAGCACCGGCGTGATCGCCTGCGCGCGCTGCGGCCCGGCCGCGAGCAGCGCGCGCGAGCCCGCGAGGCTCTTGTGGCTTCCCGCGATATCGCCGGGCGCTTTTTCAAACGGCACGGTGAACCAGAACACCGAACCGCGTCCCGGCTCGGAACGCACGCCGATGCGTCCGCCCATCAGGTCGACCAGTTTCTTGCAGATTGTCAGTCCCAACCCGGTTCCGCCATAACGCCGCGTCACCGAGGCATCGGCCTGCGTGAACGGCTGGAACAGGCGCGCCGCGGCGTCGGCCGCCAAACCGATGCCGGTATCGCGCACCGCGAACAGCAATTCGTGCTGCGTGTCGGTGTCGCTGCGCTTGCTCACCCGCACCGACACGCCGCCGCGCTGGGTGAACTTGATCGCGTTGCTCATCAGGTTGGTGAGGATCTGGCGCACGCGCATGGGATCGCCGCGCACGATCGGGCGCACGTCGGCATCCACCACCGCGCGCATCGCCAAGCCTTTCGCTTCGGCGGGCTTGTCGAGCAGGCGCTTAACGCTGTCCACCAGCTCGCGGATGTTGATGCTGACCGATTCGAGATCGAGCTTGCCGGCCTCGGCTTTCGAGTAGTCGAGGATGTCGTCGACGATGCGCAGCAGTTCCTTCGCCGACGCGTTGGCGGTGATGAGGTACTCGCGCTGCGAGGGCGTCAAGTCGGTGCCGAGCACGATGTCGAGCAGCGGCAGGATGCCGTTCAGCGGCGTGCGGATTTCGTGGCTCATGCTGGCGAGGAATTCACTCTTCGCCAGCATCGCCGCTTCCGCGGCCTGCTTGGCCGCCAGCAGTTCGCGCTGCACGCCGCGCAACGAAGACAACTCCGCCTGCGCGGAGGCGAGCCGCGTGCGCATTGCCACGTCCACCGGATCGGGAATCTGCGGCGAATGTTGCGGCGCGGCGGCCGGCGCCGCGGCGCGCACCAGCCACAACAACACCAGCGCGGCCAGCAACGGGATCCACACCGCAAACACTTGCGGCATTGCCACCCAACGCGCCGCCACGGCACCCGCCGCGACCAGCGCCAGGCTGGCGGCCCATCGCGGCCACGCGGCTGCGAAACCGGAATTCGTCGTTGCCAAGATCAGGTCTCCACCTGCGGTGTTGCTTCGTCCAGATCATTTGATGGCGGCCGGAAGTAATTGCCTTGCAGCAGGTCGATGCCCGCGGTGCGCAGGCGTTCGACTTCGGCAACCGATTCCACGCACGGCGCCACCACCCGCAAGCCGCGCTCGTGCGCCGCCTGCACCACCGCCGCCAGCGACACGTCGTCCAGCGCCGGCGAAAGTTTCACGTAATCCAGCGGCAGGTGTTCGATCCATCCCGCCGCGACGGCGTCGGCGTCCACGCCGGCCAGCGACAGGCGCACTTCCGCGTGGCGCAGTTCCGGCGCCAGCGCGAGCAGCGTGCGCATGTTGTGGCGGACTTCCTCGGCGCGGAATTCAAGGATCAGCGAACCCGGCTGCACGCCGGTCGCCGCGAGCGCCACGCGCAAGGCCGACGCGCGCTCGCCACCGCCCCAGCCTTGCAGCGACTGGCTGGCGAACAGGCGCACCGGATCGCCGTCGCGCAGGCGCTCGGCGAGGATCGCGATGCAGCGTTGCACCACCCATTCGTCGATCGCGGCGATCGAGCCGGTGCGCACGGCGACGGGCACCAGTTGCGCGGCGACGTATTCCTGTCCGTCCGCGCGCAGGCGCAGCAGCGCCTGGTATTGCGGCTCCGCGGCGCCGCGGATCGGCAGGATCGGCTGGAACGCGAGCCCCAGCGAGCCGGAGGCCAGCGCCACCGAAAGCCGCTGGGTGATCGAGTTCGGATCCGGCGCGAGCTTCGAGTAGACGGCGATCTCGTCGGACTGCGCGCGCGCGGCCGCCAGCGTGCGCTCGACCGCCGCCAGCGCCTGCGCCGGTTCGGTGATCGAAGCATCGAACGCGCACACCGCGCAGGCGAGGCCCACGGCGGAAGCCTGCGCGCCGAAACGGGATTCGTGCGCGGCTTCCAGCAACTCGTTCGCGAGTCCGGCGAGTTCGGTTTCGCCGCGCGTCGGCGCAAAAATGAGATAACCGGCGTTGCCATGCCGCGCGGTCATGCAGCCCACGCGCGCGTGGCCGACGATGAAAGCGCCGATCTGCGACAGCAACTGGTCGAACGAGGTCAACCCGAGATGGCTGCGCAGCACCGCGGCGGCCTCGACTTCCACGGCCAGCAATCCGCCCTGCGCCGCACGGCCACCGCTGGCGGCGAGATGTTCGGAAAGCGCATCCAGCAATTGCGAGCGATCGTGCAAGCCGGTGCCGGCATCGCGCCGCCGCTTGCGCAGCGCGCGCGACGCCGCCATGCGGGCGCGGCGCACGCGGTTCGTCACCGCCGCGACCAGGTGCGTCGGGCGGATCGGCTTGACCAGGAAATCGTCGCCGCCGGCATCCAGCGCGGCGAACTGGCGCTCCTCGTCCTGGTCGCCGGACAGGAACACGATCGGCGTGTTGACGTAACCGTCGCGTTCGCGGATCAGCGCGGTCAGCTCGAAGCCGTCGCAATCGGGCATGTTGAGGTCGAGCAGCAGCAGGTCGGGCCGGAAGCGATCCAATTCGTCCAGCACCGCCAGCGATTCGCCGAGAATCCTGGTTTCCATGCCGGCGCGGCGCAGGATCGCCTGCGCGAACAGCGCCTGCGGCGCGTCGTCATCGACGATCAGGATTCGATACGCGCTTTCCTGGTCGACGCTGGCCAGTTCCACCGCCGCACCCACGATTTCTTCCGACGACGCCGGCAGCGCGACGCAGCGATCGGCGCCGGCGCGCAGCGCGCGCAACTGCAACTCCACGTCGGGCGCGCGCAGCAACACCAGCAGGCGCACGCGATGCGCGGGGTCGCGGCGCGCGGATTGCAGCGCGGCGGCAAGCGCATCGAAGGTCATCTGCGCGTCCGCGACCACGATCGCGAGGTCGGGCGGCGATTTGCGCAACGCATCGACCAGCCCTTCCAAGCGGTCGACCAGCGCCACGTCGCAGCCTTGCTGCTCCAGGCGCAGCAGCAGCTCGCTCACCGCGGGATCGTCGTCGTTGACGATGCGCACGCGCGGGCCGTGCGGAAGCTCGGCCAGGGCCGGTGTTTCGGCGGGCATGTCCTGAATGTCGTCGTGGCCGTCGTTGACGGCCGGCGCGCCCTGGACGTCGGCGATGCCGAGTTGCAGCCAGTATTTGTCGGGCGGGATTTCGCAGCGCGGAAACGGATCGCGTGCGGCCAGCGGCGTGACCGCGGGCATCCATTCCGGCCGCGTCGGTCCGGGGGAAGGCGGCTGCAGGTGCGGGCGCAAGCTGTCGAGCAGCGCATCGATCTCCGCGTTGGCCGCCGCGTCGGGGACGCCGTGCGTCGCGGACGGCAACGCCAGCGCCGCTTCGAGCGCCAGCAGACGCTCGCCCGTTTCCAGCATCCCGTAACGACCGCAGGCACCGGCGAGCACCGCGATCTCGTCGTGGAGCGCGCGCAACACGTTGCAATCCCAGCCGCTGCGGCACTGCGCGCGAGCGCGCCGCAGCAAGGTGCGCAGCCGCTGCGGCAGGTGCCGGCGAAACGCCGCCTGCAGTTCCGGACCGGGATCCTGCTGGGACACAGACGATGCCATCAGGGCGATTCCCCCACTTCGGCAAAACTATACCAAGGCGGCGCCCTGAAAACGCATCCCAAGCCTCATTCCTAGAACGGTTTTACAACGGCCAGGATCACGATCGCCAGCAACAGCACGCCGGGAATCTCGTTGAACCCGCGCAGCCCGCGCGACGACCAATGGCAACGATCCTGCGCGAAATCGCGGGTGAGCTTCACCAGCATCGCGTGGTAGATCACCAGCAGCAGCACCAGCGCGAGCTTCACGTGCAGCCAGCCGGATCGCAGGTAGAACGATTCCGTCGCGAGCGTGGCGATGCCGAACGCGATCGCGAGTGCGGCGCCGATGTTCGTCATCACCAGCAGGCGCCGTTCCATCACCTTGAAACGCGCGCGCAACGCGGGCTCGATTGCTTCCGCGTGATACACGAACAGGCGCGGCAGGTAGAACAAGCCCGCGAACCAGGTGACCACGCCGAAAATGTGAAACGCTTTCAGCCACAGGGGCAACATGCCGGACTCTTTGGTTAAGGCGAGAAGATCAGGACCACGTACGCGAGGAACAGCAACAGGTGCACCAGGCCCTGCATCGCATTGGTGCGGCCGCTGCCGAGCGTCAGGATCGACACGAAGAAGGTCAGCACCAGCATCATCATGTTGGCGGCCGAAAGGCCCAGCACCGCGGTGCGGCCAAGGCACAGGTCGATCAGCAGGATCGCGGGCACGGTCAGCGCGATGGTGGAGAGCGCGGTGCCGAGACCGATGTTCATCGCGCGCTGCATCTGGTTGAAGCGCGCGGCACGGATCGCCGCGATGCCTTCCGGCGCCAGCACCAGGATCGCCACCGCGAAACCCGCCAGCGCGACCGGCATGCCCAGCCGCGCGACGCCGGTTTCCAGCGGCAGCGCGAACAGCTTGGCCAGCAGCACCACCAGCACCAGGTACACGATCAGCAGCACGGCATGGAACGCCCAGCCGTGCGCGGCGTCGTGGTGCGCGCGCGCCTGTTCCATCGCCTCGCCTTCGGCGACGAAGAAACTGGTGTGCGTGCGGGTCTGGATTACCATGAACGCCGCGTACAGCAGCAGCGACATCACCAGCAGGAACAGCTTCTGCACCAGCGACAAGGTGCCGACGCCGGAAGTCACGGTGAAGTCGGGCCAGATCAGCGCCAGCGTCGCCAGCGGAATCAGCAGGCTCAGGAAAGTCTTGGCGCCGCGCAGGTTGTAGGTCTGCTCGTGGTGGCGCAGGCCGCCGACCAGCAGCGCCACGCCGATGATGCCGTTCAACACGATCATCACCACCGAAAACATGGTGTCGCGCCCGAACGCGGGATTGTCGGCGTTGTGCAGCATCACCGTCACCACCGTCGCGATTTCCAGCGAGATCGCGGACAGCGTGAGCATCAAGGTGCCGTACGGTTCACCGAAACGTTCCGCCAGGTGTTCGGCGTGGCGGGTGGCGAGGATCGCGGCCAGCAACGCGCCGACGAAGAACGCGACGAAGGCGATGCCGACTGCGAGGTTCCCCGCGCCGTTCGTTGCAAACGCGGGTTTCAAACACCAGCCGGCAACCAGGATGACCAGCGCGACCGGCAACGGCCATTCGCTTGCCCAGGCATTGGGGCGCGTCGTTGCCGGCATGTCTTCGCTGCGCTGCATGGGCGGCTAGTATGCACGTCTTTGCGGGCGCAACGGCAAGACGATGGAAACGATCAGCTGGGACGACTTCACCAGGGTCGAACTGCGCGTGGGGCGCATCGTCGACGCGCGCGTGTTCGCCGAGGCTCGCAAACCGGCTTACGTATTGCAGGTCGACTTCGGCGCCGAAATCGGCGTCCGCAAATCCAGCGCGCAGATCACGAAGCTGTATGCGCCGGAAGAATTGGTCGGCAAGCTGGTGGTGGGCGTCGTCAATTTCCCGAAGAAGCAGATCGGGCCGTTGATGAGCGAATGCCTGGTCACCGGCTTCTACGACGCGAACGGCGACGTCGCCTTGTGCGTGCCCGACAAGCCGGTCCCGCTGGGCGCGAAGCTCGGCTGAGCGAATATCGCTGAATCGGTGCAAATGCTGCGCCGATCTGGTGCAAACTTGCAGGACTCCACTCGCAAACCATTGAACCGAAAAGCCACGCCACCTGGCACGCCGCTTGCACTTTCAAGCCATCCTTCCACGCCCGAGCCCGCCATGACCGCCGACAAAGTCCTCGAAACCATCAAGTCCGAAAACGTCGAATTCATCGACATGCGCTTCGCCGACATGCGCGGCGTCGAACACCATGTCAGCTTCCCCGCGCATGCGATCGATGCCGACACCTTCGAGGACGGCAAGATGTTCGACGGCTCGTCCATCGCCGGCTGGAAAGGCATCAACGAATCGGACATGGTGCTGATGCCGGATCCGGCCACGGCCTTCATCGATCCGTTCGCCGCGCACAAGCAGATGAACATCGTGTGCGACGTGCTGGAGCCGTCCACGATGCAGGCGTACTCGCGCGATCCGCGTTCGATCGCGCGCCGTGCCGAGGCCTTCCTCAAATCCACCGGCGTCGCCGACACCGCGTTCTTCGGCCCGGAACCGGAATTCTTCATCTTCGATTCGGTGCGCTGGCAGAACGACATGGGCCGCGTGTTCTACGAGATCGGCTCGGAAGAAGCCGCGTGGGCGTCGCGCTACAAGTACGAGGAAGGCAACCACGGCCATCGTCCGGGCGTGAAGGGTGGCTACTTCCCGGTGCCGCCGGTCGACTCGCTGCACGATCTGCGCAGCGAGATGTGCAAGGTGCTGGAGTCGCTGGGCCAGATCGTCGAAGTGCACCACCACGAAGTCGCCAATGCGGGCCAGTGCGAGATCGGCGTGAAGTTCAACACGCTGCTGCACAAGGCCGATGACCTGCAGACCATGAAGTACGTGATCCGCAATGTCGCGCATGCGAACGGCAAGACCGTCACCTTCATGGCCAAACCCGTGGTCGGCGACAACGGTTCCGGCATGCACGTGCACCAGTCGCTGTCGAAGGACGGCAAGAACCTGTTCGCGGGTGAACTGTATGGCGGCCTGTCGCAGCTCGCGCTGTGGTACATCGGCGGCATCTTCAAGCATGCGCGCGCGATCAACGCATTTTCGAACTCGACGACCAATTCGTACAAGCGCCTGGTGCCGGGCTTCGAGGCGCCGGTGATGCTGGCGTACTCCGCGCGCAACCGCTCGGCGTCGTGCCGCATTCCCTACGTGGCGAATCCCAAGGGCCGCCGCATCGAAGTGCGCTTCCCCGATCCGATGAATTCGGGTTACCTCACCTTCACCGCGCTGATGATGGCCGGCCTCGACGGGATATTGAACAAGACCGATCCCGGTGCGCCGATGGACAAGGATCTGTACGACCTGCCGCCGGAAGAAGAGCGCAACATTCCGCAGGTGTGTTCGTCGCTCGACCTCGCGCTGGAAGCGCTCGACCGCGACCGCGATTTCCTGAAGGCCGGCGGCGTGATGAGCGACGATTTCATCGACGCCTACATCGCGCTGAAGATGAAGGAAGTGACCGCGTACCGCGCATCGACCCACCCCCTTGAGTATCAAATGTATTACTCGATCTGATCGGCGATCCACGCGCGCGATGAACACTCCGTTCGCCGACGCCTTCCGCTACAAGGCATGGGCGAACCAGGAATTGCTGGATCACGGCGAACGGCAATGGCGATCGCTGCCGGAAGAGGATGCGCGCTTCTTCGTGCGCATCCTCAACCACACGCACGTGGTCGATCGCATCTTCATCGGCCACATCACCGGCAGGCCGCACGGATTCAATGCCGACAACACGGCGGAAACGCCCACGCTCGCTGCGTTGCGGACCTCGATGGCACAGACGGATGGATGGCTCGTCGAATACGCCGCGCGCGCGGACGAAGCGGAACTCGCCCGCGACATCCCGTTCGTTTTCACCGACGGCGACCACGGCCGCATGCGCGTGGATGAAATGCTGCTGCACCTGCTCACCCACGGCAGCAATCATCGCGGCATGGCCGCGCGCGTGCTGGCCACGCACGGACTGGAGCGGCCGCGCGACACCTTCACGCGTTTCCTGCACCTCGATGATCCGTCGCGCCGTGGCGGCGCGTCGGAACCTGGTGCGGCGTGATCCGGATGGCGACTGGCGCAGACGCCGAATCCATCTGCGCGATCTACAACCACTACGTCGAGCACACGATCGTGACGTTCGAGGAACAACCGGTCACGACGGCCGAGATGCAGTCGCGCATCACGGCCGTGCTCGAAAAGCTGCCCTGGCTGGTACTCGAGCACGACGGCGCGATCGCTGGTTACGCCTATGCCTCACCCTGGAAGGCGCGCAGCGGCTATCGCTTTGCGGCGGAAAGCTCGATCTATCTTGCGCCCGCGCAGACCGGCCGCGGCTTCGGTCCCAGGTTGTACGCGAGCCTGCTTGAAAACCTGCGCGCGCGGAACGTCCATTGCGTGATCGGCGGCGCCGCATCGCCGAATCCCGCCAGTGTCGCCTTGCACGAGAAACTCGGCTTCACGAAAGTCGCGCACTTCCGCGAGAACGGCTTCAAGTTCGGCCACTGGATCGACGTTGGCTACTGGCAGTTGCTGCTTTGATCCCGCGAAACCGTCACGGCTGTCATCTGCGCGGGCTATGTTGCCGGGATGCAAAATCCAATCCCGGGGCCACAGGCGCGCTCGCGCGGTGAAAAACCGCGATGAGCCTGTCGCGACGCCGGTTCCTGAGCGGCGCCGGCGCATTGCTGGGCGCGACCGCGCTGGGCGATGCGCTGCGTCTGGCGCATGCGGCGCAAGCCATGCCGGGCATGGCGATGCGCCGCAGCGCGGCGATGCTCGCCGCACCCGCGGTGCCGCTGGTCAATCCCGCGACGCTTGCGCCTTTCATTGATCCGTTGCCGATTCCGCCGCGGGCGAAGGCAGCGGGACGGCGCACGCATCCGGCTTGTCCCGGCGATGCGCCGCCCTGCTACCGGATCGCGATGCAGGCCTGCACAACGCGCGTGCACCGTGACCTGCCGCCGACGCCAATGTGGGGCTATGCCGGAAGCGTCCCGGGTCCGACGCTCGAAGTGGAGCGCGGCCAGCCGATCCTGGTGGAATGGATCAACGCGCTGCCAGCGCGGCACTTCCTGCCGATCGATCATGCACTCCACGGCGCCGAACACGACAAGCCCGGCGTGCGTGCGGTGACGCACGTGCACGGCGCGCGCGCGACGGCCGACAGCGACGGCTGGCCGGAGGACTGGTACGTGCCGGGCAAGTCCGCGCTCTACCACTACGGCAACGTGCAGGATGCCGCCACGCTCTGGTATCACGATCACGCGATGGGCATCACCCGGCTCAATATCTACGCCGGGCTGTTCGGCGCGTTCCTGGTGCGCGATCCGGGCGAACGCGGGTTGGACCTGCCGTCCGGCGAACACGATCTGCCGCTGTTCCTGTGCGACCGGCTGATCGCGCGCGACGGGCAGCTCTACTACCCGGTGTCCGATGATCCTTCGGCACCATGGGTGATGCAGTGCCAAGGCAACCTGCTGCTGTGCAACGGCAAGGCATTTCCCTATTGCGACGTGGAAGCGAGGCGCTACCGCCTGCGCCTGCTCAACGTCGCCAACAGCAGCTTCTTCGATCTGTCGCTGTCGCATGGTCTCGCCTTCCAGCAGATCGCGAGCGACCAGGGGCTGCTGCCGGCGCCGGTGGAACGCGCGCGGGTCGAGCTGTACCCCGCCGAACGCGCCGACGTGATCGTCGATTTCTCCTCGGTTGCGGGACAGAAGGTGCAACTGCGGCATCAGGACCAGGGCATCCTGGAGTTCCGGGTGCGCGCAAGCCGCACGCGGGACGACTCGCGCCTGCCCGCGCGCATTCGGCCGGTGCCGCGCATCGACGCCGCCGATGCGGCGCGCGAACGCCTGCTCGCGCTGACGGAGCGTGACGACGCCAACGGCAACGCGCTGAAGATGCTGCTGGACGGCAAGCGCTGGTCTGATCCTGTTTCCGAAAACCCGGTGCAGGACAGCCTCGAAATCTGGAGCTTCGTCAACCTCACCGGCGATGCGCATCCGATCCACTTGCATTTGGTGCGGTTCCAGATCCTCGATCGCCGCCCTTTCGACCTGTTCGCGTGGAACGCACATCGCGAACTGCGCTACACCGGCGCCGCGCAACCACCGCCGCCGCACGAGGCGGGATGGAAGGACACCGTGCGCGCCGATCCCGGCATGGTCACGCGCATCGTCATGCGTTTCGAGGGCGAGCCGGGTCGCTACGTCTGGCATTGCCACCTGCTCGAGCACGAGGACAACGAGATGATGCGCCCGTTCGAGCTGCTGCCGGCCGCGCGCGTTTCGAGTCAAGCCGCTGTCACGCAGCCGCCAAATTCCGGTCACGCAACGGGACCAGACTTCCGTGCGTGACCTGCGCGAATTCACGCAGGCCGAATCGGGGGCCACGCGTTACCGGCTCCCCCATGCCAGCAGGAGATTCAGCCATGCCCACATCCATCCGCCGCACGCGTCTGCATGCGTTCATCCTCGGCGCGCTCGCCACCGGCTTCGCCGGTTTCGCCTCCGCGCAAACCACCACGCCTCCCGACAAGGACGCGGCGTTCCGCGCGAACATTCCCAACGCCAGCACGAATCCGTCGGCGCATCACACGCAACGCCTGTCATCGCCCACCATCCTTTGGCCGAATGACAACAGCAACCGCACGCGCACGCCGATCAAGCACGTGATCCTGCTGATCGGCGAGAACCGCACCTTCGACCACGTCTTCGCGACTTACACGCCTCCGCGCGGGCAGCATGTGCGCAACCTGTTGTCCGAAGGCATTGTCGACGCCCACGGCATGCCCGGTCCGAACGCGGCCAGCGCGCGCCAGTGGCAGGCCGACGCGGCCGGCACCTATTCGATTGCCCCTACCCACACCACGCCGTACGCGCTGCTGCCGAAGATGAACACCGGCGGCGCGCCGACCCAAGCACCGTTCGCTTCGCCCCAGCAGGCCGAGGCCGTTGAGCCGGGTCTGCCGCTGACGACCTACTACGAGCTCGCGACGGGCGGCACCGGGCTGCCGAGCCACGTCGTCGACACGCGTTTCCCGGGCGCGCTGCCCAACGCGCCGGCGGACATGCACGCCTCGATCGGCTACAACGACTACGCCAACAGCCCCGTGCACCGTTTCTTCCAGATGTGGCAGCAGCTCGACTGCGATGCCGATGCCGCCACCCTGGACAACCTGAGCGGCTGCCGCAACGACCTGTTCCCCTGGGTGGAGACCACGATCGGCGCGGGCAACGATGGCAAGCGACGGCCGGCCCACTTCACCGACCAGACCACCGGCGAAGGTTCCACCGCGATGCAGTTCCTCGACGTGGCCAGAGGCGACGCGCCCTATTTCGCGCAACTCGCCCGCACCTACACGCTGAGCGACAACTTCCACCAGTCGGTGATGGGCGGCACCGGCGCCAACCACATCATGCTCGGCTTCGGCGACCTGGTTTACTACGCCGATGCGCAGGGACGTCCCGCCGTGCCGCCGTCCAACCAGATCGAGAACCCGAATCCGCAGCCCGGCACCAACAACTGGTACGTGCAGGACGGCTACGGCGGCGGCTCCTACGTCGACTGCGCCGACGATCAGCAGCCCGGCGTGGCCGCGATCAAGGACTACCTGCGCGCGTTGCCGTACGTGATCCACGACACAGGCTGCCGCAAGCACGCCTATTACCTGGTCAACAACTACAACCCGGGCTATCTCGGCGACGGCACGCCCGCGCCGCTGGGCGCCGACCAGTTCACCATCCCGCCGACGCGCCAGCAGAACCTCGCGTTGCTGCTGGATCGGCACCGCGTCACCTGGAAGTACTACGGCGAAGGCTGGGACGGCGGCAAGGAGGACGGCGAGGGCGGAACCTATTGCAACATCTGCAACCCGTTCCTGTATTCGACGCAGGTGATGACCAATCCGCGCCTGCGCGCCAACCTGCAGGACATCGACGACCTCTACAACGACATCCGCAACGGCACCCTGCCGGCGGTCGCGATCGCCAAGCCCGACGGTCTGCTCGACGGCCACCCGGCGTCATCCAAGCTCGACCTGTTCGAGGGCTACGTCGAGAAGATCGTGGACATGGTCAAGGCCAATCCCAAACTGTGGAACGACACCGCGATCATGGTCACCTTCGACGAAGGCGGCGGCTACTACGACTCCGGCTACGTGCAGCCGCTGGATTTCTTCGGTGACGGCACGCGCATCCCGCTGCTGGTGATCTCGAAATACTCCGAAGGCGGCCGCGTGGTGCACACCTACTACGACCACGTCTCGTTCGACAAATTCGTCGAGGCCAACTGGAGCCTCGACGAACGGATCTCGCGGCACAGCCGCGACAACCTGCCCAATCCCGTCTCGCTGTCCGGCAATCCGTACGTGCCGATCAACGGCCCCGCGATCGGCAACCTGATGGACATGTTCGACTTCCGCCGCGGCAGCAAGGTGGCGATGCAGGATGCGGCCGGTGCCTTGAAGGATTGACGAGGCCCGCGCACGTCCCGCCGGACATGAGACCGGCAGGAAGCCAGGCACCGGCGGGGCGTGCGCAACTTTCATGCAATCGGATCTCCATGAACCATTCATTCGTTCAAGCCATGCGCCACCGGGGACAATGGGTCCTCGGCAGCAGCGTCGCCTTGTGTCTTCTGATCGCGTTCGCCGCCCGCGCGGTGCATGCCGACCCCGCCGACTTCCAGGCGATGCCGGGACTCTGGCGTATCGTGCTGCGCGTGGTGGACCGCGGGCATGCCGGCCCCGCACAAGTGAGATGGCGGTGTCTCGACGAGGGCGGCGATCCCTGGGCCTTTTTCGCTGATCCGATGACGCCCGCCGGCGCGCGCTGCCAGCGCCGGAATGCGCAGCGCGGCAGCACGTCGCTGACGTGGACGCTGAGCTGTCGGGGCATACGCCCGCTGCAAGGTACGGGACGCGTGGCTTTCGATTCCGCCGAGCACTACACCGGCCGCATCGAACTTGCCGGTCGCGGCGAAGTCATGCGCGTGGAAGGCGCACGCCGCGCCGCCTGCACCAGTCCCAGCGATTGACGAGTTTGTTGTGCCGCCGGGTGGGAGTGTCTACGCTGTAAAAGAAGACCGGACCCGCCATGCGCGCTGCCAGTTTGCCATTGTTCGAAGCAACCCCTGCGGGTGGGGTACGCGAGGAACTCGCCCCCGGCGCATGGGTGCTGCGCGGATTCGCGTTGGAAATCGCTGAAAATCTGCTGTTGGAAATCGAACATATCGCCGCGCGCTCACCGTTCCGGAATCTGGTCACGCCGGGCGGCAAGACGATGTCGGTGGCGATGACCAACTGCGGCGCGGTGGGCTGGTACAGCGACAGGCGCGGCTATCGCTACACCGAAGTCGATCCCGAAACCGGCAAGCCTTGGCCGGCGATGCCGCCATCGTTCGCGCAGCTTGCGCGCGATGCGGCGCGCGAGTCGGGTTTCGAAGATTACGCGCCGGACGTTTGCCTGATCAATCGCTACGAGATCGGGACGCGGCTCACCTTGCACGTCGATCAGGACGAGCACGACCATCATTCGCCGATCGTGTCGGTGTCGCTGGGATTGCCGGCGACCTTCCTGTTCGGCGGCTTCGCACGCAAGGATCCGCAACATCGACTGCCGCTCGCGCATGGCGACGTGGTGGTGTGGGGCGGGCCGTCGCGGATGCGCTATCACGGCGTGCTGCCGATCAGGGAAGGCGCGCATCCGCTGACCGGATCGCGACGCTTCAACCTGACGTTCCGCGTGGCACGCTGATCTTGCCGGGCCGCGCGGCACGCACTAAATTGGTGCAATGCCGCGCACCAAGCTGGATACTAGCGCCATCGACCAACTCGCCACCGGCGTGGCGTGGCTGGACGCGCGCGGGCGTCTGGCCCACGCCAATCCCGCCTTCGCCGAGCACACGGGTTATGGTCTGACGCGCCTGCTCGGGCAAACGCTCGCGGCGTTGAGGCCCGAGGGCGAACGGCTGCACGCCATCGCGCAGCGGTCGCAAGCCGAACAGGTCGCGCTCGCGTCATCCGGCGTCACGGTCTGCGCAGCCCCCGGGCACGACGTGCGGCTGGATTTCAGTTTCACGCCATCGGACGGCGGCGCGTGGGTGGAAATCCACCGGACCGCGGCGGCGGGCGATGCGGCGCGCGTGTCCGAATCGCTGCGGGGGTTCGCGCACGAAATCCGCAATCCGCTGGCCGCGATTTCAGGTGCGGCGCAACTGCTGGAGCAGCGCGCGGACGATTCGCGGCAGCGCGAACTCGCGCAGTTGATCCGCGAGGAATCCGCGCGGCTGGGCGCGCTGGCCGAACGCCTGCTGGGTGCGCGCATTGCCATGGCGACGCGCGCCGCCAACGTGCATGCCGTGCTCGAACGCGCCGCGGAACTGCTGCATGCCGAGCGCGCCGACGTCGCCGTCGTGCGCGACTACGATCCCAGCCTGCCCGCATGGCAGGGCGATCCCGACCGCCTGCTGCAGGCTGTCCTGAATCTGGTGCGCAACGCGGTGGAAGCCAATGCGGCGCGCGTCATCCTGCGCAGCCGCGCCGAAGCCGGCTGGCGCGATTCGCAGGGACAGCGCGTGCCCGCGTTGCGCATCGAGGTCGAGGACAATGGCGATGGCGTACCCCACGCCATCGCCGCAACGCTGTTCGAACCGATGGTCTCGGGCCGTCCGGATGGCACCGGCCTGGGCCTTGCGCTGGCGCGCGAAATCGCGCGCGAACACGGCGGCGAGCTGACCTGGCGCAGCCTTGATGCCGGCTCCTGTTTCGTGCTGCTGCTGCCGCGCCACCCGCGCACGGGAGGACAGGATGGGTGACATCTACATCGTGGACGACGACCGCGCGGTGCGCTTCGTGCTGGCGACGGCGCTGCGCGACGCGGGCCACCTTGTCACCGAATTCGTCGATGCCGATTCCGCGCGCCGGGCCCTGTGGCACGCGGTGCCGGATCTCTTGATCAGCGACGTGCGCCTGCCCGGCGACAACGGCCTCAGCTTGTTGCGCGAAGCGAAGGCGGCGCACCCGACATTGCCGGTGATCGTGATGAGCGCCTATACCGACGTCGCGACCACCGCGGCGGCGTACCGCGAAGGCGCCGCGGATTACCTGGCCAAGCCGTTCGACCTCGCGCACGCGGTGTCTTCGGCACAACGTGCGGTCAGCGAGTCGGTGCAGGCAGGGCAACCCTCGCGCACCGCGGTGCCGCGTCATGCGCTGCTCGGCGAAAGCCCGCCCATGCGTGAAGTGTTCCGCCTGATCGGACGCGTCGCGGCCAGCGACTTGAACGTGCTGATCACCGGCGAAACCGGCACCGGCAAGGAACTGGTGGCGCGCGCGCTGCACGAGGAAAGCGCGCGGCGCGCACGTCCGTTCGTCGCGCTCAATACCGCGGCGATCCCGGCCGAATTGCTGGAATCGGAATTGTTCGGCCACGAAGCCGGCGCCTTCACCGGCGCGCATCGGCGCAGCGCGGGCCGCTTCGAACAGGCCGAAGGCGGCACGCTGTTCCTCGACGAAATCGGCGACATGCCGCTCGCTTTGCAAACGCGCTTGCTGCGCGTGCTGGCCGGCGGCGGGTTCTATCGCGTGGGCGGCCGCGAACTGATCACGAGCGACGTGCGCGTGCTGGCGGCGACGCATCAGGATCTCGACGCGAAGGTCGCGCGCGGCGAATTCCGCGCCGACCTGATGCACCGGCTCGACGTGCTGCGCATCCAACTGCCTTCCCTGCGCGAGCGGCGCGCGGACATTCCGCTGCTGGCGAAACAGTTTCTCGCCGATGCCGCGCGCGAATTGAAGCTGCCGGAAAAACACTTCACGCAGTCCGCACTGGAGGCTTTGAAGAAGCGCGATTTCCCCGGCAACGTGCGGCAGCTGGAAAACCTGTGCCGCCGGCTTGCGGTGATCGCAGCGGGCACCGCGATCCGGCGCGAAGACCTGGACGAGGCTGGAACGCGCGCCGCTTCATCGGCCACCGGCGCGCTGCCGTGGGAATCGGCATTGCGTGCCTGGGCCGATGCAGAGTTGGCGGGCGGTACGCGCAACGTGCATGCGCGCGCGCGCGAACGTTTCGAGCGCGTGCTGCTGGATGCCGCGCTGACCGCGCACGACGGCCATCGGCAGAATGCCGCGAAGGCGCTCGGCCTGGGGCGCAATACGCTGACGCGCAAGCTTGGAAGTTCGCGCAAAGGCCGGGACCGGGGACCGGCGACCGGCGACCGGAAAAGCTGAAGCGCCACGCTTCGCCTGCAGTTCCCGAAGACACAGGCCATTTGCGATGTTCACGTCACGGCCAGCGAGTTGTTACGCTTCTGGTCCCCAGTCCCCGGTCCCCGGTCCCCCAATCTCCAGCCGAGAAACCATGCTCGTCACGATCCGCGCTGCCGACCCCGCTGACATCCCGTTCCTCGTCAACTGCAACGCCGCAATGGCGCTGGAAACCGAACACAAGACCCTCGACCGCGAGGTGCTGACGCGCGGCACGCAGGCGGTGTTCGACGATCCGCGCCGCGGGTTTTATCTGGTCGCCGAGCTGGATGGCAGACCCGCGGGTTGCCTGCTGATTACCTACGAATGGAGCGACTGGCGCAACGGCGACTGGTGGTGGTTCCAGAGCGTGTACGTGACGAAAGCCGCGCGCCGCAGCGGCGTGTTCCGCGCGCTGTATGCGGATGTCGAACGCCGCGCGCGCGCCACTCCGAATGTGGTCGGCCTGCGGTTGTACGTCGAAGGCGACAACGCGCGTGCGTTGCAGACCTACGTATCGCTTGGCATGGAGGAAGAGGCGTACAAGATGCTGCGGCGCGGGTTTATCGAGTTCGCGTGAATCCACATCACGCCGTCATTCCGGGGCTCGCACCCGTTTCGCGGGTGCGAGGACCCGGAATCGGTTTCGAATCAGTGGCGGAGCATTGAAGCAAAAACCGATTCCGGATCGTCGCTGCGCGACGTCCGGAATGACGACATAATTGCCGCTGGGCTGCGAGAGTTCGCCATGATCCCCCAAACCCGCCGTGTCGCCGTGCTGGGCGGCGTGCGCATACCGTTCTGCAAGCGCGATACCGCGTACGCCGATCTCGGCAACTTCGGGATGAGCGTGGAAGTGCTGGGCGCGCTGGTCGAAAAGTTCGACCTGCACGGATTGGAACTCGGCGAGGTCGCGTTCGGCGCGGTGATGAAGCATCCGGCCGACTGGAACCTCGCACGCGAGGCACTGCAATCGTCCGGCCTTGCGATGACGACGCCCGGCATCACCACCGCACGCGCGTGCGGCACGTCGCTCGACAACGCGATCCTGATCGCGCAGAAGATTGCGACCGGCCAGATCGAGGCCGGCATCGGCGGCGGCTCGGACACCACCAGCCAGGTGCCGCTGACCTATTCGAACCGGCTGCAGCAACGGCTGCTGGACTTGAATCGTGCGAAAACGTTCGGACAGAAACTGCGCGCGGCGACGCGCGGTTTTCGCCTGCGCGAACTGAAGCCGCAGGTGCCGGGCGTGGTCGAGCCGCGCACCGGCCTGTCGATGGGACAGCACTGCGAGAAGATGGCGCGCGAATGGAAGATCGGCCGCGCCGAGCAGGATGAGTGGGCGCTGGGCAGCCATCGCAAGCTCGCGGCCGCGTACGCCACCGGCTTCTTCGATGACCTGGTGATTCCGTTCCGCGGCGTCGCGCGCGACAACCTGCTGCGCGCCGACACCACGCTGGAAAAACTCGGCAGCCTGAAGCCCGCGTTCGATCGCAGCTCGGGTCACGGCACGCTCACCGCGGGCAATTCCTCCGCGCTGTCGGATGGCGCGGCGGCGGTGCTGCTGGCCAACGAGGAATGGGCGGCGGCGCGCAAGCTTCCGGTGCTGGCGTACCTCACGTTCGCGGAAGTCGCCGGCGTCGATTACGTGCACGGCGAAGGGTTGCTGATGGCGCCGACCATCGCGGTGCCGCGCATGCTGCAACGCGCCGGATTGAAATTGCAGGATTTCGATTTCTACGAAATCCACGAGGCCTTCGCGGCGCAGGTGCTGTGCCAGTTGCGCGCGTGGGAATCGGCCGAATATTGCAAGCAGCGCCTGGGACTGGATGCGCCGCTGGGTTCGATCGATCCCGCGAAGATCAACGTCAGCGGATCAAGCCTTGCGACCGGACATCCGTTCGCCGCGACCGGCGCGCGCATCGTGGCGACGCTGGCGAAGCTGTTGGCGCAGAAAGGTTCCGGCCGCGGGCTGATTTCGATCTGCACCGCGGGTGGGATGGGTGTCGTTGCGATCCTCGAGCGATAAGCCCGCTCAGGATATCTTGAACAGCGTCGGTTTCCAGGCACCGCTGGAATAGGAGTCGCGACGGCGGCGCTGCATCAATGCGATCGCCTCGGCGGCTTGCGCGTCTGCCCAGTCGGCGCGCTGCACCATCAGCTTGTCGGGATCGAGTCCGCGCGCGCGGGCCTCGTCCGCACGCCATGCGACGAAGTCGTCATAGGCTTCGATGACGAAACGAAGATCGTGCCGGCAAAGCTCGATCATGATGGCGTCGTCGAGGAAACCCAGCACCGGCACGGAATCCGGAATCAAATCCTGGGGATCGGCCAGGTACACCAGCGCGGCCAGCACGCGTTTCTGTTCGGCATCCGGCAGCTCGAAGCCGACGTCTTTCGTCATCGCGATCAGGGATTCCACCGTGCCCAGCCGTTCGGCGATGAACGGCGGCACGTGCGAACCCTGGTATTCGCGCAGCTGTTCCTGCGCCTCGGCGATGATCTTGGCCGGGTCCTGGTCCTTGATGCGCGCCTGAATGTCGTGCGATGCCTTGATGAAGGGCCGCAGGTCGTCATCGCTCAGTTGGAGGTTGATGTCCAGCGACATGGTGGATTCCTCTGGCAGGCGGCTGAATCCGGCAGCCTACCGAGCGGCCTTTGGCCCGTCAATCACCTGCGCCGGGCTCGGCTTTCGTGAAAAGTCACGCCGCGGAGGGCCGCTCTGGTGCCTGGCGGAGTACCGGCCTCGACAACTCTGAGACGATCGTGAAGCGGCGTTCCACGGATGAACGCAAATCTAAAGGATGCCCTGGATGCCCGCCCCGAACGCGGTGATGAAACGCGTGATGATGGCGCTGAGCGACAGGTTGACCTCGGGGAAATCGCCCACCGGCTGCCAGCACTTCAGGAAATCCGGATCGGTGGGCGGGACGGGTTGGCAACCGGGCTTCAACTGGTAATCCGTGGCGTAGCCGAACGGCCAGATGTCGAAGATCGGCAGGCTGCGCGAGACATCGCCGATGGCCTGGCTGACGTCGCCGATGATCGGGATCGGACGCCGCGGCGCGACCAGCCACGCGTTGCGCGGCGCCGCATCGCGCAGGATCGCCGCGCGCACCTGGCCGGCGAAGGCCTTGTCGTGGATGATCACGCCGTCCTCGGTGTTGTAGTGGGTCGAGCGCGGATCGAAGTTGTGCGAACCGACCATCGCGATGCGGCCGTCGACCACCAGCGACTTCGCGTGCAGGCTGATGCGCGGTCCCTGGCCGCCGGGCTGGATCGGCGCGCGGCCGCCGTGGTGCGCGGAAGATTGTTCCGAGCCGAAACCGGACAGCCGGTTGTAGTCGCCCAACATCTCGTCGGCGTCGGCCGGGTGCGGCATCAGTTCGTGGATGCTGAAGCCGTAGTCGACCAGGAATTTCTTGTGGTGCTTGTACGACAGCGCGTACACCGGCAGCGCGTCGGTGGACGCCAGCGAATTGGTGGACACGATCACCTGCACCGGCGGCTGCTTCTGCTGCAGCGCCTTGAAGATCTTGCCGGCGCGTTTGGTCAGCACTAGGTACGGCGTCTGCAGCACGATCTGGTCGTGCGCATCCGAGATCATCTTCATCAGGTCGCGCGTCAGTTCGCGCGAATCCGGGCCGTGCACCGCCTCGTCCTTGGACGGCAGGTCGTAGAAGTAATCGACCAGCCCCACGTTCAAGCTGTGGTCGAGCAGGTTGTCGGCAAGCCACTGCGGGTCTTCCGCCTCGGCGCGGGTGCTGGCCACGCGCTGCGGATCGGCGAAGCGCGGCTCCGTCCACGGCGCGGCGTCGAACGGATGCGCGAGGATGTCGGCGTTGACGTCCTTCAGGTGCGTCAGCGGCACCGCGCGATTGTTGTGCCAGAAGATTTCGAAGCTCTTCTCCATCTGGCGTCCCGCGATGCCCGCCACCAGCACGTCGCGGTCCAGGAAATCCATCTGCGGATCCCAGTCGTAGTAATCGTCGGCGTAGTTGCGCCCGCCCACGATGCCGACCTTGCCGTCGACCAGGAACAGCTTGTTGTGCATGCGCTGGTTGAACTTGTGGAAGCAGCACACGACGCTGGCGGTGTATTCGACGAAATTGCTGCGGGCGCTGTCGAAGGTCGGGTTGTAAAGCTTGATGTGCAGGTTGCCGCTGGCGCGCGCGAGCCGCGACAGCAGTTGCGGATCGTTCAACGAACCCAGCTGGTCGGCGAGGATGCGCACCTTCACGCCGCGCCGCGCGGCCTCGACCAGTTCGTCCAGCACCAGCATGCCGGCGTCGTCCTTGGCCCAGATGTAGGTCTGGATGTCGATCGATTTCTGCGCCGCGCGAATGAGATTGATGCGCGCGGCCAGCGCGTTCTGTCCGATGTTGAGCAGCGTCACGGTGTTGCGCGGCGCAGCCGGCGTCGACGCCGCGATCGCGTTGTCGGCCTGCGCCATGAACGGAGAGGCTTCCGCGCAACGATCGGGCCTGTCGCAATCGACGCGGCTGTCGGCCGACATCGCGACGATGTTGTTGGCGCGCTGGATGCGCTTCGTCGAAAGCGGCGCGCAGCCCGCCAGCACCAGCGCGAAGGCGCAGACGAACCA
Source organism: Rhodanobacteraceae bacterium (assembly GCA_030167125.1). NCBI lineage: Bacteria > Pseudomonadati > Pseudomonadota > Gammaproteobacteria > Lysobacterales > Rhodanobacteraceae > Rhodanobacteraceae bacterium. The sequence goes on from CP126531.1 coordinate 2,759,882, forward strand.
CCCCAGTTTTGCGCGAACGGTCTTTCGCATCACCCGCGCATCATACGGGCGCGCCGCATGTCTGAAAGAACCATACGGGCGGCTTTAGTGAGAAGTCAGGCCACGGAACTCCCGGCCACGGATGGCGGTTCAATGGCCGCGGTGATGTTCAGGACGCGGGGACGCCGGCATCCGGTCTCAAGTCTGGCGGGGCGGCGTGCATGGACGAACGCAAACCAATCACGATCCGCAAATCCAGCTCCACCTTGTCCGACAGCACGCCGCGCCAGCCGCGCATGCCGAATGCGGAGCGCGAGATCGTGCCGCGCACGCGGATCACGCATTGCAGCGGTTGGCGCGGGCAGTCCGAAGGCTGCAGCGCCAGCGTCACCGGATGGCGTTCGCCGTGCAGGGCGAGCATGCCGCGCAGCGTGCCGCCCGCCGCCAGTTCGTCCAGGGGAAACGGGTCGGAATCGAAATGGATGGACGGGAACCGCGCCGCGTCGAAGAAGCCGGTGCCGAGCGCACGCGCGCGATCGTCGGCGTCGTCCATCCGCAGGCCATCGACCGCGAGGTCGGCATCGACGCGGCCGAGATCGGCGCCGATGTGCGTGTCGATGCGGTGCAGCGTGCCCGACAGCGCGGGGAAGGTGCCGCGCACGTGGACGAACCAGAGTTTGCGCACGTCGAACTGGACCTGCGATTGCGCGGGATCGATGGACCAGGTTTGCGTCGAGTCGGAGGTGTGCGCGACGCCGAACGCCGGCAGCAGCAACAGGGCCAGTGCCAGCGCCGCCTTCACGCTCAGGGCGACCACAACGCGCGCAGGCGCCCGTGTCCCGGTTCCAGCGCGTCATCGGCGATGTCGATCCAGGCCAGCGCGGCCGGCGACATGCCGCGCGCGCCGGCCGAACGGCCTTCGGTCAAGAGGGCCAGCAACTGTTCCATGCCGGGATTGTGCCCGACCAGCAGGACCTGTCGCGCATCCGGCGCGTGGGTTTCAACCAGCGACAACAGTTCGCCCGGCGTGGCCCGGTAGATGCCCGGCAGGAATTGCGGCGTGCGGGTGCGCAATGCCGTGCACGCGGCATCCGCCGTCATCTGCGCGCGCCGCGCCGGCGAACACAACACCGCGTTCGGTTGCGCGCCCTGTTCGGCCAGCCAGGTGCCGACCGCGCGCGCCTGCGCCTGGCCGTGCACGCTGAGCGGACGCTCCGCGTCGCGTCCGTCCGGGCCGGCGTTCATGGCCTCGGCGTGCCGCAGCAACAACAATTCGCGCATCGTCAGGGCCTGCTCATGGCCCGCTGGAGCCGGCGGAGGCAGGCGCGGCATCGGCGGGCGCATCGGTGGAAACGTTGTTGGCCCGCAGCGTTGCGAGGATCAGGCTGAGCTCGGTGCCGCCGTTGCCCGCCGCCGCGAGCCATTGCGTGGCCAGCGCCTGATCGGTGAGCGCGCGCTGCAAAAGGCTGGAATACGCCTGCACCTGCCAGGCCACGTCGCGGGCCGCCTGGTCGTTTTCCGCCTTCTTCGCGGGTTCGAGTTCACCTTGGATGTGCAGGCCGACCGCGCGTGCGATGGGACTCGATCCCCAGGTCAACGTGTGCGCGAGTTTCAGGCAAGCCTCACGCGTGTCGTGATGCTTGGCCACGGCGTCCTTGCTGCACGCATCCACCAGCGGCTTGAGGTTCGGGCGCAAATGGTTCTGGGTGGCGCTGGCCGCGACCAGCACGCGCACGCCATCGCCGTTGTCCGGCTGGCCATCGTGCGCACCCTGCATGGTGTCGGCCAGCGGCGGCAGCACTTCGACGGCCTTGGCGACGCCGGCCAGCGCCTTGCCGTAATAGTCATCGTAGGCTTGCGTCGCGGCGGCTTTTTCCAGCGCGGCGTGCTCGGCCTTGGCGTCCTTGTTTTCGGCGGCGACGTCCATCGCCACGAGCCAGACCGCGGCGTTGCCGGCGGCGTTCTTCTTGAGGTAATCGAACGCTTTCGCGTTCGGGCAATCGTCCTTGTTCGTGCACAGGTCCAAGCGCACCCACTGGGCGGCGGCACCGGCGTCGGGCGCGGTGGCCGCGCGTTCGCTCAGGGCATCGAAGTCCAGGCCCGGCGTCTGGTTCTTGAACGGCTTGCTGAGGATCGCGGCGCCCAGCAGGTAATCCGGATCGGCGCGCAGCGCGACCACGTTGACCAGGTCGTGCTGGTATTGCTGGATCGCCTCGATGCGTTTCTGGTCCGCGGCCGACAGCTTCGGCTCCGGACCCGCCGTGCTGGCGATGCCTGGACTGCTTGCCGCGGAAGCCGGCGCGGTGAGTTGCGCGGCGGCCGGCAGGCTGCCGGCGGCGAACAGCGCGGCGAGGACGGCTGTGATCACGACGTTGCGCATGATGGATACCGGTGGAGAAGTCGGGTGAAGCTAATGACGAGTGGATGAATGCTTACTGGCCGGCGGCGCCCGCGCCGAAAGGCGCTGCGCGGTCTACGCGCGCAAGGCTTCGCGCATGAACTCCGGCTGCGCCAGCGCGGCACGGTGCACGTCCACGTTGTAGTAGCGTGTGGCGAACGGTTTCGCGGCGGCGTCGTGTTCGCGGAAGGCGTCGAGGCCGCCGTCCTTGCGCGCGAGCGTGCAGCTCCACCAGCCGGTCGGATAGCACGGCTGCGGGAACGGCAGCGTGCGGGTGCAGGAGAAGCCGACCTCACGCATCGCCTTGTGCATCGACTGGATCAGATCCAGCAATACCAGCGGCGATTCCGATTGCTGCACCAGGATGCCGCCCTCGCGCAACGCGCGGAAGCAGTTCGCGTAGAACTTCGCATTGAACAGGCCTTCGGCCGGTCCGACCGGATCGGTCGAATCGACGATCACCACGTCCAGCGAATCGGGCGCGGCTTCGGCCATGTACTTGATGCCGTCGTCGAACAGCAGTTTCGCGCGTGGATCATGGTTCGATTCGCACAGTTCCGGGAAGTGCTTTTCGGCCAGCCGGGTCACCTGCTCGTCGATATCGATCTGTACCACCGACTCCACTTCCGGGTGCCGCAACACCTCGCGCAAGGTGCCGCAGTCGCCGCCGCCGATGATCACCACGTTGCGCGGCGCGGCGTGCGTGTACAGCGCCGGGTGGGTCATCATCTCGTGGTAGAGGAAGTTGTCGCGGCTGGTGAGCATCACGCAGCCGTCGATCACCATCAGGTTGCCCCAGTCGGTGGTGCGGTAGATCTCGATGTGCTGGAACGGCGTGGAAGCCTCGGCGAGCTTGTCGTCCACGCGATAGCCGATGGAGGAACCGGAGGCTTCGTGCTTTTCGGTGAACCAGTTGGACATGCCGGGGGATCCTGTCGGAGAACTGTCGATTGTAGCGGCCCGTCCGCGCCCTCGCGTTACAATGGCGCGGTCGATCCCGCGGCGATGCTGGCTTCCGATCGACCCTTTGTTCGCGTCAAGGCCCGCCGCTGCGACGTTCTGACCCCTCGTTATCCGGAGACACACGATGACGAACGCCTGGAACGTCGACGCTGCCCGCAACACCTATTCGGTCGCGCACTGGAGCGACGGCTACGTCGACATCGACGACGCGGGCCGCGCGGTGATGCGTCCGCGCGGTGCGGAAGGTCCCGCGATCGCGCTGGACGACGCAATAGCGCGCACGCGCGAACTCGGCTTGCGTTTGCCGCTGCTGCTGCGCTTTCCGGACATTCTGCTCGACCGACGGGCGCGCCTGCGCGAAGCGTTCGCCGATGCGATGCGTGCGCACGATTACTTGGGTGGCTACACCGCGCTGTATCCGATCAAGGTCAACCAGCAACGCGCGGTTGCGGGCACGCTGGCGCACGGCTCGCCGTCGCCGCGCGCGGCGGACACGGGCTTCGGCCTCGAAGCGGGTTCCAAGCCGGAGCTGCTGGCGGTGCTCGGCCTCGCCGAACCGGGCTCGCTGGTGGTGTGCAACGGCTACAAGGACGCCGAATACATCCGCATCGCGTTGATCGGGCGCAAGCTCGGCATCGACGTGGTGATCGTGATCGAGAAACCGTCGGAACTCGAACACGTGATTGCGGAATCGAAAGCACTCGGCATCGAACCCAAGCTCGGCGTGCGCGTGCGGCTGGCGTCGATCGGCGCCGGCAAGTGGCAAAACACCGGCGGCGACAAGTCGAAGTTCGGGTTGACGCCGTCGCAACTGCTGGCGCTGGTCGCGCGGCTGCGCGAAGCGAACCTGACGCACACGATGCGCCTGCTGCATTTCCACATGGGTTCGCAGATTTCCAACCTGCGCGACATCGCAGCCGGCATGCGCGAAGCGGTGCGGCATTTCGCCGAATTGCGCGCGGCAGGATTGCCGCTCGATCACGTGGATGTCGGCGGCGGACTCGGCATCGATTACGAAGGCACGCGTTCGCGCGGCGAGTGTTCGATCAATTACGACCTCGACCAGTACGCGAACGCGGTGATCGCGCCGCTGGCGGCCGCGTGCGCGGAATGGAAACTCGAACCGCCGCGCGTACTCACCGAATCCGGCCGCGCGATGACCGCGCACCATGCGGTGCTGGTGGTCAATGTCAGCGAAGTGGAAGCCGCACCCGATGGCGCGGTGCCGCCCGCGACCGGTGACGAGTCGCCGGTGTTGCGATCGCTGCGCGATACGCTGTCGGCGCTGGGCAAACATCCGGTGCGCGAGGTGTGGCAGGACGCGCAGCAGTATCTCCACGAAGGCCAGTTGCTGTACGCGCAAGGCGCACTCGATCTCGCGCAGCGCGCCAAGCTCGACGCGCTGTTCCACGCGATTGCGCTGGGCGTGCGCAAGCACCTGAAAGCCGACGAGCGTTCGCACCGCGAGATCATCGATGCGCTCGACGTGAAGCTGGTCGACAAATATTTCTGCAACTTCTCGGTGTTCGAATCGATCCCCGACGTATGGGCGATCGACCAGATCTTCCCGATCATGCCGCTGACGCGCCTCGACGAGGAACCGACGCGCCGCGGCACCCTGGCCGACCTGACCTGCGATTCCGATGGCCGCGTGGACGTGTACGTGGAATCGGGCGACCTCGACGTCAGCCTGCCGCTGCACGAATTGCGCGCGGGCGAACCGTATCGGCTCGGCATCTTCCTCGTGGGCGCGTACCAGGAAACGCTGGGTGACATCCACAATCTCTTTGGTGACACCGACGCTGTGAACGTGCGCATCGACGGCGACGGATTCAAACTCGACGGCGCGCGCCGCGGCGACTCCGCCGACATGCTGCTCGACTACGTGGGCTACAAGCTGGACGACCTGCGCGCGGCGTATCGGGCCAAACTTGCACAAGCCGGCATCGAAAGGGACGCCGCGCGGCAATTGGAAGCCGCGCTGGAAACGGGGCTTACCGGCTACACCTATCTGCGGGAAACCTGAGCGTCAGGCCTCGCGCGCGACTTGCAGCCCGGCCGGCGTCTGGCTGACCGGCATCACCTCGAGACGATTGACGTTGAGGTGCGCGGGCAGGTTGGCGACCCACCATACGGTGTCGGCGATGTCGCGCGCGGTGATCGGGTGCGCGCCCGCGTACAGCTTGTCGGACGCGGCCTGGTCGCCGCCGGTGCGCACCAGCGTGAATTCGGTTTCGGCCATGCCGGGTTCGAGGTTGGTGACGCGCACGCCGGTGCCGAAAAGATCGCAGCGCAGACCCAGCGAGAACTGCGCCACGAATGCCTTGGTGCCGCCGTACACGTTGCCGCCGGTGTACGGATAGGTGCCGGAAATCGAACCGATGTTGACGATCGCGCCGCGGCGTTCGATCAGCTTCGGCAGCAGCGCGCGCGTCAGCGTCACCAGCGCGGTGACGTTGGTGTCAATCATTTGCCGCCACTGCGCGAGATCACAGTCCTGCGCCTTGGCGGTGCCCAGCGCGAGGCCGGCGTTGTTGACCAGCAGGTCGATGTCGCGAAAGCCGTCTGGCAACACGTCCAGCGCCGCACGCATCGCGGCTTCATCGCGGATGTCGAACGCGGAAGTGTGCACGCGTTCGGCGCCGAAACGTTCGGTGAGCTGCCCGAGGCGTTCGGCGCGGCGCGCAAACGCAATGACGCGCCAGCCGTTCTCGGCGAACTTCGCCGCGATCGCGGCGCCGAAGCCGGCCGAGGCGCCGGTGACCAGCAGCGTGCCCATCATTTTTCCTTCATGGGCATGGCCGAAAAGCCGGCCGCCTGCAACTTCTTCTGCATGGATTGAAGCTCGGTGGCGGTCGCGAACGGACCCAGCCGCACGCGGTTCCAGGTCTTGCCATCGAGGGAGATGGTCTGCACGTGTGCTGTGAAGCCTTGCAGCGCAAGTTCGGCTTTCTTTGCATCGGCCGCGCTGGAATCCGGGTACGCGCCGACCTGCAGCACGTAAGTGCCTTTCGACGAGGAAGCTGTTTCATTCGCACTGGCGACAGCCGGCGTGGACGTGCTGGCATTGTTCGCGGCTGCGGCCTTCTGCTGCTCGGCCTTCGCCATCGCGGACAGCTCGGCGTTCGGAATCACGACTTCCTTCTCGGGCAGCACCTTGTAGAAATCGAATTGCGACGCGCTGGACGACGCGCTGCTGCTGGCCGCGATGCCGGGCGAGCTGCCCTGTTGCGCGACCGCGTTGGGATTGGCCTGCGGCTGGTCGGTGCGGCGCAGGCTGGGCATGCCGCGATAGGCCAGCGCCATCACGATGACGCCCACCACCACGCCCGCCAGGAACAAGGCCCAGCCCGGAAAGGCGGTGCCGCCGTTGCGTACTGCTTGTCGATTGTTGCGCGTTGCCACTGCCGTTCCTCGTAAATGTTCCCGTGCCATCCGGAGCCGGATCGCATCGGCTTCGTCAAATTCAGATAATGCGGATCGTCACATCGTTTGCGGCGCCGACACGCCCAGCATAGCGAGTCCGTTGGCGAGCACCTGCCGCGTCGCGTACGCCAGCGCCACGCGCGCGTTGCGCAAGGCCTCGTCGTCCACCAGGAATTGCTCGGCGTTGTACCAGACGTGGAAGGCTTGGGCCAGGTCGCGCAGGTACTGCGCCAGCAGGTGCGGCTCGCGGCTTTGTGCCGCCGCATCGACGATTTCCGGGAAACGCGAGACTTCCACCATCACGTCGCGCGCATGCTGGCCCTGCAGCCGGTCGAGGTGTTTCAGCGCGTCGTGCTGTTCGAACACGATGGAACGCTCGTGCATCTGGCGCTGCACCGAACACACCCGCGCGTGCGCGTACTGGATGTAATAGACCGGGTTGTCGTTGGTGCGCGCGCGCGCCAGGTCGACGTCGAACACCAGTTGCGAATCGCTCTTGCGCGCGATCAGGAAATAGCGCGTGGCATCGAGGCCGGCCATGTCGATCAGGTCGCGCAGCGTGACGTAGGAACCGGCGCGCTTGGAAATCTTCACTTCCTCGCCGCCCTTCATCACCGTCACCATCTGGTACAGCGCGTATTCGGGCCAGTCCTTGGGGATGCCGATGTCAAGCGCCTGCAGGCCCGCGCGCACGCGCGCCAGCGAGCCGTGGTGGTCGGCGCCGAGCACGGTGACCGCGCGCTTGTAACCGCGCTCCCACTTGGAAAGGTGATAGGCGACGTCGGGCACGAAATACGTGTAGGTGCCGTCGGACTTCCGCATCACGCGGTCCTTGTCGTCGCCGAATTCGGTGGCGCGCAGCCACAGCGCGCCATCGGCGTCGTACGAATGTCCCTGCTGCGCGACGCGCTCGACCACGCGCAGCACTTCGCCTTCGGTGTACAGCGAGGATTCCAGGAAATACACGTCGAAGCGCACGCCGAACGCGCGCAGGTCGGCATCCTGTTCGCGGCGCAACCAGGCGACCGCGAAATCGCGGATCGCGTCGAGATCGTCCGGATCCTTGGCGGCGGTGACCTTGTAACCGATGGCGTCGCGGGCCGCTTCGGCGACGTCGTCCTTCGCGAATTCGCGAGTGTATTCGCGGTTGTAGTCGCCGCTGGGATGACCCGCTTCCACCGTCGCGCCGCCGATGTAATCACGCGCGATGTCGCGGATGTAGTCGCCGCGGTAGCCATCGGCTGGCCAGCTCGGATCGTCCGGTTCGATGCCCTTGATGCGCGCCTGCACCGACAACGCGAGGTTCTGGATCTGCGCGCCGGCGTCGTTGTAGTAATACTCGCGATACACCTTCCAGCCGGTGGCCGAGAACAGCCGCGCCAGCGTATCGCCGATGGCGGCGTTGCGCGCGTGGCCGACGTGCAGCGGACCGGTCGGATTGGCCGAGACGAACTCCACGCCCACCGCGCGGCCCGCGCCGTACTTGCCGTGGCCATACTGCGCGCCTTCGTTCAGCGCGCGCCGGATCTCGCCGTGCCACGCGGCATCGGTCAGGAAGAAATTGATGAACCCTGGACCCGCGATCTCGACCTTCGCGATGCAGGCGTTAGCGGGCAGCGCCGCGATGATCGCGGCAGCGAGTTCGCGCGGGTTCTTGCCGGCCTTCTTCGCCAGCAGCATCGCCACGTTGCAGGCGAAGTCGCCGTGCTCGCGCGAACGCGTGCGCTCGACCACGAAATCGGCCGCCGGCACCTCCAGCACGCCATCTTGGTGCAGGCGCTGCAAGGCCTGTTCCAGCAAATCGTGGAGGGCTTCTTTCACGGACCGGGACCATGAGGTGGCGACCTGACATCGTAACGCAGCGGTGCGGCGCGGCCAAACCGTGCGCTGTGGATAACTTGGTGGACAGTCGTGGAAGACGTCCACGCAGAATGGCCGCCGCATCGGCATTTTGCCTGGAGTCAGCCAGAAAAGTCGTTTGGCTCCCGAAACTTGTATTCGCTTTGCTGAAAGAACGCGAGAAGATTTCGGCAAGCGCTTGTGATCCGGCATTGTGCATAACTGACTGCGCGAAGGGGCGGCTCGCGCGCCCGGATCAGATCAATCCGCGCGCCGCCATCGACGTCGGCTCGCCCGCGCCGACCACCAAGTGGTCCAGCACCCGCACCCCGACGAGTTGCAGCGCATCGCGCAACTGCCGGGTGATGTTGCGGTCGGCGGCCGAAGGCTCGGCGACGCCCGACGGGTGATTGTGCGCCAGGATCACCGCGGCCGCGTTGTGCTTCAGCGACGCGCGCACCACTTCGCGCGGATGCACCGACGCGCCGTCCAGCGTGCCACGGAACAGTTCCTCGAACGCCAGCACGCGATGGCGGTTGTCGAGGAACAGGCAGGCGAACACTTCGTAAGGCTTGTGCGCGAGCTGCGCCTTCAGGAACGCGGCGCTGTCGCGCGGGCTCGCCAATGCGGTGCGCCCGGTCAGTTCTTCACCCAAGGCGCGGCGCGCCAGTTCCAGCGCGGCCGCGAGGCGTGCACGCTTGGCCGGGCCGAGTCCCGGCACGCCGGCGAGGTCATGCGCGAGCAACGCGTTCAATCCGCCCGCATGCGCCAGCAAATTGCGGCCCATGTCGATCGCGCTGCTGCCGCGCACGCCACTGCCCAGCAGCACCGCCAGCAATTCGGCCGGCGTCAGCGCAGCGGCACCGCGCGCCAGCAATTTTTCGCGTGGGCGTTCGTCCTCCGGCCAATCTCGGATGCTCATCGCGCCATCCCTCGTAACCGGCCGCCAGCATGCCCGCCGCGCGACGGCGCGTGCAGCGGAAGGGCGGTGCGATTCGGGTAAGCTAATCGCCGGTTTGCCTGTCAGCGGATGCCGACATGAGTACCACGCAACATCGCCCGGGCGAACACAAACATGTTCTGCTCGGTGTCTCGGGCGGCATCGCCGCGTACAAGGCCTGCGAGGTCGTGCGCCGCCTGCGCGACGCCGGCGCCGAGGTACGCGTGGTGCTGACGGAAAACGCCGCGCGCTTCGTCACGCCGCTGACGTTCCAGGCCCTGTCGGGCCAACCCGTGCGCCACGGGTTGTGGGACGAAGAAGCCGAAATGGGCATGGGCCATCTGGAACTCGCGCGCTGGGCCGACGCGGTGCTGATCGCGCCCGCGTCCGCCGATGCGCTGGCCAAACTCGCGCACGGTTTTGCGGACGACCTGTTGTCGACGCTGTGTCTTGCCACCACCGCGCCGCTGGCGGTCGCACCGGCCATGAACCACCGGATGTGGCTGCACCCTGCAACGCAGGCCAACGTCGCGACCTTGCGCGCGCGCGGCGTCGCGATCCTCGGCCCTGCCAACGGCCCGCTCGCGGAAGGCGAATCCGGGCCAGGCCGGATGCTGGAACCGCAGCAACTGGTGCAGGCGCTGGTCACGCCAGGCGGCACGCATGTCGCATGAAGGCGCGCTGGCCGGCCTGCGCGTGGTGATCGATGCCGGACCGACCTACGAGGACATCGACCCAGTGCGTTTCCTGGGCAATCGCAGCTCGGGCAAGATGGGTTTCGCCGTGGCGGAAGCCGCGGCACAAGCCGGCGCCGACGTCATCCTGGTCGCGGGTCCCGTCACGCTGCCGACACCGCGCGGCGTCGCCCGCCGCATTGACGTGCGCAGCGCGCTGCAGATGCGCGACGCGGTGATGCGTGCCGTGGAAGGCGCGGACATTTTCATCGCCACCGCGGCGGTGGCCGATTGGCGCGTCGCCGATTACAGCACGCGCAAGATCAAGAAAGGCCCGAACGGCGCGCCGGTGCTGGAACTCATCGAGAATCCCGACATCCTGGCCGAAGTCGCGGCGCGCGATCCGCGCCCGTTCGTGGTGGGCTTTGCCGCCGAAACCGACCACGTCGCCGAGCACGCGCGCGAAAAACTGATACGCAAGAAACTCGATCTGCTGGCCGCCAACCACGTCGACGAGAACATCGGTATCGGCGCCGACGACAATGCGCTGGAGTTGATCTGGGCGGATGGCAGCGAATCGCTGCCGCGCGCATCCAAATCCGAGTTGGCCAAGACATTGGTTGCGCGGATCGCCGCGCACCATCGCGCGCGGAGACACGCATGAATGCGTCACAACATGCGGTGCCGGTGGAATTGAAGCGCCTTGACGCGCGGCTCGGCGATTCCATTCCCTTGCCCGCCTACGCCACCGACGGCAGCGCCGCGATGGATTTGCGTGCGGCGCCCGAAAGCGCCGTCACGCTGGAACCAGGTGACAGCGCATTGATTCCGACCGGCCTCGCGATCCACATCGGCGACCCCGGCTGGTGCGCGCTGATCCTGCCGCGCTCCGGCCTCGGCCACAAACACGGGCTGGTGCTCGGCAATCTCACCGGCCTGATCGACGCCGATTACCAGGGACCGCTGATGATTTCCTGCTGGAACCGCGGCAGGGCGCCCTTTACCATCCAGCCGGGCGACCGCATCGCGCAGTTGCTGGTGATGCCGGTCGCACGCGTCGCGTGGCGCGTGGTCGAGGACTTCGCGGCAAGCGCGCGCGGCGCCGGCGGGTTTGGCTCGACAGGGGTCGCATGACGACATGGACAACGATTCGACCGCCAGCAAGGCTTCCAACGCCCAGCAAGTGCAAGCCGCCGCGCGTGCCGTGCGCGCACGTTTCAGCCTGCGCCGCGGCTTCGCCGCCGTGGTGGCGGATCTGTTGCTCGCGCTCGGCACCTTGCTGGTGCTGTTCGGCTTGTTCATGGGCTGGCAGGCGTGGCTCACCTGGCGACAGTCGAACGCCGCGCAGGATCTGGCGCAGGCGAAACAGGATGCCGCGCAAAAGATCGCGCTGATCGTCGCGGACCGGCGCGCGCAAGTCGTCCATGCGCTCGGGCAGCCCGCGGTGGCCGCGGCACTCGCCAGCGATACGCCGCAAACGCGCGCCGCCGCCGCGCAAGCCATCAAGGCGGACGTGAAGGACGCCAGCAGCGTGACGCTGTACAGCGCGCAATTGAACGAAGTGCTGCATGGCAACCTCACGCAACTCGGTTACGCGCGCGCGGCGCAACTGATGTCCAGCTTGAGCGACGGCGACGTCGGTCCGGCGCAATCGCCGCTGCCCCACGTGATGAGTTTCGCGGGTCCGATCAACGGCGCGGATGGCAAGCCGCTGGCTTTCGCGACGATCGATTTCCCGGACTCGGCGCTGCGCGTCGCGCTGCATTCCGAACCCGTGGGCGCGGGCCGGCTGGACCTGCGGCAAAGCAACAAATCGGGCGACACCGTGCTGGCGGGCGTGGGCCAGGACGGCTTGTCGACGGGCGACGACGCCGGTGTGCCGGTCCCGCACAGCCTGTACCGCGTGGCGTCGGCGCCTCCGCAGTTCTGGTTGCCCATCACGCAATCGTTCATCCCAGCCTTGGTGCTCGCGATCGCCGCGTTCCTGTGTGGTCTCGGCGTGTTGTGGCTGCGTCCGCGCGTGCGCGCGCGCCTGGGCGGTGCGCCGCTGACGGAAGAACCCGCGCTGGCCGACGTGATCGCCGCCACCCCGCCGCAACCCAAAACCGCTCCCGCCGTGAAGGCCGCCGCGGAACCGGCGAGCGCGCCGGAAGCGTCGACGCAGGGCGATCCCATTCCCGACCGCAGCATCTTCCGCGCCTACGACATCCGCGGCGTGGTCGGCCAGACGCTCACCGAAGGCGTGGCGCGGCAGCTCGGCCGCGCGATCGGCAGCGCGGTGCGCGACAAGGATCTGCATCAGATCGTGGTCGGCCGCGACGGACGCCTGTCCGGTCCGATGCTGTCGGGCGCGTTGATCGAAGGACTGCGCGCGGCCGGCGTGGATGTGATCGACATCGGCGCGGTGCCGACGCCGGTCAGTTATTTCGCGGCCTACCAGCTCAACACCGGTTCCTGCGTGTCGGTCACCGGCAGCCACAACCCGCCCGACTACAACGGTTTCAAGATCGTGATCGGCGGCGAGACGCTGGCCGAGGACGCGATCCAGGATTTGTACCAGCGCATCGTCGACGGCCGCCTCGCGGATGGCCACGGCTCGTTTGGCCAGTACGACATCACCGGCGAATACATCGAGCGCATCGCATCGGACATCCAGACCGGGCGCGCGCTGAAGGTCGTCGTCGATTGCGGCAACGGAATCGCCGGCAACACCGCGCCGGGCGTGGTGCACGCGATCGGCTGCGAACCCATTCCTTTGTACTGCGACGTCGACGGCACCTTCCCGAACCATCACCCCGATCCGTCGGAACCGAAGAACCTGGCCGACCTGATCCTGACGGTCAAGAAAACCGGCGCCGACGTCGGCTTGGCGTTCGACGGCGACGGCGACCGTCTGGGCGTGGTGACCAAGGACGGCGAAATCATCTATCCCGATCGCGTGCTGATGTTGTTCGCGCAGGACGTGCTCACCCGCAATCCAGGCGCGACGATCCTGTACGACGTGAAGTGCACCGGTCATTTGCAGCCACTGATCCTGAAAGCCGGCGGCAGTCCGCTGATGTGGAAGACCGGGCACTCGCTGATCAAGGCCAAGATGAAGGAAACCGGTGCGCAACTCGCCGGCGAGATGAGCGGCCACTTCTTCTTCCGCGAACGCTGGTACGGCTTCGACGACGGCGTGTACGCCGCCGCGCGCCTGCTGGAAATCCTGGCCGACGATCCGGAAGGCCGCACGCCTGAAGAAATCTTCGCGACCCTGCCCAAAGGCGTGTCGACGCCCGAGCTGCACATCCAGATGCAGGAAGGCCAGAACCATCCCTTCATCGCGCGTTTCCGCGAGCACGCGCAATTCGACGGCGCGCGCATCACCACCATCGACGGCCTGCGCGCAGACTGGTCCGATGGCTGGGGCCTGGTACGCGCCTCCAACACCACGCCGGTGCTGGTGCTGCGCTTCGACGCCGACAATCCGACCGCGCTGAAGCGCATCCAGGACGCGTTCCGCACGCAGATCCTGGCGTGCGACGACGCGCTGCAACTGCCGTTCTGATCGCGCGATCGCGCTTCAGCGCGCGACCACGCCGACGCCCCAGATCGCGAACGCAAGCGCCAGCAGGATCACCAGGGCCAGGTAATAGCGCGCACGATTGCGGCGCGGCGCCGCGAGGTTGCGTGTCCGTTGCACGCGGCGTTCGTGGCCGCCGCCCGCACGGGCCGGCGCAGGCGCTTCTTCCACCCGCGCGGCATCGGCGCGCCGCGTGCCGGCGGTCGCCGCGGGCAAGCGGCCGTAGCGGTGCTCGAACGCGAGCGCGGCGCCGTACAACCGGTTCAGGCGTTGCAGGCGATCGGTATCCGTCGGGTCCGCCGACTGCCGATCGGGATGCAGCTGCGCAACCCTCCGGCGGTAGGCCTGCTTGAGCGCATCGAGGTCGCTGACGCCTGGCGACAGGCCCAGTTCCTCATACAGCACCAGAAAGTCGGTATCTCCCGCCATGCCGAGCAGTATCCCGCAACGATCGCGTTCCCACATACCGCGCCGTGCGGCATGCCGCGGTTGATCAGCGTGCGCCGCGCCCGAACAACACCACTTCCACCGTCTGGATCAGGATGGCGAGGTCGAACGCGAAATTGTGATTCTTCACGTAGAACAAGTCGAACTTCAACTTTTCCACGGCGTCCTCGAACGAGGAACCGTAGGGATAGCGCAACTGCGCCCAGCCGGTCAGGCCCGGTTTCACGCAATGCCGCAGCGAGTAGTAGCGGATGCGCGTGTTGAAGTCGTCCACGAATTGCGGGCGTTCCGGGCGCGGGCCGATGATGCTCATGTCGCCGCGCAGCACGTTCCAGAGCTGCGGCAACTCGTCGAGCCGGGTCTTGCGGATGAAGCGGCCGACGCGGGTCACGCGGTCGTCGTCCTTGGTCGCCCAGCGCGCCACGCCGTCGAGCTCGGCATCGGTGCGCATGCTGCGGAACTTGATCACCTGGAATGGCTTGCCGTTTTCGCCGACGCGCTCCTGCCGGTACAGGATCGGTGCGCCGCGGCCGGATTCCAGCCGGATCGCCAGCGTCGTCAGCAGCATGAACGGCCACGCCACCAGTCCCACCAGCGAGGCCATCGCGATATCGAAGGTCCGCTTGATGGTACGCCGCATGGGTGAAATGTTGAAGCCGTCCGAGAACACCAGCCACGACGGATTGGTGAGGTCCATCTTGATCTTGCCGGCCTCGCGTTCGAAGAATTCCGCCAGCTCGGTCACCGCGACGCCGCGCTGCTTGCACTCGAGCAACGCGTCCACCGGCAAGGTGCCGCGGCGGTCGTCCGGACCCACCACGATCTCGTCCGCGCCGAGCCGGGTCACCCATTGGCACAAGGTCTCGTCGGGATGCAGCAGCGCCGACTGCGGCACCGTCACCGGATCGGCGCCGATCGGCACGTAGCCGAGGATCTTGAAGCCGCGCTGGTCGGTCCTGCGCCGCATCTTGCTGAACACTTCGGCGGCACGCTGGCCCGCCCCCAGCATCACCACCCGCCGCTTGAACAGGTCGGCGTCGACGAAGCCGAGGAACAGCACGCGCCACAAGGCCAAAATCAGATAACCCAAGACCAGCGTGATGCCCAGCACGCCGCGGCCGATGTACGCGGCCGGCAAGGCGTAATAGAGCACAGTCAGCGCGACCCCGCCCAGCACGAAGGCAACCCCTTGGCGGCTCAGGCGGCCCAGCCAGCTCGCGCGCAAATGCACCTGGTACAGGCCCAGGGCCGTCATCGCGAGGATCAAGACCACGGCCACCAACGGCGCGCGCCAGCGCAGTGCGCTTCCGAATGCGGCCTGGGTACTCAAATCCCCCCAGTAGCGCAGGACCACGGCGCCGTAGACACAGCCGGCCAGCAAGGCGAACTCGACCAGCACAAGCAGCAGCTGCCACCTGAGCGCGCGTTGTCGAAACAACCGGAACATGACGCGTCCCCCTGTATTTGCCCCTTGCGCCGATACGGCTTGGCGCGAGGGGAGGGCCTTTATACTACGAATGTGACGTAGTTCAAATTTCCGCGAGGTGCTGAAGGTTCTTGCACGAAACATGCCGCGGCTCGATTGATCGGCCCGAAACGCCGCCCTTTTGGACTCAAACCCCTGTATCTTTGCGTTTTTTCACCTCCCGCCAGGTGCAGAACCATGTGTGGAATCGTTGCCGGCTGCACCCAACGTGACGTCGTTCCCATCCTGCTGGCCGGGTTGCATGCCCTCGAATACCGCGGCTACGACTCGGCCGGCCTGGCGGTGCTGGACGAAGGCAAGCTGAGCCGCCTGCGCGCGCCCGGCAAGGTCTCGGGACTCGATGCGCTGTGGCAGGCCTCGTCCACCCACGGCCGGACCGGCATCGCGCACACCCGCTGGGCCACCCACGGTGCGCCCAACGAGGCCAACGCGCATCCGCACGTGTCGCGCGACGCCGTCGCGGTGGTGCACAACGGCATCATCGAGAACCACGCGGAACTGCGCGAGGAACTGAAGTCGGCCGGTTACGCCTTCAGTTCGGATACCGACACCGAGGTGATCGCGCACCTCGTGCACAAGCTGGTCGCCGGGGGCAAGCCGCTGCGCGAAGCGGTCGCCGACGCCACCCGCCGTTTGCGCGGTGCGTACGCGATTGCGGTGCTGCACCGCGACCATCCCGGGCATGTGGTCGGCGCGCGCCGCGGCAGCCCGCTGTGCGTGGGCGTCGGCATCGGCGAGCACTTCCTCGGCTCGGACGTGCAGGCGCTGATCCAGGTCACCAACCGCATCGTGTACCTGGAAGAAGGCGACGTGGTGGAAATCACGCCCGACGCGCTGGTGATCGAGGCCGCCGACGGTGCGCAGGTTACGCGGAAAGTGCGCGAAAGCGATCTTTCGATGGACGCGGTCGAACGCGGCCAGTTCCGCCACTACATGCTGAAGGAAATCTTCGAGCAGCCGGGCGCGGTCGCCAACACGCTGGAAGGCCGCATCGCCGACAACCACATCCTGCCGAACATTTTCGGTGTCGACGCCGACGAACTGCTGAAGCGCGTGCGCCACGTGCACATCGTCGCCTGCGGCACCAGCTACCACGCCGGCATGGTCGCGCGTTACTGGCTGGAAGGCATCGCCGGCATCCCGTGCAGCGTCGAAGTCGCCAGCGAGTACCGCTACCGCAACGTGGTGGTGATGCCCGACACCTTGTTCCTCGCGGTTTCGCAGTCCGGCGAAACCGCCGACACGCTGGCCGCGCTGCGCGACGGCCGCGAGCGCGGGTATCTCGGTTCGTTCGCGATCTGCAACGTGCCGGAATCGAGCCTGGTGCGCGAATCCGACCTCACCTTGATGACGCGCGCCGGCCCCGAAATCGGCGTCGCCTCGACCAAGGCCTTCACCACCCAGCTGACCGCGCTGGCGCTGCTGGTGCTGGAACTCGCGCGCCTGCGCGGCATCGACGCCGGCCGGCTCGCGCAATTGGTCGGCGAACTCGCCAGCCTGCCGCGCCGGATCGAGGAGGCATTGAAACTCGAGCCCGCGATCGCCGAACTGGCCGAGTCATTCGTCGACAAACACCACGCACTGTTCCTCGGCCGCGGCGCGCAATATCCGGTGGCGATGGAGGGCGCGCTGAAGTTGAAGGAGATTTCCTATATCCACGCCGAGGCGTATCCCGCGGGCGAACTGAAGCACGGCCCGCTGGCGCTGGTGGACGAGGACATGCCGGTGATCGCGGTCGCGCCCAACAACCAGCTGCTGGAAAAACTGAAATCGAACCTGGAGGAAGTGCGTGCGCGCGGCGGCCAGCTGTACGTGTTCGCCGACTCGGATGCCGACGTGTCGTTGAACGGCAAGCGCGGCCACCTGATGAAGATCGATGCCGGCGGCAACTTCATCGCGCCCGCCGTGTTCACGGTGCCGCTGCAGTTGCTCGCGTACCACGTCGCGGTGTTGCGCGGCACCGATGTGGATCAGCCGCGCAATCTGGCGAAGTCCGTTACCGTCGAATGATCACCCTCGAATAAAGGGCAACGCGTCCAGGTCGACGTTGCCACCGCTCAGCACCAGCCCGACGCGTTGATCGGCGAAGCGCTCGCGCTGCGCGAGCAGGGCCGCCAGCACGACCGCCGACGAGGGCTCGATGGTCTGCTTGAGTTCGGCCCATGCAAGCCGCATGGCCGCGAGCACGGCATCGTCGTCCACGCTGATCACTTCCACGCGATGGGCGCGCAGCAATGCAAAATTCGGCTCGCCGATCGTCGCGCGCAGACCGTCGCACACGGTGTGTGGCACGACGGTGACGCGCTCGCCACGTTGCAGCGACTGGAACGCGTCGTCGGCACCCGCGGGCTCCGCGCCGACCAGCCGCGCCTTCGGCGACAAGGCGGCGAGCGCGATCGCGCAACCGGAAGCCAAGCCGCCGCCGCCGATCGGAACGATCAACGCGTCGAGATCCGGAACTTGCTGCAGCAATTCCAGGACGATCGTGCCCTGGCCTGCGATCACGCGCGCATCGGCGTACGGATGCACCAGCGTCGCGCCGGTTTCGCGCTGCACTGTCGCGCAGGCTTCCTCGCGCGCGGCTTGCGTCGGCGCACAGCGGTGCAGGATGCCGCCGGCGCGTTCGATGTTCGCGAGCTTGGCCGCGACGGCACCCTCGGGCACGACGATGTGCGCGGGAATCCTGCGCGTCCGCGCGGCCAGCGCCAGCGCCGCGCCATGGTTGCCGGACGAATGCGTCACGACGCCGCGTTGGGCCTCTTCGTCGGTCAACGCCCACACCGCATTGCAGGCGCCGCGGAACTTGAAGGCGCCGCCGACCTGCAGGTGTTCGCACTTGAAATGAAGTTCGGCACCGGCAAGCGCGTCGAGTTCGGGTGAACGCAACACCGGCGTGACGCGTGCGTGCGGCGCGAGGCGCGCGGCAGCGCTGCGGATGTCGCGCAGGGAAGGGGCTTGGAATGCGGCCATGGGTTCGGATTCATCGTGGCGGACGGTTGTCGATTTTGACACTGATGCGCAGAAGGCGGCTGATAAAATCCGGGGATGGATACGCAGACTTCCCTCGCGAACGCAAAGACCGTCCGCCTCGCCGATTATCAGCCGCCAGCATGGCGCGTCACGCATGTCGAACTGAAGTTCGAACTCGGCATCGATGAAACGCGGGTGCATTCGAAGCTCACGCTGGCGCGCGACCGCGACGAACCTTTGCGGCTCGACGGCGAGGACTTCGAACTCGTGGGCGTGCGGCTGGATGGCCGCGCCCTGGCCGCGGACGAATACCAGCTCGATCCGTCCGGTCTCCTCATTGCGTCTGCGCACGACGGCAGCGTGCTGGAACTGGATGTACGCATCGACCCCACGCGCAACAGCCAGCTGTCCGGACTGTATCTTTCCGGCGCGCGCGAGCACGGTTTCCTGCTAACGCAATGCGAAGCGCAGGGCTTCCGCCGCATCACGTTTTTTCCCGACCGCCCGGACGTGCTGGCGCGCTACGACGTCACCCTTGTTGCCGACAAGGCGCGCTTTCCCGTGCTGCTGGCCGGCGGCGAGGAAGTCGAATCCGGTGATCTCGAAGACGGCCGCCACTTCGCGCGCTTCGTCGATCCGCATCCGAAACCGAGTTACCTGTTCGCGCTGGTCGCGGGCCGTCTCGAAAAAATCGAGCGCGCGTATCGCACCGCCGATGGCCGCGACGTCATGTTGCGCCTGTGGGCCGAGGCCGACGCGATCGGCCGCTGCCATTACGCGATGGATGCGCTGGAGCGCGCGATGCGTTGGGACGAGCAGGCTTACGGGCGCAACTACGACCTGCCGGTATTCAACGTGGTCGCGACCCACGACTTCAACATGGGCGCGATGGAAAACAAGGGCCTCAACATCTTCAACTCGAAATACCTGCTGGCCGATCCCGACACCACTACCGACGACGAATACCGCCACATCGAAGCCGTGGTCGGCCACGAGTATTTCCACAACTGGAGCGGCAACCGCGTCACCTGCCGCGACTGGTTCCAGCTTTCCCTCAAGGAAGGCTTCACGGTGTTCCGCGAACATTCGTTCTGCGAAGCCACGCACTCGCCCGCCCTGAAACGCATCGAGGACGTGGCCACGCTGCGCCGCGTGCAGTTCCCGGAAGACGCCGGTCCGCTGGCGCATCCGGTGCGCCCGGCCGCCTACCAGGCCATCGACAACTTCTACACCGCGACCGTGTACGAGAAGGGCGCGGAATTGATCCGGATGATCGCGGGAAGGCTCGGCGGGTTAGGTTTTCGCCGTGGCACCGATCTGTACTTCTCGCGCTTCGACGGGCAAGCCGTCACCATCGACGATCTGCTGACCGTGCTGGGCGAGGCCAACGGCCTCGATTTGTCACCCTACCTCGTCTGGTACACGCAAGCCGGCACGCCCGAACTGCGCGTGCGTGACGACTACGACGCCGCCGCGAAACGCTACACGTTGATCCTCGCGCAACGCACTCCGCCGACACCGGGTCAACCGCACAAGCAGCCGGTGCCGATTCCGGTGAACCTCGCGCTGTTCGCCGACGACGGAACGCGTGTGCCGCTGCAGCGCGCCGACGACACCACCGCGCCGCTCGACGAGCGCGTGCTGGAACTGACCGTCACGGAACAGCGCTTCATTTTCGAAGACCTGCCCGCCAAGCCGACGCCTTCGCTGTGCCGCGGTTTCTCGGCGCCGGTGCAGGTGCATTTCGATTACACGCCCGCGCAGCTCGCGCTACTGCTGCAGCACGAAACCAGCGGCTTCGATCGCTGGAATGCCGCGCAACAACTGGCGGCGCGCGCGTTCGACGAGGCGCTGACGCAAACCCATCCGCGCGCCGCCACTGATGCTTGGCTGGACGCGCTTGCGCGATTGTTCGCCGCGCGCGTGGACATCGATCCCGCACTGCTCGCCGATCTGCTGACACCACCCTCCGCGCTCGAACTCGGCGCGCGCCATTCACCGTTCGATCCCGACCGCGTGCATGCCGCGCGCGAGGCATTGGAGCACGCGCTCGCGCAACGGCTGGGCGACGCGCTGGCGCCGGCATATCGGGAACTCCACGCCAACGAGTCCGGCGCGCTCGATCAGCACGCCGCCGCGCACCGCCGCCTGAAGGCGCGCGTGCTCGCGTTGTTGCCGCGCCGCGACGCGGCAACCGGCGCCGCACTTGCTTTCGCGCAATGCCGCGATGCGCGCGGCATGACCGACCGCCTCGCCGCGCTGTCCGCGCTGGTGCGCAGCGGGGCGCCGCAAGCCGCCGGGGCCCTGCGTTCATACCGCGAGCGTTTCGAGTGCGACGCCCTCACGCTCGACAAATGGTTCATGCTGCAGGCCACCGTTCCCGCACACGCCACGCTGGAACGCGTGCAGGCGCTGGAAACCGACCCCGCCTTCACGCTGGCCAATCCCAACCGCGTGCAGGCGCTGCTGGGCGCGTTCGCGCGCGGCAATCCCGTCGCATTCCATCGTCCGGATGGCGCGGGCCATCGCTGGTTCGCCGGCAAACTCGCCGAAATCGATGCGCGCAATCCGCAACTGTCGGCGCGCCTCGCCAAGGCCTTCGAGGACTGGAAACGGCTGGAACCGAAGCGCCGCGCTTCGGCGGAAGCGGCGCTGTGCGCATTGCTGGCGCGCGGCCGACATTCGCCCGACCTGCGTGAAATCCTGGCCCGGATGCTCGGAGCCGACGACAGCGCCTGAGCGAGGCCGCAGCGGCACCTGAAATCCTTCGCCCGCAAGCGTAGGATCGGCGACGGCAATCACGGCTCGCGGAGGTGCAGATGCGCGGAATTTCTCGTTCGAACCGCAAGTCGCTGGCACGTGCGACCCTGCTGGCCGCAGGCGTATTGGCGCTGGCAGGCGGCGCCTCCGCCCGCGCGCAGCAGCAGCCACTCGGGTTCGGGCAAGCTCCGCTGAAGCTGCGGGCCCGACGGTACCCAAAAAAATGGGGAGCATCCCCCGATGCTCCCCACTCCCCCGTTAGGTCAGCGCGGGCCCTGGGCCCGGCGCTCATGCATCGAATGGACGCGTGGCGGCCTCGCTCGGCTGCGGCGCAGCGCGGCTCGATTCGGAAGCCACTTCGCGGATCTCCGCACGCATTTCCAACTCGGCCATGCGGATCAGCGCATCGTGATGCTTGTACACTGCTTCCCACTCTTCATTGGTCATCTCGACGAAGCTCATTTTTCGGTCCTCTGGTTGCTCCGGACCTGCCTGAACGCTTCAAGTGGCGTTCACGCGCGGCCGCTGATACTCTTCGCCGAAAGGGGCTGTTGCGACTCGTTTTGCCACTTCGGCACCCGATGTATTTCCAAATCTGGCGCCCGGAACTCGGTTACTCTGGATTCCCCCTGTTCCTGATGACCGCCGGGCGCCAGTTCCTTTTCGCAGCCGGCTTGGCTGCTTCCCGACGATGCAAACCGGATCCCGTTTTCCGGCTCGCGCCGCTCGCAACGGCTGCATCGGCGGGTGCGCATGAGTATTTCTGCACGTCGTGTGCCAATCCATCGGCCAGGACGCCGGAAAATTGCAAGAGATTGTGACGTTGCGGAGTAGGCGCGCGATTACGTGCACCATGCACGTCCGCGGTAACCTTTCGCAACGATCCGAGACGCCAATTGCAAACGGAATTTCACAATCGCATCGCCGATTGGGATGATTCGCCGTTGCAATCGGAAACAAGTGACACGCCATGACCAGTTATGACGTCATCGTTGTGGGAGGCGGCCACGCCGGCACGGAGGCCGCTCTGGCTTCCGCGCGCTGCGGCGCGCGTACGCTGCTGCTCACGCACAACATCGAAACCATCGGCCAGATGAGCTGCAATCCCGCGATCGGCGGGATCGGCAAGGGCCATCTGGTCAAGGAGATCGACGCGCTGGGCGGCGCGATGGCGCACGCCGCCGATCTCGCCGGCATCCAGTGGCGCACGTTGAATGCATCGAAGGGTCCGGCGGTGCGCGCGACGCGTTGCCAGGCCGATCGCGTGCTGTACAAGGCCGCGATCCGGCGCATCGTCGAACGCCAGCCGAATCTGGAAATCTTCCAGCAAGCGGTCGATGACCTCGTGATCGAGCACGGCCGCGTCGCCGGCGTGGTCACGCAGATGGGCTTGACGATCCGTGCGCCGCGCGTGGTGCTGACGGTCGGCACCTTCCTCGCCGGCAAGATTCACATTGGCCTCGAAAATCACGCCGGTGGGCGCGCCGGCGATCCGCCCGCGACCACCTTGGCAAAACGCCTGCGCGAATTGCCGCTGGGCGCGGATCGCCTGAAGACCGGCACGCCGCCGCGCATCGACGCGCGCACGCTGGACTATTCGGTGTTCGAGGAACAGCCGGGCGACGATCCGTTGCCGGTGTTTTCGTATCTCGGTTCGCGCGACGAGCATCCGCGCCAGGTGCCGTGCTGGATCACGCACACCAGCGAACGCACGCACGAGATCATCCGCGCGGGGCTCGACCGCTCGCCGCTCTACACCGGCAAGATCGAAGGCACCGGCCCGCGCTACTGCCCGTCGATCGAAGACAAGGTGGTGCGCTTCGCCGACAAGACTTCGCACCAGATTTTCATCGAGCCGGAAGGCCTGGACGCGATCGAGATTTATCCCAACGGCATCTCGACTTCACTGCCGTTCGACGTGCAGGTCGAACTGGTGCATTCGATTCCCGGTTTCGAACGCGCGCACATCACGCGTCCCGGTTACGCGATCGAATACGACTACTTCGATCCGCGCGGCCTGCAGCCGTGGCTGGAAACCAAGGCCATCGCGGGTTTGTATTTCGCGGGCCAGATCAACGGCACCACCGGTTACGAGGAAGCCGCGGCGCAAGGTTTGATCGCCGGGCTCAATGCCGCGTGCGCCGTGCGCAACGAGCAACCTTGGTGGCCGCGCCGCGACGAAGCTTATACAGGCGTGCTGATCGACGATCTCACCACCAACGGCACGATCGAGCCGTACCGGATGCTCACGTCGCGCGCCGAATATCGCCTGCACCTGCGCGAAGACAACGCCGACCTGCGCCTCACCGAAAAAGGTTTCGAACTGGGCGTGGTGCCGCAGCAACGTTTCGATGCAATGCGTGCGAAACGCGATGCGGTGGAACGCGAAACCGCGCGGTTGAAATCGATCTGGGCGACGCCCTCGAATGGACTGGGCATCGCGTTGCAATCGCAACGCGGCATTACGCTTGCGCACGAAGCGAACGCGCTGGATCTCCTGCGCCGCCCCGAACTCGACTATGCAACGCTGACGGACACCGATGGCTTCGGTCCCGCCGTGGAACGCGAGGACGTCGCCGCGCAAGTCGAGGTGCAGGCGAAGTACGCGGGCTACCTGGATCGCCAGCGCGACGAAATCGAACGCCAGCGCCGCCACGAGTCCACGCCGATTCCGGAAGCGTTCGACTACGACGGCGTACGCGGTTTGTCGGCCGAGGTTTCCGCGAAGCTGAAGCACGTGCGTCCCGCCACGCTGGGCCAGGCGCGCCGCATCAGCGGCGTCACGCCGGCGGCGATTTCGCTGCTGCTGGTGCACCTGCATCGCCAGCGCGATCCGCGCGCGGCCTGAAAATTTCGCCGGCGGCTCTTGACAGGAGCGCGCCTGCGCGCGAGCACATCCCCCGATGCTTCGCATCCGCATAGCACGCGTTCACTCCTGGTCATCCCACCGCCGCTTCGCGCCGACCCCCTTCGTTCCGAAGGGGGTGAGCTTTTCCTCCCCCTTCCAAGGGAAGGGGGAATGAGGGGGATGGCTCTCCCCATACGCCCACGGATGGAAGAATTCAAACGCTTGTATTAGGCTTGCGCCGTCGCGCCAGCCGGCGCTCATGGAGTCTGGTCATGCCCCGCCCGAGTCATCTCGCCTGCGCCGTGGCGCTGGCGCTGAGCTGTTCCGCAGCGTTCGCGCAATCCGCACCGCCGGTGCAGGCGTCGTCTCACGCAGGCCTGTTCGACCACATGGTGGTGTTCGGCGACAGCTTGAGTGACGACGGCAATTTGTCGCTGGTCGCGCAGCTTCCCTTCACGATGCGCTTCACCACCAACCCGGGCCAGACCGGCGTCGAGAACGTCGCCGATTGGTTCGGCGTGCCGATGACGCCTGCGTTGGCGGGCGGCACCGACTTCGCATTCGGCGGCGCGGGCATCGTCAACAATTCGCCTGGCACGCCGGCGGGCGTGCCGACCCTGCCGACACAGCTCGGCATGTACCTGCAGGCGACCGGCGGCAAGGCCGATCCGAACACGCTGTACGCGGTATGGGGCGGTGCCAACGACGTGTTCTACAACGTCGCGCTGGCGCAACTCGGGATGCTGACGCCGGCGCAAGTGCAGGCCAATCTGCAGACCGCCGCCGTCACCGAACTCGGCATGATCCAGTCGCTCGGCAAGGCCGGCGCGCGCTACGTGATGGTGTTCAACCTGCCCAACATCGGGGTGACCCCATCCGCGCTGGCTTCCGGCCCGCAAGGCGCCGCTCAACTGACGGCCTTGTCGATCCTCTACAACAGCACCTTGAACAACGGCTTGGCGAATGCCGGCGTCAACATCATTCCGGTAAACACTTACGCGATCTTGAACGAGATCGTCGCCGATCCGGCCCGTTACGGTTTCACCAATGTCACGCAGCCGGCCTGCACCGGCGGCGACGGCAGCTCGTTCGAATGCCTGCCTGCCGGCACGCCGGGCGCGACGGTCACCTATCAACCGGGTACGGAAAACACCTACGTTTTCGCCGACGGTGTGCATCCGACCACCGCCACGCACGCGATGCTGGCGCAATACGTCGAATCGATCATCACCGCGCCGGGCGAGATGTCGCTGCTGGGCGAAGCGCCGCTGCAGATCAACGAGAGCCTCAACCGCTCGATCATTACCCAAGCCGCCAGCAGCCTCGGCAACGCGCCGGGCAACGGTCTGCGCGTGTGGGCCAGTTACGACTTCGCGCACCAGCGCCTCGACGCGCAGGTCAATTCGCCGAAGAGCAGCAACAACGCCAACACCTTGAGCGTCGGCGCCGACATCCACCCGTCGGACGCGCTGACGGCGGGCCTCGCGTTCACCGCCGGACAGCAGAAGGACGACTTCGACGCCAACGCCGGCGGCTTCAAGCTGCAGGATCTGCTGGCCAGCGGTTACGTGATGTGGGGCTGGGACCAGGCCTACTTCGGCGCCGTCGGCAGCTTCGGCCATCTGGGTTACAGCGACATCCACCGCAACATTCCGATCGGCCCGACCGTGCGTTACGAATCCGGTTCGACATCGGGTTACCACACCGCGCTGGCGCTGACCGGCGGTTGGTGGATCAACTTCGGCAACTGGCGCACCGGTCCGTACGCGGACCTGTCATGGCAACACGCACACGTCGACGGTTACGGCGAAAACGGCAACGATGCGACCGCGATGACATTCGGCAACCAGGATCGCCACGCCCTGATCGGCACGCTCGGCTGGCAGCTGACCGGCAACCTGCAAACCGGCGGCGCGACCCTGCACCCGTTCGCACGCATCGCGTGGAACCACGACAACGATGCTGATCCGCGCGACGTAAGCGCAGGTCTCGTCAGCATGCCGGGCACGTTTTCACTGCCGGGTTTCATGCCGGACAAGAACTGGGGCAGCGCGGGCGTGGGATTGGCTGCCGACTTCACGCCGAACTTCTCCGGCTGGATCGGCTACGACGGACGCTTCTCCGATTCGAGCCAGCGCGTCGACAGCCTCAACATCGGCGCCAAGTTCCGCTTCTGAGCCGTTCGTCCCGAGGCAACAAAAACCGCGCGTCGCAGGACGCGCGGTTTTTCATTTGCGGAACCACAAGACTCAGTGCTTCTTGCTGAAGCGCTTGAACTCCGCCTCGGCCTTGTCGTGCAGCGCCTTGGCGTCGGCATCGGACAAGGATGAGGTCTTGCCGCCCACGATCTTCTGGTTCAACACCAGCACGCCCTCGTTGCCCCATCCGACGCGTACCGTCGAGGTGGCGGGCGCGTCGGCCTTCGGCATCTGTTCCTGCACGACCACCCACGGCAGCGAATCGCGGTAGGCGTACTCGGTCTTGGTGAAGCCCTTGTCGGCCTGGTTGAGCTGCTCGATGATGAATTCGACGCCGTGCACGTCGCTGAAAACCTGCCAGCTCTGCGATTCGCCGATCTTGCTGGCGGTGCCGCTCTTGACGGTCATGCCGCCGGTCTGGCGCTTGGCGTTGTTGAAATCGTCCAGCATCTTCTCGGCCGCGGTCGGCTCGGCGACCAGGGTGAGATCGACACTGGCGGGCTGCCCGCGCGTCAGCACCGGCTGCTGCAACTTCGTCGTGTAGGTGCGGCCGTTGTCCTGCATCGTGGCCTGCAACACGTACAGATCCTTCGCGTTGATCGCCGAGGCCGAGAATGGAATGTGGAACGCCTGCGGGAACGTGGGCGGATTGAAATCCTGCTTGTTCACCGTGACGCCCGGTTGCTGGGTGACGTCCACCAGCGACAACTCCATCGTCGCCTGTGGCTTCACCGTCACCGCGGGGTCCTGAAGCTTGACGGTTCCCGTCACCGCCGTGGCGGCCGGCGCGGGAGTGCCCGCCTCGGATGCCGGCGGCGCAGCACTGGCCGAAGCGGAAGCGTTGTCGGACGAATTGGGTGCGCCGCAACCGGCAAGGACCAACGTGGCAAGAAACAACGGCGCAGCAGCAAGCTTTTGCATGGAGATTCCTCGGAATGGGGCAGGCCCGCGGCGGAGGCAGCTCGGCACGATCGCGCGGCCACGAGCCAGAACTTTCATGTTACTGCGGTCCGGGATAAGGTGAAAGCCGCGGTGCGGCTGGCGTTCATGGGGCAATACCAGCAGGCTCATGAGCAAACCGCATGAAGACCAACTTTTATGTACCTTTCAAAAAGATTGCAACATTGTTAATTTGTTGCTAGTGTGAACGTGGCGTTAACCCGCCCACTCGCTCCGTCTTCGACAAGTCCTTAGGTTTCAGGGAGATGACGGACAGCGTTCCCGTCGGCGCGCAGGGAGCGTCGCCACCATCACTGAAACCGTTTCCGCTCACTGGGGAGTATTTCTGATGAATCGCAAGCTCTTGGCCTCGGCCATCTGTGCAAGCCTTTTCGTCGCCGCGACGACGGCATCCGCACAGGACACCTCCGCGTCGCAGCAGGCGCAGAACCAATCCGCCACCGCACAACCAGCACAATCGGCGGACCAGAATTCCAAAAACAAGGATAAAACCCAGACACTGGAAACAGTCACGGTCACGGGCTCGCTTCTGAAGCGGCCGGAATATCAGGACACGGTGCCGATACAAGTCGTCCCTATTGAGGCTCAAAAGGCCTCGGGCGCATTCACCACGGCGGACATTCTGCAGGCGACGTCAGCAGCCGCGGGGGCAACTCAGATCAACAACCAGTTCAGCGGCTTCGTCATTGGCGGCGGTACCGGTATCCAGACAATCAACCTGCGCGGACTGGGTGCAAATCGCACACTGGTTCTTTTGGATGGCCAGCGTCCGGGCCCTTCTGGCACGCAGGGACAGACCGGCAGCGGCTTTGATCTCAACGTGATTCCTGACGTGATCCTGCAGCGCGTCGAAATCGTGAAGGACGGCTCATCTTCCATCTATGGTTCGGACGCCGTTGCGGGCGTGGTAAACCTCATCACCAAGAAGAGTCTCGATCATACGGAGCTGGAAGCCTTCTATAGCGATCCGCAACACGGAGGTGGCGCGCAGAAGACCGTGTCCATCGGCACGGGCTTCAACTTCGCCAAGGGCAACATTCTGCTCGCAGGCGAGTTCCGCCAGCAGGATCCGCTTCCCTACAAGGATCGTGACTTCCTGAAATGCAACCAAGACATGGTGTATGACGCCAACGGCAAGCGAATCGACCGTACGGACGATTCGATCCTTGCGGGTACCAGCTTGGCCGGCTGCAACAACCTGTACGCCGACACCATTATGGATTACTACAGCGGCTACCACATTCGCTTCAACCCGACCAACGGCCCCACCATTGGTCCATTCCCGGGCTTCGCGCCGCGACCCTATCCATCGACGCAATACAACGATCCCGCCAATCCCAAGGGCGCGTATTACACCGACGTGCTTAACTATCCGTTCTACGGCGACGCATGGGCCATTAACAAAAACCGTGACGAAACGCTGTATGGCAGCAGTCACTTCACATTTGGCAGCGTGACGTGGGACAACCAAGCGATCTTCAACTACCGCAAGACCCAGACGCAGGGTTGGCGGCAATTTTTCCCTGTGGTGCCCGGACCGGCCGACCCTCTCAATGGGACGGGGTTGGATTACAGCTACTACACTCCGATCATGCCTTTCCCGTCGAACGACGAGGTGTCCGTTCGCTACCTGTATCTGCGCACGGGACTGTCGGGTGGATTCGGCGACAGCAGCTGGAGTTGGCAGACCAATCTTACCCACACCCGCTCCAGTGGCTACTACGGCCACATCGGCATCGACGCGCGCAAGTCCGGCGATTGCACCTTGGCCGTGGCAACCTGCGGCAGCATGCCGATCAATTACTTCGATCCGAACGTGTTGAACGGCACCGACATGGGCCAGCTGGTCCAAGCGGTCGGAATGCAGACGCGGGGACACACCACTTATAGCCAGACCACGGCCAATTTCACCGCGAACGGGACCATGTTCGACCTGCCTGCCGGTCCGGTCGCGGCCGCAGTGGGCGCCGAGTTCCGAACCTATGCGATCAACGACCAGCCTGACCCGAACAACGCCGCCGGCTATGAATGGGGTTACAGCAGTGCGCAGGTGACGAAAGGCCGTGACCACGTCAACGAAGTATTTGGTGAGCTCGGTGTGCCACTACTGAAAGACCTGCCCGCAGTCCAGAATTTGTCCATCGATTTGTCGGGGCGCGTCTTCAAGTACGGCAGCGTGACCGATGGCAGCAAGGTGTGGAAGTTCGGCCTCAACTGGCAGGTCGTACCTACTGTGCGGGTGCGCGGGTCGCTCGGTACCTCTTATCGTGCACCTGGCCTGTACGAGCTCTATCTCGGCAACGAGTCCGGATTCCTCAGCCAGACGAGCATCGACCCATGCATCAACTGGGGTGATAGTACCAACCAATTCATCCGCGCCAATTGCGCGAAAGCAGGTATCCCAAGCACCTACGGTGGCGCCGGCGCTTCGGCGCAGGTATTCCAGGGTGGCGGCCACGGCTTCCTGAAGCCGGAAACATCTCGTGCCAAAACGCTGGGCATCGTCTGGACTCCCGCGTTCGGCAACTTCAACATGGCGCTGGATTATTTTGACTACAAGATCAGTGGTGAAATCACCACCCTCAGCGCAGGCACCATTCTCTCCGGCTGTTACGACTCAGCCGTGTATCCGAACAACTTCTGCAACCTGTTCACTCGAAATCCGGGAAATCTGCCCAGCGGCGCGTACAACATTACCAATGTTTACGCGACCTTCATCAACATCAATCGTGAACGCGAGCGTGGTTACGATCTGCAGTTCAACTGGAGCAATGATTTCTCCTTCGGCAAACTGTCCGCCGATGCGGAGGTCACCTACACACTGTCTGACGTCACGCAGCTGTTCAGCACTGCGGCAGCGAGCGGATTCACGAACTCCAACCGTGTGAAATTCCCGGGCAACCCACAGGTGGTGGGCCTTGCGCATGTGAACTGGAATCGAGGTGACTGGACGGTCACATGGCAGGGCGAATACACCGGGGCAACCGCCGCGTATGACGCCGACAATCCGCAACCCTACTTCGGCGCGACGGGTTACATCATCAAGGATCTGCCTGCCCAATTCCGTCACAGCTTGTCCGTCGGCTACGACACCGGCAAATGGGGCGTCACGGCTGGTGTGCGCAACATTTTCGACAAGAAGCCCCCGCAGGTCTCCAATGCTGCTGCCGTGGACGCCTCCGGTTTGATCGGTAACACGGTCATCGACGCTTCCCAATACGATTGGTATGGCCGCACTTTCTTCGTGCGCGCAAATTACAAATTGTAAGAACAAGACCCGATTTCGGAAATGCAGGGGCGACGAAAGTCGCCCCTTTTTTTGAATGTTTTTCAGGTTGGCGTTGAGAGTACGCCGGTAGCCAAGTAATGTGTGCGCGAGCCCCTGTGCCTGCTATCTTGCATTGCACGTAGCCGTGCGGAAGATGCTGTCGCGGCATACGTTTTCCAATAATCCAATCCGGAGGTTTGCAAAGTGCGCAAATCCGTTTTCGCAATGTTGCTTGCGGGCGTGGTCGGAACCGGAACCGTTTTAGCAGCCGTACCCGTGAACCAGCCGATTCCTATCGAAGACTTGACGCGTCTGCCACAGCTGCAGTCCGTCAGCATGACGCCCGATGGCAAATATCTCGTTGGCCTGATCCCGTCACCCAAGGATCCGCACGACACCGCACTCGCTACTTGGGACGTCGATGCATTGGGTGCGGGACCGAAGGTTGTCACCCCATCTGGCGACCGCGATCACATGCAATTTTTTTCCGCCTTCGCGCTCAAGGCCGGCAAGATCCTGGTAGACGCACGCCAGCAGTGGACCGGCCAAGTCACGGGGTGCGGGCTGGAGGGCAAGGCACTTGGCGCAACCCGGACCTTCGTGACGAAAACGTACCTGACTGGCGTCGACCAGAAGCAATTTGCCGATGCATTTGCAAGCAACAAACAACGTCTCGATGCGGACGAGACGCTCAGCACGTGCCTCAAGCTCATCAATACCGCATCGCTGGTCGACATGCTGCCGCTCGACCCGGACCACGTGATCATTTCGCGTTTGAACGGCGTCACCCTGATGACCAGCTACTACCGCTACGACCTGAAGACCGGCACGGCGGAATTGTTGTTCGAAGGCGGCGACGACTCCGCGCCCGAACTTTTTGATCCGCACACCGGCAAGTTGCTCGTCAAGTCCAAGATCGAGCCCAGCGGTACTGATGATTACAAGCAGGAGACCCTGATTCTCAGCCCCAAGACGGGCAAGTTCGAGGCGCAACCCGCACTGAGCACCCTGCTCTCCGATCGCCACCAGATTCAGGTGGTAGGCGTCGACGCCGAGACCGGCAAATACTATGTACTGACCGATCAGTTCTCGGATCAGGTGCAGGCGCGCATGTACGACGCGGCGGCCGGGAAATACGATCCGGAGCCGCTCATCGCGGCCAAGGACTATTCGATAACGGGTCTCGTGTTCGGCAAGCAGCCTGTCAATTTCGGCAAGGTGGTGGGCTACACGGTAGGTGGACCGTATCCGGAAACAACCTATGTAGCTCCACGCTTGGCGGCCATCCAGGCTGGCATCGAGAAGGCGTTCCCCGGACAGCTGGTTTCGATCACCGACTACAACAATGATTTTTCCAAGGTGTTGTTTACCACGGTCAGTGCCAGCCAGCCGACGGCATATCATCTCCTGATCAACGACAAGCTTGAGAACCTCGGGAGTGAATACCCCGCAATCAGGCCGGGCATGACGGGCGAAGAAAAGTGGGTCACCTACACGGCCCGCGACGGGCTGCAGATTCCGGCGATCCTCAACCTGCCGCCCGGCTGGACCAAGGCGGATGGCCCCCTGCCTACGGTCATCATGCCGCATGGCGGTCCGTGGGCACGTGATTTCATGTACACGGAAGACTGGTTTGCGGGTGGTTGGGTGCCACTGCTTACTTCCCGCGGTTATGCGGTGCTGAGACCACAGTACCGTGGTTCCGAAGGGTTGGGTCGCAAGCTCTGGCTGGCCGGTGATGCGCAATGGGGCCTGAAAATGTCGGATGACCTCGACGACGGCGCAGCGTGGCTGGTACAGCAGGGCATCGCCGCCAAGAACCGCATCGCAATCTTCGGCTACTCATATGGTGGCTTCGCGGCCGCGGCGGCGACCGTTCGCAATCCATCGCCTTACCAATGCGCCATCGCAGGCGCGCCTGTCGCGGACTTGGGGCGTTTGGGTACATCGTGGAGCGATAATCGACTGCAGCGCATCCTGCAGGGCCACACGGTGAAGGGCATGGATCCGATGTCCAATGCGGACAAGGCGCACCTGCCGATCCTGGTCTTTGACGGCGACCGCGACGTCAGGACGCCACGCGATGTCCACGCGATCCCGTTCTACAAGGCCGTCGAGGGCAAGGTACACGCGAAGTACGTGCAGATTCCGGACATGCCGCACAGCGTGCCTTGGTATCCCAGCCAGCAGGCGGAGGTGGACAATCTCATTGTCAACTGGCTGGCTCAGGACTGCGGTGCCGTTTCGCACCCGTGATGACAAGCGATCCGGCTCGCGTCCTTCCTTGTTCGGTGCGTCTCGTGACGCACCGAACCTTGCAACAGCCCACAGCAATCCCGTGGCGAACCTGAAAACGCAAACTCCATCCCTTCGGTTGAATGCATCGTGACCGTCAACGCTGACATTTCGTCAGTCCTGAAACCAAAAGGCCCGTCGAATTCGGCCTTGTACGGCAAGTTGCTGGCCCGCGCGCAGCGCGAATGGGCACAGCAGCGCCTTGGGGATTTGACGCGAACCATCGAGGCAATGTTCGCGCTGATACCCGAAGAACCTGCTGCGGTGCGGCTGTCGGGAATGGTGGCGTATCAACTCGGCGATCATGGGCGCGCGGTGAAATGTTTTCGACGCGCGCTGCCAGCGTGGCCGGACGATCCGGATCTCCACATTGATTTGGGAAGAGCACTGCGAGCCGGTGGAGATGCGGAAGGCGGCATCGCAGCCATGCGGCAGGCGTGCAAACTGGCTCCTGAGCGTGCGGAAGCCTGGTTCGAGCTGGGCGAGGCGTTGACCGCGGATGCCCGCGCAACGGAGGCGATCGACGCCTTGAAGCAGGCACGCGGACTCGCCCCCGGAAACGCCGGAGTTGCGGCATCGTTGGCAAGGGTTCTCGCGGCAGCAGGGCGGGTGGATGACGCTGCCGTTGAATACCGGGCGGCGCTGGAATGCGATCCAGACAACGCCGACGCGTGGTTGGGCCTGTCGAACCTCAACACCATCCGGTTTGATGCCGTCGACACAATACGGTTGCGGAAGGCATGGGAGGACGAGAAGCGCGCCGATGCCCAGCGCGAACGGCTCGGGTTCAGTTATGCGCGAGCGCTTGAAGACAGCGGTGACTTCGACGCGGCGTTCGATGTCTTGATGGCGGCCAACGCATTACGCCACCGGCGGAGCCGCTGGAATGCTGCCGCCGAGCGTCGCCTCATCGATGCCATTCGCGACGCGTTCGCTGGCGAGGTGAAAGCGTCATCCGCGGCCGATTCCGGACATGAGGTCATTTTCATTGCAGGCACTCCCCGCTCGGGGACGACTCTGGTTGAGCAGATTCTCGCGTCGCATCCGGAAGTCGAGGGTGCCAATGAACTGAGGACGCTTCCCAATCTTGTTGGCTTGGAGTCGCGGCAGGGCCGCGGTGCGTTCCCGCTGTGGGTTCCCGGTGCCAGCGCAAATGACTGGCAGCGGATGGGCAAGGCATACCTCGATGAGACGGCGCGGTGGCGTGCTTTGAAGCCATATTCGGTCGACAAGAACCTCACCAACTGGCTGCTGGTAGGCGCCGCGCTGTCCATGCTGCCAGCGGCCCGTGTCGTTATCGTTCGTCGCGATCCGGTCGAAACCTGCCTTGCCTGCTACCGGCAGTATTTCGGTGAGCCCATCGAGTTTGCCTACGACCTGCGTGACCTCGCCGTCTATTACGCCAACTTTGTTGAGCTCACCCGCTACTGGCTGGAGCGCTATCCAGATCGCGTGCTCGACTTTGAGTACGAGGCACTGATAGCGCAGCCAGAGGCGTCGATTGGACGGCTGCTGAACTTCTGCGGGCTATCACACAGCGAAGCCTGTTTCGAATTTCACAAGACACAGCGCGCAATCTTCAGCATCCCCAGCGCGGCCTTGGTGCGCGAACCCCTGCACGCAAACCGTGCCCGCAGTGCGCTGTACGGCAGCAAGCTGGACCTTCTGCGCCAGTACCTCCGGGACGCCGGAGTGCTGCCACGGCAAAAATGATCTGCGAACCCCTGTTTTGCTGATTCTCGATCAGGCACCTCTTGCGTTAACGTTAAAACAAGATTAACTTCGTCGGCGTGCTGCTACCGGGGACAGTGCAGGACGATCTTGGTGGAGAAACCACCTGATCGAGTGCGTCTGCCTGTTTTTGGCGGTCCCCGACCGCAGCCAGGCAGGCTTCCGTTCCGGGAGGCCCCTCGATGAACCGCAATTTGTTGGCTACGGCCATCTGCGCCGGTCTGTTCGCGACTGGCAGCGCTTACGCGCAATCCACTTCGTCCGACGCGCAAACACAGTCGAATCAAGCGCAGCAGACCAACCCAACCTCGACTGCCCCGCAGTCGCAAAACAAGAAAGAGAAGACCCTTCAGACCATTACGGTCACGGGTTCACTTATCCCGCAGGCGCAAATCGAAACGGCCAACCCGGTCATCACGATTTCTACCCAGCAATTGGAACGGTCCGGTTTCGGCAGCGTATACCAGGCGCTGCGAGCGCAGCCCTTGGCGACCGGCTCAGTCCAAGACAACCAGTTCACTGGCGGCTTCACGCCAGGTGCCCAGACGATCAGCCTGCTGGGTCTCGACCCCGGCTTTACGCTGTATCTGATCAACGGCCATCCGATGTCTGACTATCCGTTGCTCTACAACGGTCAGAGCAACTTTGTCGACCTTTCGGACATTCCTGTCGGCATGGTGGATCACATCGACATCCTGCCCGGCAACCAGTCGGCCATCTACGGTTCAAGCGCGATCGCGGGTGTCATCAACATCATCTTGAAGGATCACATTAATGGCTACGAGCTCAATGTTCGTGGCGGTGGTTACACCGGGGGCGGCGGCACAAACGAACGCGTCGAGTTCCTCGGTGGGCAGACGTGGGGCAAACTGGACGCCAACTTCGGCGTACAGCTCTACAACCAGAAACCGATATGGGGCTATCAACGCGCGCTGAACTCCTCCACGCTGCCCAATCCCGATCCCAACGATCGTGGTTTCGGATCGCGCGTTTTCTTGCGGGTCAACGAGGGTGCTGCTCCTGGTACCGATAATTATATCGATCCGGGTGCGGCTGCCTGCAGCCCGCTGTCGAACTTGTACGGCGGTACGGTCGGTTACGAAACTCGCCCAGGTCACGGGAATTTCTGCGGCAGCCAATTTACGGATGGCTATTCCACCATCCTGAACCAAACCAAATCAGGCACTGGGTACTTGAACCTCAAGTATCACCTGAATGACAACACCGAGTTGTATGCCAACGTTCTGTACAACGTCAGCAACATCCGTTTCAGCGGTGGCCCGTATTTCTGGGAAACCAACATCGACGGCGGGGGAATCATCTACAACAAGACCTCCGGCAATTACGAACTGTTCCAGCACATCTACTCGCCGGAGGAGATCGGCGACTGGAAGCTGTACAGCACGCGCGACATGGAACGCACGTACAACGCGTGGGTAGGCGTGCGCGGTTCGATCGGCAACAGCGACTGGAACTACGATGTCTATTACGCGCGATCGCAGCAAAAGCTGGACGAGGAGCAATATTGGCCGATCAAGGCCGCGGTCAACGCCTTTTTCCAGAACCAGTTCCTAGGTCCGCAACAAGGATTTGACCCGTATTACGGGTACTATCCGGCTTACTCGCCCAACGTCTCCAATTTCTACAAGGCGCTCACGCCGGCGCAGTATTCGACCTTCAACGGCTTGATTTCGAGCCGCAACGAAACCTACACCCAGAACATCAACTTCCAGCTAACCAACGCGGACCTGTTCGAGCTGCCGGCCGGTTCCGTCGGGTTCGCCGGGTTGGCCCAGTTTGGCGGGCAGTCGTGGCAGAACCCCAACGATCCCGGCGTTATCGCGGGCGACTTCTATGGATTGACGGGCACCTCCGGCGGCGGCACCCGCACCAACTGGGCGTTCGCCGGAGAGCTGCGCATACCGATCACCAAGATGTTGACTGCCGATATTTCCGGTCGCTATGACCAGTACAAAAACAACGGCGGCGGCGGCACCGATGGTGACCTGACGTACAAGGCAACACTGGAATTCCGTCCCATCGACACCCTGCTGTTCCGTGCGAACTACGGCACGGCGTTCCGCGCACCGGACATGTCGTATGTGTTCGGCGGCAAGAGCGGTTTCTACCAGCCGGGGTTGACGGACTACTACCGCTGCGCGTTGAGCGGCTATCCACCCGGTCCACTGACCCAATGCAACTATTACGCGAACCAAGATCCTTTCTCGCAGCATTCCGGCAATCCCAACCTGCAATCGGTGACCGCGAAGTCCTGGGGCGGTGGTGTCGTGTGGTCGCCAACGCAAAATTTCGACGTCAAGGCCGATTACTACAACATCAAGATCTCCAACGAGGTGCAGTTGCAAAGCATCGACGAGTTGCTCAAGACGGATGCCGCCTGCAGGCTCGGTCAGCTCGATCCCACTTCGCCGACTTGTATTGCAACCGAGTCCCAGGTCATCCGTGGACCGGGAACCGGGCCTCAGCCGTACCAGCTGCAGCAGGTCAACGTATTCCCGATCAATATCGCCAACGAGCACGTGTCGGGTGTCATCGCTTCGCTGGATTACCAGCAGGATATTGGCCGGTTCGGAAGCCTGGCGTTTGCGGCGAAGTACAACGTGACCCTGAAACACGAGTTCCAGCAATATCCCTTCGACCCGACCCACGACCTGCTACGTGAACCGTTCTACTCCACCGAGTTCAAGACCATCGCCAGCGGTTCGATCACCTGGGACATCGGCAAGTTTGAAACCACGCTGTACGGCACCCGTTTCGGCAAGACGCCGAATTTCTGGTCGCAACAGAGCACTGCCGGTTACGCGGCGCCATGCAGCACGCCGTTGAACGGCTACACGCAGTGCACGGGCCATGTGGCACCCTGGATGATCTACAACGCCAGCGTCAGCTACGACATCACGCCGGACATGAAGATCTCCGGCATCGTCAACAACATCAAGAACTCGATGCCGCCGGGCGACTACACAGACAACAGCAGCCCGTACTACAACTTCACCAACTACAACTCGTACGGTCGTCAGTATTGGGTCGAATTCGACTGGAAGTTCGGCCAGCACTGACGCGATTTCAATCGTTCTCCTTGATAGGGCTGGCCGCGAGGCCGGCCCTTATTTTTCGTGCGAGTTTGCGGCAATCAGTCCGGCCGTCCGAAGCATTGCGTGCAACGGTTCCAACTGCCGTTCGTAACGCCGCCATGCTCCCAAGGTGCGGGAGTGAATGGGTTCGCGAATCTGCGCACTGCTCAGCGTACTTACCGCGGAGGTGTTGCGGGTCAGATCGCTGCAACCGGGCACCACCCGCAAGCCGCAATGCGTGAATATCGTCTCGAGCACCGCTTCCGGATCCCGCACCAGGTCTGCATAAGACACGTCCAACAAGCAATCCATCGAGGCGCGCCAATGCCGCATCAACGTTTGGTAGCGTATGTGGTGTGTCGCCAGCGCGTCCATCCGGTAGCTGTAGAGATAGCCGTTACCGAACAAAGCCTTGTAATTGGAGAAGCAGACGTCCATGGGGTCGCGCAGCATGTGCAGGATCGGCGCCTGAGGCAGAGCCCTGTGAATCAATCCCAGCAGCATGTAATTGGACGGCAGCTTGTCAATGTAAAACGGCCTTCCCTGCGCGCGCCACTGGGTTTGTTCGAGGTAACGCCCTCCGAGCTCCGCATAATCGATTTTTGGAAGCCGTTCCAGCAGAGCAGGATCGATCAACTCGGTACCGTGCAAATTGGCGGCCCAACGCAGTTGACGCGGGAAGTCTGCGCGCTCGCCGGTTGATACAACGTCCGGGTGGTTGTCCAGAAGGCGATCGAGCAACGTGGTGCCGCTGCGTGGCATTCCCACGATGAAAATGGGAACGGGCCCTTCGATCTTGATACCAAGGTGATCTATGAAATCTGCCGTGATTGTCCGGACGATTCCGTCGAACACGACCCCTTCGGCAGCCACGTCATGTGACACTTGCGCATTCTTGATCGCGTTGCCGCGCTCGAGCGCCGCAAACGCTTCATCGTAGCGGCCCAAATCCTCCAACTCTTTGTATTGCGCGAACTCGAAAGACGCATGATCCTCGCTGCCGCGTTCCACCTGTCGCAATTGCGCGCGGATGTAATCGAGATGATTGGATTCCGGCGTCTGCTTCGACATGCGTGCAAGCGCCAACGACGCCCGGCCGAAAGTGGGTCCAAGACGCAGGCAGCCTTCCAGCCTGCGTCGAGCATCCTCGACGCGTCCGTTGAACTGGAGCTGCAACGAATGAAAATAGCCGAAGTCGGGATTGTCGTAACCCTGCGCCTGGGCGCGATCCATCAACGCGAGCCCGGCAGGATGGTCACCCAGCATTTCGTATGCGTGGGCCAGTGCCACGAGCTCGCGCCCCACCAACCGCTTGCTCGCTGCATCGAATCGCGCCAGGCAATCGCGCGCAGCCACCATTTCGCCAACCCTGAGCAGGCAGTGCACCGTGGTCGCTACCGCATCGGCGTCTTCCGGCAACATCCGCGAGGCCGTGATTGCCTGCTCGGCGGCTTCGCGCACGCGACCCTCGTCAAGATAAATGCTAGCCAGCAGCATTCGCGCAGCCGCGCGAGCCGGATCACGCTGCACCAATGATTCCAGCGTGATCTGCGCTGCCCTGATCTGATTCCCTGCGATGTAGCCCTGCGCGCGCAACCAGAGCCGCTCGGTAAACGGGTCCGATCTACCGTTGACGGCAGCATCAAACGTGGACGGCGACGCCATAGCTCTTCACTGCCTCGCGCAGGGATTGCAATCGTGATTCATACCGCCGCCACTGCCCCGAAGTATCGCGGCGCAGCGCGCCGCGCACCTGCGCCGCGCTGAGGGTCGCGCTGGGCGCGGCGTTGCGGGTGATGTCTGCGCAGCCGGGTTCCCATTCCAGTCCGCAAAAATCGAATACCTTGCGCAAGGTTGCCTCGGCCTCGCCGACGAGTTCGGCGTACGGCACGTCCAGGATCGCACCCGGCATGACCCGATGCCAATGGGCGACGGCGCGGCGGTAATCGTTGAAATGCGCGGCGAGTGAATCGAGGTCGTAGCTGTACGCGCAGGCATCGCCGAAATACGCACGCCAATTGGAAAAGCACGTATCCATCGGGTCGCGCACGAGGTTCAGGATCGGTGCGCGCGGCAGCGCCGAATGGATCGCGCCCGCCAGCACCCAATTGGGCGGCTGCTTGTCGATGAAGCACGCCTTGCCGCGCGCGCGCCACTGCGTTTGCGCGAGATAGCGGCGGCCGAGTTCCGCGTAGTCGATGTTCGGCAGCCGCGACACCAGCGTGTCGCTTTGGGCGTTGCGCGTGTCCGCCATCCAGTGCAGTTGCGCGCCGAAATCCATCAGCTCGCCGGCGACCGCGACCTGCGAATGATTGCCGAGCATGCGTTCCAGCAGCGTAGTGCCGGAACGCGCCATGCCGATGATGAAAATCGGCTGTGCTCCCGTGGCGCGTTCGCGCGCAGGCGGAGGACGCGCGGACGGCCATGCGGACAGGAAGCGATCCAGCCATGCGTGATGCCGCGCGGCTTCGTCGGGCAGGCGCGCGTGCATCAAGGCGTTGCCGCGCACCAACGCCTGCCAGGCCTCGTCGTCGCGACCCAGGTCTTCCAGCGTCTTGTAGCGGGCGAACTCGAGCGCCGCCTGCTCGCGCGATCCGGGTGCCACGCTTTGCGCACTGCGTTCGAGCAGGTCGAGGTGATTGTGTTCCGCGGTTTGCCTGCGCACCCGCACCAGCGGCACCGCGACGCTGCCGTGCGCGGGCGCCTCGGCAAGACTGGCGGCGAGTTCGGTTTCCGCCTCGTCGAGCCGTCCGTTGAACATCAGCGCCTCGCCGCGCCGGAAGCGCAACGCGGCGGTGTCGTGGCCACGCGCTTTCGCCTGCTCCAGCGCCGCCAGTGCTTCGGCATGTTGTTCCAGCCGCTTGCGCAAACCCGCCGCGCGCATCAGCAGGAGTGGACTCTTGCAATCGTCCCATATCGGCCGATCGAGGCAGGCGCGCGCCACAAGGGTTTCGCCGACTTCGACCAGTACGGCCGCCAGCATGCAAAGTGCTTCCGCATCATCGGGAACCACGCTCGCTGCGTCCAGCGCGTGCCGTGTGCCTTCGCGAACACAATCCTCGCGCCATGCGATCTGCGCCGCCAGCAGATGCGCGTGGAAGGCATCGGACGGTTCATGTGCCTGCATGGTCGCCAACGTCACCCGCGCGGCGTCGATTTGCCCCCGCACAAGGAACTCCTGGGCTTGTTGCCACAAGGCATCGGAAGCAAAGCTTCGGCTTGCGGCTTGCGTCGGCATTACAAAAGCGCGATCTCGGCAATCGCGTCGAAGCGCGCCTTGATGCGCGCCAGCAGCGCGATGCGGTTGGCGCGCAGGGCGGGATCGTCGGCCATCACCATCACGCCGTCGAAGAACGCGTCGATCGGCGCCTGCAATTGCGCGAGGCGCGCCAATGCACCGGCGTAGTCGCGCTCGGCCGCGACACGATCGAGACGCGCGACGTTGTCGTTGTGTGCCGCATCGAGGGCTTGAGCGAGGGCTTGCTCCGCGGGTTCGCGCAGCAATCCGGAATCCAGCTCGCGCCGTGCGGCAGCACCGGCATCGATGCCTTCCTTGCGCAGGATGTTGGCGACGCGCTTGTTGGCAGCGGCAAGTTTTTCGGCTTCGGGTTGTTGCGCGAACGCCGCGACCGCACGAAGGCGGCGATCGAGATCGACCAGACTGGCGGGTTGAACCGCGGCCACGGCTTCGAATTGCTGCGAAGTGAAACCCTGCTCGGTGTAGTAGCCGCGCAGGCGATCGAGGATGAACTCATAAACCTCTGCGGCAAGCGGATTGATAAAGTCCCCGCTCTCGGCGTGAGCGACTAGACCACGCGACGCTTCTAGCTTGAGAGCGATCGCTACTTCTCGCATCTGCAACCGGATTACCTTTGCGTGTTCACGCAGGACGATCTCAAGATTCAGATCGAGTCCGCCTTCGATCAGCGTGCGCGCAACGCCCAGCGCGGCGCGCCGCAGCGCGAACGGATCCTTGTTGCCGGTGGGTTTCATGCCGACCGCGAAGATGCCGGCCAGCGTGTCCAGCTTGTCGGCCAGCGACACGCATTGCGCCAGCGATCCTTGCGCGATGCCGTCGCCGGCGTTGCGCGGGCGGTAGAACTCGTCCAGCGCGTTCGCGATTTCGGCGGGCTCGCCTTGCGCCGTCGCGTAGTGGCGGCCCATCACGCCCTGCAATTCCGGGAACTCGCCGACCATGCGGGTCAATAGATCGCAACGCGACAGCCCGGCCGCGCGCGCAACCTGTGCCGCATCCACGTCCATGCCCTGCGCGAACAGGCGCTCGGCGATCATGCTCGCCAGTTCGGCCACGCGCACGGTCTTGTCCCACAAGCTGCCGAGCGCCTTCTGGTAGGTGACGTCGCGCAGGCCTTGCTGGTACGACGCCAGCGGCGTTTTCAAATCTTCCTCGAAGAAATATTTCGCGTCGGCGAAGCGCGGCCGGATCACGCGCTCGTAGCCGTGGCGGATCTGCGTGGGGTCCTTCGACTCGAGGTTGGCGATGCCGATGAAGTGCTCGGTGAGCTTGCCCGCGGCGTCGAACACGGGCACGAATTTCTGGTTCGCACGCATGGTGGTGACCAGCGCCTCGTGCGGCACCGCCAGGAATTCGCGCTCGAAGGCGCAGGCAATCGCGACAGGCCACTCGTTGAGGTTGGCCAGTTCGTCCAGCAGCGCGTCGTCGAGTCGCGGCGCACAACCCGTCGGCGCAACGCGCGCGACTTCGTCGCGGATGCGCTGCCGGCGTTCGGCCGGATCGGCCAGCACCTTCGCCGCGCGCAGCGATTCGACGCAGCTGTCGGCATCGACCAGATGCACCGGCGCCGGATGCATGAAGCGATGACCGCGCGATTGCCGGCCGCTCTTCACCCCGAACAATTCGCCATCGATTACGCGATCGCCGTGCAGCATCACCAGCCAGTGCACCGGGCGCACGAACGCGAAATCATGGTCGCCCCAGCGCATCGGCTTCGGGATCGGCAACGCCCCGGCGGCTTCGCGCACGATTTCCGGAACCAGCTCGGCGGTCGCGCGGCCCGGCGCGACGCTGCGATGCACGAAGCGCTCGCCCTTCGCATCGGCCGCGCGCCCGAGCTGCGTCCATTCGACGCCGGCCTTGTTCGCGAAGCCGAGCAGTGCCTTGGTAGGCTGTCCATCTGCGTCGAGCGCGATGTTGACGTAAGGACCGAAACTTTCGCTGCGCTGTTCGGGCTGCGTGGATGCCACGGCCGGAACCAGCAACGCGAGACGCCGCGGCGCCGCGAAGGTTTGCGCGCGCTCGACGTCGGCTGCGATGCCGCGCTTCGACAAACCGTCGCACACGCCTTGCGCGAACGCGCGCGCCAGATCGTCCACTGCGTGGATCGGCAACTCTTCCACGCCGATCTCGATCAACAGCGATCTGGCGTTGCTCATGCGAATGTTTTCCGGTTGTCTCCCTCTCCCCCAAACGGCTTCACCGTTTGGGGGAGAGGGCGGGGTGAGGGGGCAGACGCTTCAAGGCACCAGAAACCTTTCGGAAGACCGATGCTCCGCCCCCTCACCCCAGCCCTCTCCCCCGAGCAGAAAGCGCTCGGAGAAGAGGGAGACAAGCGTGCGACACGGCGCGCATTCATGCTCGCCGCGCCTCTTCGCTGCGCGGCGCCGCCCATTCCTTCGCGACGGCGTGCGCGAGCGCGCGCACGCGCAGGATGTAGCGCTGGCGTTCGGTCACCGAAATCGCGCGGCGGGCATCCAGCAGGTTGAACGCGTGGCTGGCCTTCATCACCTGCTCGTACGCCGGCAGCGGCAGGTTCAACGCGACCAGCTTGTTGGCTTCGGCTTCGCAGGCGTCGAAGCGATGGAACAGTTCCCTGGTGTCGGCGTGTTCGAAGTTGTACGCGCTCTGCTGTACCTCGTTGAGATGGAACACGTCGCCGTACGTCACCACGCCGTGCGGCGCGGTCGTCCAGACAAGGTCGAACACACTGTCGACGTTCTGCAAATACATTGCGAGCCGTTCGAGGCCGTAGGTGATCTCAGCCGTCACCGGCTTGCATTCGAGTCCGCCAGCCTGCTGGAAGTAGGTGAACTGGGTGACTTCCATCCCGTTCAACCACACTTCCCAGCCTAGTCCCCACGCACCCAGCGTCGGCGATTCCCAGTTGTCTTCGACCAGGCGCAGATCGTGCACCAGCGGATCGATGCCGAGCGCGCGCAATGATCCGAAGTAGCGTTCCAGCACGTCGTCGGGGTTCGGCTTCAGGACGACTTGATACTGGTAATACTGCTGCAGGCGGTTGGGATTCTCGCCGTAGCGGCCGTCGGTGGGACGCCGGCACGGTTGCACGTAGGCCGCGGCCCACGGCTCGGGTCCGAGCGCACGCAGGAAAGTGGCCGGGTGGAACGTGCCCGCGCCGACTTCCAGATCCAGCGGTTGCAGCAGCACGCAACCCTGGTCCGCCCAATAGCGGTTCAGGGTCTGGATGACCTCCTGGAAAGTCGGTGCTGCCAACTGCGTCCCCGGATGCACGAACAAAGCGCGTTAGTATAGCCGC
The DNA here is from genome assembly GCA_030167125.1 of Rhodanobacteraceae bacterium. NCBI lineage: Bacteria > Pseudomonadati > Pseudomonadota > Gammaproteobacteria > Lysobacterales > Rhodanobacteraceae > Rhodanobacteraceae bacterium. Next base: position 2,804,260 of record CP126531.1, read on the forward strand.
GAGGCTCAATTTCCACGGACGGCGGTCATTCTTGCGTAGGTTGGGGTGAGCGTTTTTTGCGAACCCCAACATCGCGAACCGTTGGGGTTCAGTCATCCCGGCCATGGAGCGGCCGGGACCCAGTGCCAGGGACGGCAAAATAAAATTGGGCTCACCCCAACCTACGGAATCCTTGCAGCGGGGCAGCGATGGCGGCAATCCCGAATTCGACGACGGTGCTGGGCCGGCACGGACGCCTCGATCTGGGCGAGGTGCTGGCCGCGCTGATCGCCGACGGCTTGCTTGCCGCAGACGATGCCAAGCGCATCCGCGCGGCGAGCCGCGCCGGCAAGGGCGCGGTCGAACTGCACCCGCTGGTGGTGATCGCCAGTGCCAAGCCCGAGAACCGCGCCGACCCCGGCAAACCGCTGACGGTCGAATCGCTGACGGTGTGGCTGGCCGACAAGGCCGGGCTGCCGTACCTCAAGATCGATCCGATGAAGATCGACGTGAAGGCGGTGACGCAGGCCGTCAGCCAGGCCTACGCGCAGCGCCACCGCATCCTGCCGGTCGCGGTCGAACGCGGTGCGGTGACCTTCGCCAGCGCCGAACCGTTCGACCTGCACTGGGCCGCGGACCTGTCGCAGATGCTCAGGCGCGACGTGAAGCGCGTGGTCGCGAACCCGCTGGACATCCATCGATATCTCATGGAGTTCTACGGCGTGCAGCGTTCGATCGCCAAGGCGCGCGAGGCCAAGCAGGATTCTGCCGATGGCTCGGCGATCCTCAATTTCGAGCAGTTGCTGGAGCTCGGCAAATCCGGCGAGATCGGCGCCGACGATCGCCACGTCGTGCACATCGTGGATTGGCTGCTGCAGTACGCGTTCGAGCAGCGCGCATCCGACATCCATCTGGAACCACGCCGCGAAGCCGCGCAAATCCGCTTCCGCATCGACGGCGTGATGCACAAGGTGTTCGAACTGCCGCCCGCAGTGATGACCGCGGTCACCGCGCGCATCAAGATCCTCGCGCGGCTCGACGTTGCCGAGAAGCGCCGGCCGCAGGATGGCCGCATCAAGACCCGTTCGGCCGGCGGGCGCGAGGTGGAGCTGCGCATTTCCTCGATGCCGACCGCGTTCGGCGAGAAGATCGTGATGCGCATCTTCGATCCCGACATCGTGGTCAAGGAATTTGCGCAGCTCGGCTTTTCGTCCGAGGAAGAAAAAACCTGGCGCGCGATGGTCGAGCGTCCGCACGGGATCGTGCTGGTGACCGGCCCGACCGGTTCGGGCAAGACCACCACGCTGTATTCGACGCTGAAGCATCTGGCGCGGCCGGAACTCAACGTGTGCACCGTCGAGGACCCGATCGAGATGGTGGCGCCGGAATTCAACCAGTCGCAGGTGCAGCCCGCGATCGATTTCGATTTCGCGGCCGGCGTGCGCACGCTGTTGCGGCAAGACCCCGACATCATCATGGTCGGCGAGATCCGCGACCTCGAAACCGCGCAGATGGCGGTGCAGGCCTCGCTCACGGGGCACCTCGTGCTCTCGACGCTGCACACCAACGACGCGCCGTCCGCGATCACGCGCCTGCTCGACCTTGGCGTGCCGCATTATTTGATCCAGTCCACGCTCGCCGGCGTGGTCGCGCAGCGGCTGGTGCGCACGCTGTGCCCGCACTGCAAGGTCAAGGCGAAGCAGGACCCGCAAACCTGGTCGGTGCTGACGCGCGGCTGGGTGATCCCGCCGCCCACCGAGGTGTACGCACCGGTCGGCTGCCTCGAATGCCGCAACACCGGTTACCTCGGCCGCACCGGTGTGTACGAAATGATGGCGGTCAGTCCGCGCCTGCGCGGCATGGTCACGTCGCAATTCGACCTCGCGGGCTTCACCGGCTTCGCGCTGGAAGAGGGCATGCAGCCACTGCGTATTTCGGCCGCGACGCAGGTGCGGCGCGGCGTCACCACCGTCGAGGAAGTGTTGTCGGTGCTGCCGGCGGCGTGAGCGGCTCGACCGGCTGCTTGCGACCACGGCGAGCAGCTTCAACTCATGAGGCGGGAGCATATCGCAACGACACGCCGCGCCCGCCGAGCGAGCGGCTTCATCGCTGCCGCAAGTGTTTTCCGGGAATGGCGTCGACCGTACAAGCCGGTTGTAGAATTGCCCCATGACCCATGAATTCGATGTCGTCGTTGAACAGGATGCGGACGGCTTGTATGTCGCATCGGTACCCGCATTGCGCGGTTGCCACACGCAGGCGCGTTCGCTCGACGAACTGATGACGCGGGTGCGTGAAGCGATCGAACTCTGCCTCGAGGTGGAGGGCATCCCGGAGATATCGAACAAGTTCGTCGGCGTGCAACGCGTCTCCGTCGCGCTGTGAGCCGCCTGCCCAGCCTGTCCGGCCGCGCATTGGTTGCGGCGCTGAAGCGGCTGGGATTTGAAGTCGTTCGGGTCAAGGGCAGCCATCACTATCTGCAGCATCCGGACGGGCGTGCCACCGTCGTTCCCGTCCATGCCGGCGAAGACATCGGTCGCGGCTTGCTCGCCAAGATTCTTCGCGACGCCGAAATTTCGGATGCGGCACTCAAGGAATGTTTGTAGCTGCGAATTGTCCTTCCGGCCGCGCGCGCTATGCTGCGCAGCGCCACTTCCACGACTCCCTTCCACGGACACCATGCACCCCTTGTTGCTGATCCAGACCGGCGAAGCGCCGGATGCACTGATCCCGCGGTTCGGCGGGTTCGCCGATTGGTTTCGCGCGGCCATGCGCATCGACGCCACGCAGATGCGCGTGGTGCGTGTCGATGAAGACGAAGCGCTGCCCGACCCGCGCGACGTGCCGGTCGCGGTCATCACCGGCTCGGCCGCGATGGTCACCGAGCGCGCGGACTGGAGCGAACGCACGGCCGGATGGATCCGCGACGCGATGGCCGCGGAAACGCCGTTGTTCGGGGTGTGCTACGGCCACCAGTTGATGGCGCACGCGCTGGGCGGCACGGTCGGCTGGCTGCCGGCGGGACGCGAGATCGGGACCGAAACGATCACGCGGCTCGCGGAAGCACCGGGCCTGCACGCGATGCCGCCTTCGTTTCCCGCGCACACGACGCACCGGCAATCGGTGCTCGCGCCGCCGCCGGACGCCGAAATCCTCGCACGCTCCGCACGCGATCCGCACCAGCTGCTGCGCTATGCACCGAACGCGCTGTCCACCCAATTCCACCCCGAGTTCACGCCCGAGGTCATGCGCGCCTACATCGAAGCGCGCGCCGAAACCTTGTGCGAGGAAAGACTCGATCCCCGCGCGTTGCTCGCGGAAGTCCGCGGAACCGAAGCCGCGCGCCTGCTGCTGGAACGCTTCGCGCACGCCGCGCTGGATCGCCAGCGCGTGGCGGCCTAGATTCAATAACTCTGCCTGCGCAGGCGGCGCTCCACCGCGCCGCGCGAAACCAGCGCGAACACGATCCCGAAGCCGAAGCCGGCGAGGTGCGCCCACCACACCACCGCGCCGAATCCCGGGCCGGCCCAGGTGAACAGCAGTTGCAGCAGCACCCACATGCCGATCAGCAGCGCGGCCGGCACACGGATGAACTGCAGGTACAACCCGAGTGGCAGCACCAATCCGAGGTGCGCGCGCGGGAACAACGCGAGGTAGGCGCCCAGCGTCGCCGACACCGCGCCGCTGCAACCGATGATCGGCCGCAGTTGTCCCGACAGCGTCCACGCGCCGACCAGGTTGGCGAACGCGCCACCGACCAGGAACAGGAACAGGAAACGCCGCGAGCCGAGCGCGCGTTCCGCGGGCAGGCCGAAGATCACCAGGAACAGCATGTTGCCGAGCAGGTGCAACCAGTCCGCGTGCATGAACAGTGACGTGAACGGGCGCAGCCACAACTGGACCTGCAGAAGCTGGCCGTGCTGGAACAGCCGTCCCGGCACCGTGCCCCACTCGCCCAGCAACTCGTAGCGCGTCGCCGTCGACGACAGCATCAACCAGAGGTAGCACGCGACACACGCCACGACCAGCACCGGCGTGACCCAGCGCGGGTGGACCTGCCGGCGGCTGGGGACGTCGACGAACATGTGCATACCTTAGCGCGTGCCGCACGACCTTAGCGTTCCTCACCAAACCCGCATCGCTCCCTCACGACCCCGGCCCGGTACCGGGGCTATAGTGCGCCCGCAACAAATCGCGAACCCGCGTCTTTCGGTCCTGCCCGCAGAAAGGAGCGCACCATGTCTGCCGGATTCCACCCATGGCAAGAACTCGCGACAACGCTGCGCGGACCGCTGCTGCTGCCGGGCGATGCCGACTACGAGACGCGCCGCCGCGTCTGGAACGGCGCGATCGACCGGCGTCCGCTGGCCATCGCGCGCTGCGTCGATGCCGAAGACGTCGCCGCTGCCGTGAAATTCGCCGCGCGCGAACACGTGCCAATGACCGTGCGCGGTGGCGGCCACAACGTGGCGGGCCTGGCGGTGCGCGATGACGCTCTGATGCTGGACCTGGGCGCGATGAACCGCGTGGAGGTCGACGCGCCCGCGCGCATCGTGCGCGTCGAAGGCGGCGCGCTGTGGCGCGAGGTCGATGCCGCGACGCAACCGCATGGCCTCGCCACCACCGGCGGGTTCGTGTCGACTACCGGCGTCGGCGGCTACACGCTCGGCGGGGGCGTGGGCTGGCTGATGCGGCGTTGCGGACTCGCGATCGACAACCTGCTCGAAGCCGACCTCGTGCTGACTGACGGCCGCATCGTCACGGCCAGCGAGACGCAACACCCGGACCTGTTCTGGGGCTTGCGCGGTGGCGGCGGAGGCCTGGGCGTGGTCACGCGTTTCAGCTTCCGGCTGCATCCGGCCGGCACGGTCCAGGCGGGTGTGGCGTTTTATCGCCTCGACGCGGCACGCGCATTGCTGCGCGCGTTTCGCGCCTTCACGCCGGATGCGGCGGATGCGCTCACCGCGATGCTGGTGTTCACCACCGCGCCGCCGCTGCCGTTCCTGCCGCCCGCAGCGCACGGGCAACGCGCGGTTGCGCTGGCGTATTGCTGGAACGGCGACCCGGCGCTGGGCGCGCGCGCCGCGGCGCCGATCGCGGACACCGCCGAACCGCTGGGCCGCCACGAAGGCGTGATGCCTTACGCCGCATGGCAGCAAGCCTTCGATGCCGCCGCGCCGGCCGGCGACCACTATTACTGGACCACTTCGCAGTTCGACGCGTTCGACGATGCGCTGATCGACACGCTGATTGCGCGCGCCGCACAACCCGCCGATCCGTTGTGCGAAGTGCACGTGCACCATCTCGGCGGCGCGGTTGCGCTCATTGCCCACGACGCCACTGCATTCTCGCAGCGCGACGCGCCGTTCTTCGTCAACGTGATCGGCCACGCCGGCGCCGCGGAACGCTTCGGCGCCGTCCGCGACTGGGTGCGCGATCTGCGCGCGGCGCTCGCGCCGCATGCACGCGCGGGTATGCAGCCGAACTTCGCGGGCGAACCTTCCGACCTGAAATCGCAGGCGCACGACGCGGCGACGCAATCAAGATTGAAAGCGTTGCGCGCGCGCTACGATCCGGACGGACTGCTCGCACCCGCGCACGATGGTTGAGCGGCGGCGATCTCCGCCAGCAGCGCGCGCGCTTCGGCCACCGCGTCTTCGAACCGCATCGAAGCGCCGGCCCGCTGTACGCGCGCAAGGGCCTCGCCCAACCCTTCCCGTGCCTTGTGCATGGTGATTTGCTGGGCTTGCTGCCATTGCGGCATCAGCGGCCCACCGGTCCACTCGCGCGTGCGCGCGGCGGCGGCCAGAAAGCGCGCAGCATGCTCGAACTTGCCGGCTTGTGCGGCGAGATAGGCCGCACCTTCCACGCAACCTGCCGCGCCACGCCAGTTGAGAAAGGGGATGAACACATCCAGGTCGGCCAGCCAATCCCGCGCGGCGCCCTGCCAATCTTCGAGATAAAAGCGCTGCAGGGCGCGATTGATAAGCGCATAGGCCCACTGGAAAGAATCGCCGCGCGTGGAAAGGCAATCCACCGCTTCGCTCATGCGCGCTTCCGCCTCGCGATGGCGGCCATTCAGGGCATGAACGATGCCGTCGCTGAGCAACGCGTTGGAACGCAGCCAAGCGTCGTCCCGGGCTTGCGCAATCGCCAGCGCCGCCTTCACGCAGGTTTCGGCGCCGGTGAAATCGCCGCACGTTGCGAGTTCGAAAGCCAGAACCGCCTCGCCCGCGCCGGCCAGGAACATGTCGCCGTGGGTCGAAGCCAATGCAATGCCTTCGCGCAAGCGCGGTTCCGCGCGCTCATGGTTCAACGCCTGATGCAGCACGACACCCGAGGCGATGAGTGCGCGTGCCCGGCGCAAGGTAGGCGACAGGTTCACTTGCAGCGCCCGCTCGAGCCATTGCGCGGACTGGATGTAGTCGGTGCCGCCGCGGAAGTACCAGCAGAGGTTGCCCAGCAATGCGAGCGCATCCTCGTGCAGGTCCGGTTGCTCTATCGCATAGTCGAACGCCGCGTGCAGATTCGCCCATTCGCGCTTGATGCGATCGGGCCAAACGATTTGGCGCTCCGTGAGGATTTCGGCGCCCACGCGTTCGGTGAGTTCGATGAAGTGCGCCAGATGCACGCGCCGCATGCGTGACTCGCCACCGCCGACCGACAGCCGTTCCTGCGCGAACAGCCGCACGCTGTCGAGCAGGCGGTAACTGGGTGGATTGGTGGCGCCGTCCACGCCGAGCAGCGACTTGTCGATCAGGCCACCCAACAGCTCCAGCGTCTGCGGATCCTTGAGCCCGAGCGCCGCGCCGACCGCCATGGCGCCACCCAGCGTGCAGACGCCCTCGAAGAGGCTCAAGCCGCACAACAACGATTGCTCGCGTTCCGAGAGCAGCGCGAAGCTCCACTCGATCAGTGCGCGCAGCGTTTGATGGCGCGCCGGCCGGCCGGGATTCGATTCGGCCAGGTTGAGCAGCCGGGCATCCATGCGCGTCAGCAACTGTTCCGGGCTCAGCAGGCGCAGCCGCGCGGCCGCCAGTTCCAATGCGAGCGGCAGGCCTTCGAGATGCCGGCAGAGCTGCGCGACGGTGGCCGCATTGGCCGATGTCAGCGCGAATCCCGACGCGTAGGCTCGAGAACGCGCCAGCAGCAACTGCACCGCCGCCACGCGCGCGAGGCTGTCGACTTGCGCATCGCTGGCCCACTCACCCTCGGGCGGAACTTCCAACGGCGGCAGCGGGTAGAGCGCTTCTCCCGCGCAATTCAGCCTGCGCTGGCTGGTCACCAGTATGCGCAGCGGTGCACAAGTCGCGAGCAACGATGCCGACAGCGCGGCGAGCGGTTCCGCGATCCGTTCGCAGTTGTCGAACACCAGCAGCGCGTGCCGCGCCTGCAGCAATTCGCCCAGGCGCGCGGCCAGGTCTTCCGTGTCGGTCGCGGTGCGCATGCCGAACGTGGTGGTCAGCAACCGCGCCAGCCCTTGCTCATCGAGTTGCGGCGTGCAGTCGAACAGCCAGACGCCATCGGGGAAATTGGCCGACACCGACCGGGCGACTTCCAGCGCGGCCTGCGTCTTGCCGATGCCGCCGGGGCCGGTGATGGTGACCAGCCGATGCTCGCGCAGCATCTGTTGCAAGGCTTCGATGTCGCCATCGCGCCCGATCAGTGGCTCGGTGCGCTCCGGCAAACGTGCACGCGCGGGCGGCGCGAAGCGCAGCGCGGGAACCGTTTTTTCCGGAACGTGTTCCAGCGGCGCGATGAAGCGATAACCCAACCCGTGCACCGTCTGGATGCAATGCGGGGTATCGCTGTCGTCGGCCAGCGCGCGGCGCAGTTGCGCGACGATGCGGTTGAGCGTGGCCGGCGTGACGAAGCTGTGGCCCCATACCGCGTCCAGCAGCTGGTCGCGCGTCAACAATTCGTCCGGGTGCGCGATGAATTGCAGCAGCACCGCAAAGGCCTTGGGTTCGACCGCGATGTCGCGTCCGCCGCGCGACAGCCGGTGCGCGGAGGCGTCGACGATCACGTCTGCGAAGGCGAACGTGCCCATCCCCACGTGTTCGGCGCCTTCGTGCCTTTGCATGCCGCTGCGCGCTCCACCCGGATCACGTCAACGCCGCTGCCGCACTCTCGTGATTTCCCTATCGAAACATCATGACTCGGTGCGCTGTACGGCGCAGTTTATACCCACGGTTGACGGCAGGTGCCGCCATCCGCCGGACCAACCTTCTTCAGGAGAGCGCCATGCAAACCCGTCTCTATGCATCCATCGCGGTGGCCGTGATCGGCCTGTCCAGCGTTGCCGTGACCCATCCCGCCCAAGCCTGCGGGCTGAACCTGGTCAAGGCCGCCAATGGCCATTGGACAATCGCTCCGCCGGCCAAAATGTCGGCTTCGGCGGCCAAGAAAATGTTTGTGGCCGCCGGTTCGCCGGCAAGGTCGCATGCGTTTCCCAATCCCTTGCAATTCCTCGCGCCGGTCGCGGGGTTGTACGAAGTCACCATGACCGCCGAAGGCAATGGCCCCACGGGTCTGCCGGACGGCGCACCGGTCGACCACGCCTACGTGCAATGGCACGCGGACGGCAACGAAATCATGAATTCGGGGCGGCCCGCGGCGGATGCCAACTTCTGCATGGGCACTTGGGCGCAGACAGGTGCACGGACCTACACGCTCAACCACTTCATGCTGTCGTGGGCGCAAAACGTGGACGCGAACGGCGTCGACGTGGACAACACGTTCGTCGGACCGGCCAGCATCCAGGAAACCATCACGCTGGCCAAGGACGGGCAGTCGTACACCGGCACGTTCGTGCTGACCCAGTACGACACGAACTACAACATCATCTTGCCGGGTGGCATTCCCATCAAAGGCACCGTCACGGGCACGCGCAAGACCATCAATTCGCCGGTCACGTACTGACTGGAACGTGCGGAGAGGCGCGGCGCGTCAGGGCGCCGCGCTTTTTCTATGCGCCGACCAGCCGCACGCGCGCGAAGTTGCGCTTGCCGACCTGCAGCACGCCTTCGAAACCCGCGGCGAACACGCGCTGCGGATCCTCCACCACCTGCGCGTCGACGCGCACCGCGCGTTCCTTCACCTTGCGGTTGGCTTCCGAGTTGCTGGACGTCAGGCCCGCCGCGGTCAGCAACGCCGGCAGGCGCAGGCCTTCGGCGGAAACCGCAATATCGTTGAGCGGCAGCGACGAGGTATCGCCTTCGCCGCGCACCACCGCGTGCCAGCCGGTGACGGCCTTCTCCGCTTCGGCCGCACCGTGGAAACGCGCGGCGAGTTCGCGCGCAAGCCGCAATTTCGCATCGCGCGGATTCAACGCGCCGCTGGCGACGTCGCGCTGCATCGTGGCGAGTTCATCCAGCGACACCTCGAAACTCAGGAGTTCGAACCAGCGCCACATCAGCTCGTCGCCGATCTTCATGGTCTTGGTGACCATGTCGATCGCGGGTTCGTCGATGCCGATGTAATTGCCCAGCGACTTCGACATCTTCTGCACGCCGTCGATGCCTTCCAGCAACGGCATCGTCAGCACGATCTGCGCCGGCTGGCCGAAGTGTTCCTGCAGGCCGCGGCCCATCAACAAGTTGAAGCGCTGGTCGGTGCCGCCGAGTTCGACGTCGCACTTCAGCGCCACCGAGTCGTAACCCTGCACCAGCGGATACAGGAATTCGTGGATCGCGATCGGCTGCTGCGCGGCGTAGCGCTTGGCGAAATCGTCGCGCTCCAGCATCCGCGCCACGGTGTGCTGCGCGGCCAGACGAACCATGTCCGACGCATCCATCTTGCCGAACCATTCGGAATTGAAACGCACCTCGGTGCGCTCGCGGTCCAGCACCTTGAACACCTGCTTCGCGTAGGTTTCGGCGTTCGCCAGCACTTCCTCGCGCGTCAGCGGTTTGCGGGTGACGTTCTTGCCGGTCGGGTCACCGATCATTCCGGTGAAATCGCCGATCAAAAAGATCGCGGTGTGCCCGAGATCCTGGAACTGGCGCATCTTGTTGAGCAGCACCGTGTGGCCGAGATGCAAATCCGGCGCGGTGGGATCGAAACCCGCCTTGATGCGCAGCGGACGGCCGAGCGCGAGCCGCGCGGCGAGTTCGTCGTCCTTCAATACATCCACCGCGCCGCGATGGATGAGCGAGAGTGCGTGAGGATCTGCTGACATCGTGTCTTCCGCTTCGGATAGCACCCACGCACGCACCCAAAACGGGGCGTCACGTCATGCCGTAAAAGTGATGTGTCGGTTAATTATGTGTTAACCGCGAAATCGCGTGCAAATCTTTGTCCCGAAAGGGATTGACGCCCGCTTCACAGAGCCCTATGGTACGGCCCATTCGCGTTTCCGCCCACTGCCTCTTTTGCTTCGGAATCCCCCGATGGATCGCCATCTCCGTCGTGCCACCCCTCATGTTGTTCGTCGTCAGGCGATCCGTCGCAAGACCCGTCAATGCCATTCCCATTTTTATTCGCGTTGCGCGCACTGGTCGTTCCACGCGGACGCGCCGTCGAGCAAGTTCCGCTGGGCGCGTGAAGGCTGGATCCTCGGCGGTGGCGCGTGCCTGCTGGTGCTGTTGACGCTGCTCGGCATTCCAGCGTGGGCCGGCCTGATCCATCACGACGCGGTGCAACCGGTGACGCGCGAAACGCTGGCGCTGAAGTTGCCGCCCGCGCCCAGGGAAACAGTGCCGGCGGCGGTGGCCTCGTGGAAGACCGTGGAAGTGCAGCCGGGCGAAACCCTGTCGGAAATTTTCCAGAGCCAGGGCTTCAACGGCACCGACCTCGCCAATGTGATGGCGAGCGGCAAGGATACCGGCGCGCTGAAATCGCTGCACCCCGGTGACCAGGTTGCCTTCCTGATCGATCCGCAGGGTCACTTCAAGGGCTTCCGCTACACCCCTGATTCCGTCACCCAGGTGACCCTCACCGCGCAACCGGACGGCAGCCTGAAGGCGCAGCTCACGGCGTTGCCGGTCGAGCGTCGCGTGCATTTCGCGCACGGCGAAGTCGAGGGTTCGCTGTTCGCGGCGGGCGAGAAGGCCGGGCTTTCCGAAACGATGGTGTTGAAGCTCGCCGACGTGTTCAAGTACGACATCGATTTCATCAAGGACTTGAAGAAGGGCGACCGCTTCACGGTCGTGTACGACGACATCTATCGCGATGGCAAATACTCCGGCGCAGGCAACATCATCGCCGCGGAGTTCGTCAACAACGGACACAAGTACACCGCGTACCGTTTCAAGCAGGACGACGGCAGCATCGCCTACTACAGCCAGGACGGACGCCCGCTGCGCAAGGGCCTGCTGCGCACGCCGGTGTCGTTCACGCGGCTGTCGTCCAGCTTCGGCATGCGCAAGGATCCGGTGCTGGGCTACACGCGCCTGCACAAGGGCGTCGATTACGCCGCGCCGACCGGCACGCCGGTGCACGCCGCGGGTGACGGCACCATCGTGTTCCGCGGCACCAAGCACGGCTACGGCAACTTCATCGCGATCAAGAACACGCCGACCTACACCACGGCCTACGGACACATGTCGCGCTTCGCGCCGGGCCTGCACGTCGGTTCGCACGTCACGCAGGGCGAAGTGATCGGCTACGTGGGCCAGACCGGCTTCGCCACCGGTCCGCACCTGCACTACGAAGTGCGGGTGGATGGCCAGCCCGAGAATCCGCTGACGGTGACGATGCCGCAGCCGCAACCGCTGACCGGCAAGCTGATGGTGGCGTTCAAGGAACAATCCGCACCGATGGTGGCGCGCATCCAGATGATCGACAACGCCACCCAGCGCCTGGCGCGCGCGGACAACGGCCGCGCCGGCAACGTCGCCACCGACTGATTGCCTGGCCGTGGCTGACGCCGCGCCGCTCTATCTCGGCTTGATTTCCGGCACCAGCGCCGACGGCATCGATGCCGCGCTGGCGCGCTTCGCGCCGCGGCTGGAAGTCGTCGCCGCGCGCACGTTTGCCTATCCCGATGACCTGCGCGCGCGCATCGTCGCACTGGCGCGCAACGACGCCGCGATTGCGCTGGATGATCTTGGCCATCTCGACGTCGAGATCGGCGAGCGTTTCGCCGAAGCCGCGCTCGCGTTGCTGCGCCAAGCCAGCGTCGCGCCGCGCGCGATCACCGCGATCGGTTCGCACGGTCAGACGGTGTGCCATCGTCCGTCGGGGCCGCATCCTTTCACGCTGCAGCTCGGTGATCCCAACGTCGTCGCCGAACGCACCGGCATTGCCACCGTGGCCGATTTCCGCCGTGCCGATGTCGCGGCGGGCGGGCAGGGCGCGCCGCTGCTGCCGGCGTTGCATGCAGCGGTGCTTGCCGACACCGCCACGCCGCGTGCGATCCTGAATCTCGGCGGCATCGCGAATCTCACCTTGCTGGTGCCGGGCAAGCCCGTGCTCGGCTTCGATACCGGGCCCGCCAATTGCCTGATGGATGCGTGGTCGTTGCGTGTGCGTGGCACGCCGCGCGACGAAGGCGGCGCGTGGGCGCGCAGCGGCCGTGTCGACGAAGCACTGCTCGCGCGCCTGCTGGATGTTCCCTACCTCAGCGCGCCGCCGCCGAAAAGCACCGGCCGCGAAGTGTTCAATATCGACTGGCTGGACGCGCGCGTGCCGCAAGGCGCCGCGCCCGAAAACGTGCAGGCGACGCTGTTGCAACTCTCCGCGCGCAGCATCGCGTCCGCGCTGCGCGACCATGCAGCGGAAATCCGCGAGGTGTACGCCTGCGGCGGCGGGGTGCACAACCGCGCATTGATGGACGCGCTGCGCCACGCATTGCCGGACATAAAGGTCGACACCACCGCGGCGCTCGGCCTCGATCCCGATTTCGTCGAAGCCGTCGGATTCGCGTGGCTCGCCCGCGCGCGTCTCGAGAACATCCCCGGCAACCTGCCTTCGGTCACCGGCGCGCGTGGCGCGCGCGTGCTGGGCGCGCTCTACGCCGCGCCGCGCTGAGCTTCGGCGTTGCGCGCCGCCGGATCGCGCAGCAGCCACAGGATCAGCAGCAGCGAAGGCAGTCCGATCGCCGCGGTGTACACGTAAAACGCGGGGTAGCCGATCGCATCGACGATGCGGCCCCACTGACTCGCGATGCTCTTGGCGGGCAGGCTCCACAGCGTGCCGAATAACGCGTATTGCGTCGCGGTGAAATCCTTGCTGGTCAGCGAGGACATCCATGCGATGAACGCCGTTCCGGCGATGCCGTTGGCAACGTTGTCGAGACTGATGCCTCCGGCCAGCCACGCGAGTGGGGGCGGTCGTCCGCCCATGGTCGCGAGGTGGCCGTAGAAAAGATTCGCGGCGGTTAGCAGGACCAAGCCAAGCAGCATTGCCCGCAAGGCGCCCGTGCGCTTTACCAGCCAGCCGGCGAGCAGCGCGCCGGCAAGGGTGAGAATCACGCCGTACACCTTGCTGACCAGCGCGACCTGGTCGAGCGTGTAGTGCATGTCCAGATAAAACGTGTTGGCAGCCACGCCCATTGTCATGTAGTTGAGGCGATAGGTCACGATCAGCAGCAGCATCGGGATGGCCAATCTCATTCCCATGCGGCCGATGAAATCGGTCAGTGGCAGCACCACCGAGCCGGTCAGCTTTTCCAGCAGCGGACGCAACGGTGCAGCCTTCAGCAACAACAGCAGCGCCAGCTCGAACGCCAGGATCACGCCGATGCTGACGTCGATGACGGTGGCCGAGGTCTTCGCGGGCAGCGCGAAATGCAAGGCTGCACCTATCGCAGCGGTGATGGCGAACGCGAGAACCAGCGAGCGTGCGCGCATCCGCGCGATCGTGGCGGCGACGAGTGCAGGATCGACCTTGACGCGCCGGTCGCGCAATGCGATCGGCTCTGGGATCACGAGGCACGTCGCCGGCGCCAGCAGCATGCAGCCGGCCATGATCAGGTACGCGATGGTCCAGCCGTAGCCGCTCGCCGCCACCATCGCGCCTGCGCCGCCGCAGATCAGCGCGACCATGTAGCCGACTTGGTAGCTCGCCGCGGTCGAACCTTGCAGGCTCGCATCGGTGGATTCGATGCGGTAGGCATCGATCACGATGTCCTGGGTCGCGCCGCAGAATGCCGTGAAGGTCGCGAGCAGCGCAAAGCCGAGCGGGTCGTGCGCCGGATCGTGCAGCGCCATCAACACCAGGCCTGCGATGACGCCGCATTGCGCCAGCAGCATCCAGCTGCGCCGTTGGCCAAGGCGATCGAGGCCGGGCAGGCGCAAGCGATCGACCACCGGCGACCAGAAAAACTTCAGCGAATACGCGAGTCCGACGAGGCTGAAGGTGCCGATCGCGGTGCGTTCGATGCCGGCCTGTTGCAGGCGCGCCGACAACGTCATCAGCACCAGTGGAAACGGCAGGCCCGATGCAACCCCGAGGAACAGGATGCGCCGTACCGCAGGGTGCGAATAACTTGACAGGTGCCGCTGGAACCAGGCCGAAACCGCTGAGGTCATTCGGCGTAATCCACGACGTCATATTCGACGGAAAAAGGCGCGTGGTCGGAAAATCGCGGCTCACGCGCGACAGAACACGCGCGCGCACGCCGGCCGATGCCCGGCGTCGCGATCTGGTAGTCGATGCGCCAGCCCACGTTGTTCGCGCGCGCAGCGCCGCGGTTGGACCACCACGTGTATTCCTCGGCGCCGGGTTTCACCACGCGGAAGCTGTCCAGCCAGCCCTGTTTCGGCGCGGCCGTGCCGTCGCCGTGCGCGTCCGCGATCAACCCATTCAACCATGCCCGTTCTTCCGGAAGGCAACCGGAATTCTTCTGGTTGGATTTCCAGTTGCGGATGTCGCGCTCGCTGCGCACGATGTTCCAGTCGCCGCACAGCACGTACTCGCGGCCGCTCGCGAGCCAGCCGTCGAAGATCTTGCGCAGCTTTTTCATCGCTTCGAACTTGAATTGCTGGCGTTCCTCGCCCGAGGTGCCCGATGGCACGTACAGCGACACCACGCTGAGGTTCCCAAAGCGCGCTTCGATGTAGCGGCCCTCGTCGTCGAGCGGTTTCCAGCCGAGCTTCGTCAACACTTCGTCGGGCTCGCGCTTCGCGTAGATCGCGACGCCGCTGTAGCCCTTCTTGGTGACCGCGTCGCGATAGAAGCAATGATGGCCGTCGGGGCGGAACTTCGCGTCGGTGAGCTGCGCTTCCTGCGACTTGGTTTCCTGGATGCAGGTGACGTCCGCGTCCTGCGCGGACAGCCAATCGAAGAAGCCCTTGCTCGCGGCCGAGCGGATGCCGTTGGCGTTGAAGGAGATGATTTTCACGGGACAGGGGACAGGGACCGGGGACCGGTGAAGCGTAAAGCAAAAGCGCTCGCGCTGCCGACGCGCCGTTGCGTTTCGCACGACAACTTTTTTGCTGCACGATCACCTCGCGTATCATCCGGTCCCTGGTCCCCGGTCCCTGGTCCCCATGCTCCACCAACACCAACGCACCTTCCTCGACACCGCGCTCGCCCGCGGCGTGCTGCGCTTCGGCGAGTTCACGCTGAAGTCGGGGCGCTTGAGTCCGTATTTCTTCAACATGGGCCGCATCGACAGTGGCGCGGCGCTCGCTGCCGTGGGCGACGCCTACGCCGACACCATCGTGGCGAACGCGATCGGCTTCGACATGTTGTTCGGCCCGGCCTACAAGGGCATTCCTCTGGCTGCGGCGACCGCGATCGCGCTGGCGCGCGGGCGCGGCCGCGACGTGCCGTGGGCGTACAACCGCAAGGAAGCCAAGGATCATGGCGAAGGCGGCTCGCTGGTCGGCGCGCCGCTCACGGGCCGCGTGTTGATCGTGGACGACGTGATCACCGCGGGCACCGCGGTGCGCGAATCGCTGGGGCTGATCCGCGCCGCGGGCGCCGAAGTGGCCGGGGTGCTGGTCGCGCTCGACCGCCAGGAGCGCGGGCAGGGCACGCTTTCCGCCACCCAGGAACTGGCGCGCGAGCAGGGCGTGCCGGCCTTCGCCATCGTCGGCCTTGCCGACCTTCTGGAATTCGCGGGCAGCCGCGCCGACCTCGCCGGCGAACGCCCGCGGCTGGAGGCCTACCGCGCCCGCTACGGCGCCGGCTGAGCGCCGGCCTCGGCCCGCAATTTGCATGGACCTCCGTCTATACTGGATTCCTCCATTCCGGAGACCCCCATGCGTCGGACCGCCGTGCTCCTGTTGCCCGCCGTGTTGCTGGCCACCAGCGCGGTGACGCCCGTCCGCGCCACCGACAATTCGCCGGTGGTGCATTACCGCTGGAAGGATACGGCCGGGGTCGTGCATTTCAGCGACACCATTCCGGCCTCGGCGCTGGCCGGCGGCTACGACGTGGTGAACAACGACGGGCAGGTGGTGCGGCACGTTTCGCGCGAGCTGACGCCGGCCGAGCGCCAGGCCGCCGCCGCCGAGGCCGCGCGTGCCGCTGCCGCGAAACGCGCGGCACAGCAGCAGAGCCTCGAAGACACGCAGATGCTGTCGGCCTATCCGACCGCCAAGGATCTGCAACAGTCACAGCAGGCGCAGCTGCAGCAAATCCAGACCGACATCGCCACGCTGCAGACCAACCTGCGCAGCCAGGAGAGCACCCTCACCGACCTGCTCGCCCACGCCGCCGACCTGGAACATTCGGGCAAACCGATTCCCGCCTTCGTGAACACGCGCATCTCGGAACAACGCGAAAGCGTCAGCGAGGAACGCAGCGCACTGGCGAAGCACCGGGCCGAGCTTGCGGATGCGCAGACGAAGTTCGCGGCGCAACTGCAGCGCTATCGCATGCTGCGCGCCAGGTACCAGGGCGGCGATTCGGCCGCGCGGCAATAGGCGCTAGGCCGCCGTGCGGCCCGCTTCGATGAATTCGGACAGCGCGCGCAGCGAACCGAACACGCGGCGGTTGTCGGGATTGTCCGAACGCAATTGCACGCCGTAACGCTTGGAGACCGCCAGCGCGAGTTCCAGCGCGTCGATGGAATCGAGGCCGAGATCACCCCCGAACAGCGCCGCCTCCGGATCGATGTTCTCCGGCTTCACGTTTTCGAGGCTGAGGCTGTCGACGATCAACTTCGCCAATTCCTGCTCCGCAGGGGTCTGCTGGGTCATGCTCCGGGGCTCCACCATCGCGCTCGATCAGCCGATTAGTGTAGCATGAGGGGTTTGAATCAAGGCATTACCGGAAGGCTCAAATGCACCCAGACGGCACGGAAGCAAGCGCATGACGGGTACGGGCCCCGGTTGGTTCCACGTCGAATACCGGGACACTTCGGCGCAGGCCTTGCTCGACCAACCCGGCACGCTGGCGGTCTTCAGCTTTGCCCCCGCCGATCCCGACGTTGCCGATCCACGCCATCTGCACGTCTTGCAAACGGCGCTGTCCGCGCACCCCGTCGCCGAGTGCTGGACGGTGGCGGGAGACGTGAGCCACGGCCGGGAGGGCGATCTGCGCTGGTCGCGCGGCGCCGGCTGGCAGTTCACGGCGATCGAAGTCGATGAAACGCGGGCCGACATCGAAGCCGCGTGCACGCACGCGTACGACCGCTTGCTCACCCATCTGGCCGACAGCTTCGAGCGGCATCTGCTGCGGGTCTGGAACTACCTCGACGCGATCAACGCGGGCGACGGCGACGCGGAGCGCTATCGCCGCTTCTGCAGTGCGCGCGCGCAAAGCATGGCCGCGCACGGCCTGACGCGTTATCCGGCCGCGACCGCGATCGGGCATCGCGGCCCGCGCGGCCGCCTGCAGGTGTACGCGCTTTCCGCGACCGCCGACGGCACGGCGCTGGAAAATCCGCGCCAGGTCAGCGCCTGGGCATACCCGCGCCAGTACGGTCCGACCGCGCCCAGCTTTGCCCGCGCGATGCTGTTGCCGCGGGGCGGCCTTGCGATTTCGGGAACCGCCGCGGTGATCGGTCACGCTTCCCATCACGCCGGCGACGTCACCGCGCAAGTCGACGAGGCCGTCGCCAACCTGGAAGCCTTGCTGGAGCGCGCCGCGCTGCCGGCGTTCGATGCGCTGTCGCCCCTGAAGGTGTACGTGCGCCACCCGCAAGATGTCGACGCCGTCGGTGTCGCGCTCGCGCGGCACCTCGATCCGTCGGTACCGCGCCTGTTCCTGCAAGGCGACGTCTGCCGCCGTGAATTGCTGGTCGAGATCGACGGCTGGTCGGGGTTTCCGCGTTAGCGATCAGTTCGCGACAATCGCCGGAGGCAAAGAGCCACGCTCGAAAAAGCGTGGCTCTTGTGTTTCAGCGATGATAAGCATGACGGTTGGCACCGTCAAAATCTACCGGTGGCAAGGCAGCAAGCTTTGAAACAGCCTCCGAGAGCCGCACGGACAGGGATCGTTGCGGCCGAGCTTCTCCGAGAGTTCTTTGTAACCGTGGACGACGCGGTAACCCTTTTTGACTCGGGTCTCGGATGGGAAGCCCTTTCGACGTTTGCTCGTTACCTCAAAAGCAAGCCTGGTCGCGTTCGTAGCGTTTCATGGCACGTCTCCTGTCTCACCCGCCTTTGGGCTGCAAAAGCTTAGCAGGCGCAGGTCCTAACGCTTTTTCTCCGGCCGCTGCCAATCCTTGATCGTCGTCTGCTTGCCGCGCGCGAGCGTCAGCTTGTCCGCGGGCGCATCGGCCGCGATGACGGAGCCCGCGCCGATCGTGGCGTTGTCACCCACCTTCACGGGCGCGACCAGCGACGTGTTGGAACCGATGAAGGCGCCATTGCCGATCTCGGTGACGTGCTTGTTCACGCCGTCGTAGTTGCAGGTGATGGTGCCGGCGCCGACGTTCACATGCGCGCCGATCTTCGCGTCGCCGAGGTAGGTGAGGTGATTGGCCTTGCTGCCTTCGCCAAGCTTGGCCTTCTTGGTTTCGACGAAGTTGCCCACGTGCACGCCCGCCGCGAGTTCGGTCCCGGGGCGCAGCCGCGCGAATGGGCCGATGTTGCAGGCGCCGTACGTGGTGACGCCTTCCAGGTCGCAATGCGCGAACACTTCGGTGCCCGCCGCGAGGTTGACGTCGCGCAACCGGCAGAACGGCCCGATCCGCACGCCGTCGCCGAGCGTGACGCCGCCCTCGAGGATCACGTCGACGTCGATCTCGACGTCGCGCCCGTGGCTGAAGTGGCCGCGCAGATCGAAGCGCGCGGGATCGGCAAGGCGCACGCCTTCCATCAACACGCGCTCCGCATCGCGGCGGCGCAGGAACGCGGAAAGCTCCGCCAGCTGCGCGGCGTCGTTGGCGCCGAACGCCTCGACGGGATTGCCGGTCAGCACCACGTCGGCCGGCGCACCTTCCGCCGCCGCGAACGCGAACACGTCGGTCAGGTACAACTCGCCCTGACGATTGTCCGCCGACAGCTGGTCGACCCAGCGGCGCAACGGGCGCGACTCCGCGAACACCACGCCGGTGTTGACGATGCGGATGCCGCGCTGCGCATCGTCCGCGTCCTTTTCCTCGACGATCGCGCGCACGCGGCCCAGCCCGTCGCGCAGCACGCGGCCGTAGCCGGCGGGGTTGTCCAGTTCCGCGGCGAGCACGGCAAGTTCGGCGTGCGTCGCAATCAGTTCGGACAGCGTTTCCGGGCGCAGCAAGGGCACGTCGCCATAGAGGACCAGGACGCGCGCCGGATCCGGGATGTCGTGCATCGCCAGGCGCACGGCGTGGCCGGTCCCGCGCTGTTCGGATTGATGCACCCAATGGATGTCGGTGTCGCGCGCGAACGCGGTGCGCACCTGCTCGCCGCGGTGGCCGTACACCACGTGCAGGCCTTCCGGACGCAGCACGCGCGCGGTGTCCAGCACGTGCGCCAGCATCGGCCGGCCAGCCAGCGGCAGCAGCACCTTGGGCAACAGCGACTTCATGCGCTTGCCCTCGCCGGCGGCGAGGACGATGACGTGCAGCGGGTCGGCCATGGCGGTCTCCGATGGGTCGCGCAACATTGGCGCAACGCGCGGCCGGCGGCAAGTGGCGGATTCCACGCGCGGGAGCCGCGTGCCCGGTGTCCGGCCAGACGAAAACGCCGGCTTGCGGCCGGCGTTTCGATCAGTGCTGCAGATTGCGCCGCAGCCGCTCCAGCGCCTGCAACTGCGCGACGGCCTGGATGAGCTGTTCCTGCGCCTGCTCGACGGTCTTGGCGTCCCCGCGATTCGCCAGCACGCGCTCGGCTTCTTCCTTGGCGCGCTTGGCGGCGGCCTCGTCGATCTCGTCGGCGCGCAACGCGGTGTCGGCCAGCACCGTCACCACGTTCGGCTGCACTTCGAGGATGCCGCCGGACACGTAGTAGCCGTGCCGCGTGCCGTCCTCGCCCACCACTTCGACCTGGCCGGGCTTGAGGCGCGTCAGCAGCGGCTCGTGGCGCGGCGCGATGCCGAGTTCGCCGGCTTCGCCGCTGGCGATGACCAGCGCCGCTTCACCGTGGAAGATGTTGGCTTCGGCGCTGACGATGTCGCAACGGATGGTCGCCATGGTCGTGCGCTCACGCCGCCTTCTTCTCGGACGCGCTCATCGCTTCGCCCTTCTTGATGGCGTCTTCGATGCCGCCGACCATGTAGAACGCCTGCTCGGGCAGGTGGTCCACTTCGCCGTCCACGATCATCTTGAACGCGCGGATGGTTTCCTTCAGCGGCACGTACTTGCCGGGCGAACCGGTGAACACTTCCGCGACGTGGAACGGCTGCGAGAAAAAGCGCTCGCACTTGCGCGCACGGTACACGGCCTGCTTGTCCTCTTCGGAAAGCTCGTCCATGCCGAGGATCGCGATGATGTCCTTCAGTTCCTTGTAGCGCTGCAACGTGCCCTGCACCTTGCGCGCGACGTCGTAGTGCTCCTGGCCGATCACCAGCGGGTCGAGCTGGCGCGACGTGGACGCCAACGGATCGACCGCCGGATAGATGCCGAGCGATGCGATGTCGCGCGACAGCGCGACGGTGGAATCCAGATGCGCGAAGGTGGTCGCGGGCGACGGATCGGTGTAGTCGTCGGCCGGCACGTACACGGCTTGGATCGAGGTGATCGATCCGGTCTTGGTGGAAGTGATGCGCTCCTGCAGGCGGCCCATTTCATCCGCCAGCGTCGGCTGGTAACCCACCGCGCTCGGCATGCGGCCCAGCAGCGCCGACACTTCGGTGCCCGCCAGCGTGTAACGGTAGATGTTGTCGATGAACAGCAGCACGTCGCGGCCTTTGCCGTGTTCGTCCTTCTCGTCGCGGAAGAACTCGGCCATGGTCAGGCCGGTCAGCGCGACGCGCAGACGATTGCCCGGCGGCTCGTTCATCTGGCCGTACACCATCGCCACCTTCGACTTCGGGAAGTCGTCCGGCACCACGACGCCGGCTTCGATCATCTCGTGATAGAAGTCATTGCCTTCACGGGTGCGCTCGCCGACGCCGGCGAACACGGACAGGCCCGAATGCTGGGTCGCGATGTTGTTGATGAGTTCCAGCATCGTCACGGTCTTGCCGACGCCCGCGCCGCCGAACAAACCGACCTTGCCACCCTTGGCGAACGGACACATCAGGTCGATCACCTTGATGCCGGTTTCCAGCAGCTCATTGGCCGCGGCCTGGTCCTCGTACGACGGCGCGGCGCGGTGGATTTCCCATTGCTGTTCGGAATTCACCGGACCGCGTTCGTCGATGGGCTCGCCCAGCACGTTCATGATGCGGCCCAACGTGGCTTTGCCAACCGGCACCTTGATGTACGCGCCGGTGTTGGTGACTTCGAGGTTGCGCTTCAGGCCGTCGGTGGAGCCCAGCGCAATCGTGCGCACCACGCCGTCGCCCAGCTGCTGCTGGACTTCCAGCGTCACTTCGGTGCCTTGCACCTTGAGCGCGTCGTACACCTTCGGCACCGCGTCGCGCGGGAATTCGACGTCGACCACCGCGCCGATGATTTGAACGATCTTGCCTTGGCTATTCATGCTCGACTCCTGGGGTTTCTTGCTCGTCATTCCGGCGAAAACCGGAATCCATTTTGCTTTTGGCAGAACGAAGCAAGATCAAAATGGATTCCGGGTTCCGTTCGCGATGGAGCCGCGAATGGCCCCGGAATGACGACAGTGTAGGTTTGCTTCTCGATTTCGATTTCGCTCTCAGCCGCCAACTGCCGCGGCGCCGCCGACGATTTCGGAAATTTCCTGGGTAATGGCCGCCTGGCGCGCCTTGTTGTAGACCAGCGTCAGCGTGCCGATGGCCTTGGTCGCGTTGTCGGACGCGGCCTTCATCGCCACCATCCGCGCCGCGTGCTCGCTGGCAAGATTCTCCAGCGTCGCGTGGTACACCATCGCTTCGAAATAACGGTTCAGTACGTGCCGGATCACGGTTTCCGCATCCGGTTCGTACAGGTAATCCCAACTCGTCGCGCGTTCGACCTTGGCGTCGCCGGAAGCCGGGTGCAATTCGTCGCCTTCGCCGGTCTTGATTTCCTCGGCCATGGCCGGGATCGGCAGCAGCACGTCCACCGTCGCGCGCTGCGTCATGGTGTTGACGAACTGGTTGTAGCAAAGGTAGACACGGTCGATCTTGCCCTGCATGAAGCCGTCGTCGGCGATCTTCATCACGCCGATCAGCTTTTCCAGGCGCGGATGATCGCCGAGATGCGTGAGGGTGCCGACCAGATCGACCTTGATGCGGCGGAAGAACTGCGCGGCCTTCTGGCCGATCGCGATCACTTCGACGCCGACGCCCTTCTGCTCCCAGCCGCGGATGTCGGCCAGCACCTTGCGGAACAGGTTGGCGTTCAGGCCGCCGCACAGGCCGCGGTCGGTGGACACGACGAGATAGCACACGCGCTTGACCTCGCGTTCGCGCAGCGCCGGATGCCGGTAGTCGGTGTTCGCCTGCGCGATGTGCGCGACCACGTTGCGCATGTGCAGCGCATACGGACGCGAGGTCTGCATCAGCTCCTGCGCCTTGCGGATCTTGGACGCGGACACCATCTGCAGCGCGCTGGTCACCTTGCGGGTGTTCGCGACACTCTTGATCTTGGTGCGGATTTCGCGTGCGCCGGCCATGATGGATTACCAGCTTCCGGTCTTCTTGAATTCATCCAGCGCCGACTTGAAGGCGCCTTCGATGTCGGCGTTCCAGTCACCGGTGTCGACGATCTTCTGCATCAGCTCGCCGTGGTTCGCCTGCATGAACTGGTGCAGCGCGTGCTCGAACGGCAGGATTTGCGCGACCGGCAGGTCGTCCAGGTAACCCTTGTCGGCCGCGTACAGCGAAATCGCCAACTGCGCGATCGACAGCGGCGCGTACTGCTTCTGCTTCATCAACTCGGTGACGCGCTGGCCGCGTTCCAACTGCGCGCGCGTCGCCGCATCCAGATCGGACGCGAATTGCGCGAACGCCGCGAGTTCGCGGTACTGCGCCAGCGCCAGCTTCACGCCGCCCGACAGCTTCTTGATGATCTTGGTCTGCGCCGCGCCACCCACGCGCGACACCGAAATGCCGGCGTTCACGGCCGGACGGATGCCGGCGTTGAACAGGTCGGTTTCCAGGAAGATCTGGCCGTCGGTGATCGAGATCACGTTGGTCGGCACGAACGCGGACACGTCGCCCGCCTGCGTTTCGATGATCGGCAGCGCGGTCAGCGAACCGGTCTTGCCCTTCACTTCGCCGTGCGTTTCCTTCTCGACGTATTCGGCGTTGACGCGCGCGGCGCGTTCCAGCAAGCGCGAGTGCAGGTAGAACACGTCACCCGGATACGCCTCGCGGCCCGGCGGACGGCGCAGCAGCAGCGAGATCTGGCGATACGCCCAGGCCTGCTTGGTCAAGTCGTCGTAGATGATCAGCGCATCTTCACCGTGGTCGCGGAAGTACTCGCCCATCGCGCAACCGGCGTACGGCGCGATGTACTGCATGGTCGCCGATTCCGACGCCGAGGCCGCGACGATGATGGTGTGCGCCATCGCGTCGTGTTCCTCCAGCTTGCGCACCACGTTCGCGATCGAGGACTGCTTCTGCCCGATCGCGACGTAAATGCATTTCACGCCGGTGCCCTTCTGGTTGATGATGGTATCGACCGCGAGCGCGGTCTTGCCGGTCTGGCGGTCGCCGATCACCAGTTCGCGCTGGCCGCGTCCGATCGGGATCATCGAGTCGACCGACTTGTAGCCGGTCTGCACCGGCTGATCGACCGACTTGCGCCAGATCACACCCGGCGCGACCTTTTCGACGGGCGAAGTCAGGTGTGTGTTGATCGGACCCTTGCCGTCGATCGGATTGCCCAGCGCGTCCACCACGCGGCCCAGCATTTCGGGGCCGACCGGCACTTCCAGGATGCGTCCGGTGGTCTTGGCGACATTGCCTTCGGACAGATGCTCGTACTTGCCGAGCACCACCGCGCCGACCGAATCGCGCTCGAGGTTCAGCGCCAGCGCGTAGGTGTCGCCAGGCAGTTCGATCATTTCGCCGGCCATCACGTCGTTCAGGCCGTGGATACGCACGATGCCGTCCGACACGCTGGTCAGTGTGCCTTCGTTGCGCGTTTCCGCGGAGAGCTTGAACTGCTCGATGCGGCTCTTGATCAGCTCTGAGATTTCGGAAGGATTGAGTGTGGTGGCCATGATGTTTTCCTGTTGCGTGCGCCGCTGCTGCGGCACCGCCTTCAATTGTCGCGAATCAATTCGTCAATGCGGTTTCGAGTTTGGCGAGGCGGCTCTTCAATGAACCATCGATCACCGTTTCGCCGGCATCGATCACTGCACCGCCCAGCACCGAAGGATCGATGCTGCGCTCGAGTTGGATGTCGCTGTTGAAGCGCCGCTTGAGTGCTTCGATGAGCCGCGCGGTTTCACCGTCGTCCAGCGGCACCGCGCTGCGCACGTGCACTTTCAGCACGTGCTCGGCATCGCGCTTCATCTGTTCGAACAGCGCGGCGATTTCCGGCAGTTCGCGCAGGCGCCCGTTGTCGGCCAGCACACCCACGAAGCGCGCGAACTCCGAATCCGCGGGCTCGCCCTGGCGCACGAACAGCGACGCCAGTGCCTGCGGCAGCAGTCGCGGATCGCCGAACAGCGCTGCGACTTGCGGTTCCACCGCGACCTCCGCCGCGAACGCCAGCTTTTCCGCCCACGCGTTCTGCGCGCCGCTCGCGGATGCGATTTCGAACGCTGCGCGGGCGTAGGGACGGGCGATGGTCAGGGGCTGCGTCATGGATCAGATTCCGGAGACCAGCTCATCGAGCAACGCCTTGTGCGTCGAAGCGTCGACTTCTCGGCCGAGGATCTTCTCGGCACCCTGCACCGCGAGCGTGGCCACCTGCCCGCGCAATTCGGCGCGCGCACGGTGGGCCATGTTCTCGATGTCGGCCTGCGCCTGCGCCTTCTGCCGTGCCGCTTCCAGCAACGCATCCGCGCGCGCCTTGTCGACGATCTGCGCGGCCTGCTGGTTGGCGCGTTCGATGATGCCGGCGGCTTCCGCGCGCGCGTTCTTCACCTCTTCGGCGGCCTTGTCGTCCGCGGCGGCGAGTTCCTTGCGCGCGCGGTCGGCGGCTTCAAGGCCTTCGGCGATCCTGCGCTGGCGCTCCTCGATCGCATTGGTCAACGGCGGCCAGACGAACTTGACCGTGAGCGTGACCATGATCAGGAACGCGATCACTTCGCCGATCAGGGTTGCATTGATCTCCATCGCTATGCTCCCGCAACGGTTTCAGATACTCGGACGCGAAGCCGTCAGTGGGGCAATGCCGCGGCGTGGGTCAGGGCCGAGGTCAGCAGCGGATTGGCGAACGCGAAGAACATCGCGATGGCCAGGCTGATGAAGAAGTCGGCGTCGATCAGGCCGACCAGCAGGAACATGCGCCCCGTGAGCATCGGGCTCAACTCGGGCTGGCGCGCCATCGATTCGAGGTACTTCGAACCCATCACGCCCATGCCGATGCAGGCGCCCAGCGCGCCGAGGCCGATCATGAGGCCGGCCGCGATGGCGGTGTTGGCCTGGATGAGTGCAATCAGTTGTTCCATTTGAATCTCCCGGTAGAACGTCGTGGTGAAAAGAGGTTGGCGGCGGTGCCGCGTTCAGTGGTGCTGTTGCGCCATCGCGATGTAGGTGACGGCGAGATACATGAAGATGAAGGCCTGGATAAGGATGATCAGGAGCTCGACGAAGCTCCATGCGACATAGCCGATGATGCCAACGGGATACCACAGCGAAATGAAGCGGGTCATCAGACCGGCGATCAGCATGAACAGCAGGTCGCCCGCAAAGATGTTTCCGAAAAGACGAAGCGCCAAGCTGACCGGCTGGGTCACCATCTCAATGGTGAACATCAGAATGTTGAAAGGCGCCAGCAGCACCTTCACGAAGACGTTCTTCGATACGAACGGGTGCGAGACCGCACCCTTGACATAACCGCCGATGCCCTTGGCCTTCATTCCGTAGAACAGCGTCAGGATCAGGACGGAGAGCGACATCGCAAACGTCATGTTGACGTCGGCCGTCGGTACCGGGCGGAAGTGTTCGGCGCCGGTCGCTTCCGCCGCGGCCGGGATCAGGTCCACCGGCAGCACGTCCATGAGGTTCATAAACAGGATCCAGAAGAAGATCGTCAGCGCCAGCGGACCCAGGAACTTGCGGCTGCCATGCCAGGCGTCCTTCACCTGGCCATCGATGAATTCGAGCGCGAGTTCGACGAAGGCCTGGCCCTTGCCGGGCACGCCGGAGGTCGCGCGGCGCGCGAACCACCAGAACCAGAAGAGGAAGATCGCGCCCAGCACGCACGACATGATCAGCGTGTCGACGTGCAGCGACGCCAAGGCGCCGGCGTGCTCCGGCGCATTCCAGAACGTCAGGTGATGCTGGATGTATTGGGTGAAATTCTCACCGCCCGACTCGGCACTCACTCACTCATCCTCGTTCGTCGCACTTCATGGCGCGCGCTGCCGGCGCGCGGCGCCTTCAGCGTCTCTTGATTCCCAGAACCACCAGATTGACCAACAGCGCGGCCACCAGACCGATCAACGCCGGCAGCGCCGGTAGCCTCCAGTACGCCAGGATCAGATAGAACCCGACGATCACCACGATCCATTTCAGCAAGGTTCCAAAAGCGAACCGCGCCAGCATCGTCCCGCCCCCCGCCAGCGCCGGCGCAAACACCGGCAGCGCGAGCAGGGCCGTGCCAATGGCGACCACCAAGCCCCCGGCCAGCGCACCCACGGCGGACGGAATCCCGCGCGCCAGGAACGCCAAACCCGCGATGACGGCCACCGCGACCTGCGCCAACACCACCTGCATCGCGAGCCGCCTGCCGGCGGCCAGGGAGTTGTCCATGTTCCGCCACCTGAGCGCGCCTTTCGACCCGCCTGAAACCTTGCAATCGAGCTTTGGAATTGTAGCAGCGGTGTTTGCGGCGTAGCAACCGCATCGCGCCGCCTTGGTGGCGGAATTTCAAGGAATTTCCGGTGCCGCTGCAACGCGAATCCTGGACTACTGGATCCCGGATCAACGCACGTCCATGTGCTGTCCGGGATGACCAACGACTGGGTTCTGGATCCCGTGTCAACGGCCATCCATGGCCTGCACGGGATGACCACGTCCTGTGGTCATTTGCCGATGCAGAACGTCGAGAAGATCGCGCCGAGCAGATCCTCGTTGGTGAAGCTGCCCGTGATTTCACCCAGTGCCTGTTGCGCGGCGCGCAGATCCTCGGCGATCAATTCGGGCGTGGCTGCCACGAGGGCGCTCCGCGCGGCGTTGAGATGTCCGCCCGCGCGTTCGAGCGCGTGAATGTGGCGGCTGCGCGCGCTGAAGGCACCTTCGACCTCCTCGCCCACCGCGACGCGTTTCAGCTCGTCGCGCAGCAGGTCGAGCCCGGCGCCGGTGCGCGCCGACAGCGCGATCGTCACTATGCCGCCTGTTTCAGCGCGCGAAGGCGCGACGCCGTCGAGGTCGATCTTGTTGATCACCACGATGCGCGCCACGCTTTCGGGCATTCCCGCGAGCATGGTTTCCAGCGCGTGTTGTTCCCCGCGCTCCACCACGACCAGCACCAGATCGGCGCGGGCCAATTCCACGCGCGCCCGGCGGATGCCTTCGCCTTCCACCACATCGGCCGACTCGCGCAGCCCCGCAGTATCCGCGAGCGTGAGTTCGACGCCGTCGAACACGACCGACTCGCGCAGCACGTCGCGCGTGGTGCCGGGAATGTCCGTGACGATGGCGCGCTCGCTGCCGGCCAACGCGTTGAGCAGGCTCGACTTGCCGACGTTCGGCGCACCCACGATCACGGCGTGCATGCCGCGCGCGAGGCGTGCGCCGTTGCGCGTTGCCAGCAACAACGCGCCGAATTGCTCGTCGGCCGCCGCGAACAGGCGTTTCAGCTTCGGCAACGACGCGCTCTCCGATGCGTCGTCGGAAAAGTCGATCGCCGCTTCCACTTCGACGCGCAGCTGCACGACCGTCTGCACCAGCGCTTCGACGCGCCGCGAAAATTCACCGTCCAGCGAACGCAGCGCGGCGCGTGCCTGCGCTTCGGAACGTGCGGCAATCAGGTCGGCGACGGCTTCGGCCTGCGTCAGGTCGAGTTTGCCATTCAGGAACGCGCGTTCGGAAAATTCGCCCGCGCGCGCGGGCCGCGCGCCGAGCCCGCAGGCGCGCCGCACCAGCGCATCCAGCACCACCGGGCTGCCATGCGCATGCAGTTCCAGCACGTCTTCGCCGGTGAAGGAGTGCGGTGCGGCAAAAAACAGTGCGAGGCCGCGATCGATCGTCGCACCCTTGGCATCATGGAAGTCGATCAGCCGCGCGCGGCGCGGTGACGGCTCGAAACCGCAGACAGTCTTCGCAATCGCACGCGCCGCGCCGCCCGACACTCGCACCACGCCGATGCCGCCGCGCCCGTTCGGGGTCGCGACGGCAACAATGGTTTCAGCGGGCTCGCGCATGGCGGCGCGCCATCACGCGCGCGCGCGCGCGTCGGCCCGGTCGATCTTGCGGGTGATGTACCACTGCTGGCCGAGCATGCAGATGCCGCGCACCACGTAATAGAGCGTGAGACCCGCCGGGAAGAAGAAGAACAACACGGCGAACAGCACCGGCATCGCCTTCATGATCCGCGCCTGGGTCGGATCCATGCCCTGCACCGGCGTCAGGAACTGCTGCCCCAGCATGGTCAACGCGTACACGACCGGCAGGATGAACAGCGGATCGGCGGCCGAGAGGTCGGGAATCCACAGGAACGGCGCGTGGCGCAATTCGACGCTGAAGATCAGCACGTAATACAGCGCGAAGAAGATCGGGAAGGTGATCAGCGCCGGCAGGCAGCCCGCCATAGGGTTGATCTTCTCCTTCTTGTACAGCTCCATCATTGCCTGCTGGTACTTCTGCTTGTCGTCGCCGAAGCGCTCCTTCAGCGCCTTCAGGCGCGGCTGCAGTTTGCGCATCCGCGCACCGGCCTTGTACTGCGCCTCGGTGAGTTTCCAGGTCGCGGCCTGGATCAGCAGCACCAGCACGATGATCGCGAGGCCCCACGCGCCCACCAGCTTATGCAGGAACGCGAGCAGCTTGAACATCGGCTGCGCGATGAAGGTCCACATGCCGTAATCGACCGTGCGGTCAAGGCCGGGCGCCACGTCGCCGAGCCGATCCTGCAGTTTCGGGCCGACATACAGGCGCGAGGTACGCGTCGCGCTGGCGCCCGGCGCCACCGAGAAGCCCGGACCGACGCTGCGGATCAAATAACGCGGTTTGCCGTTCGCATCGGCGGCCGGCGTTTCCACACTGCCGAATTGCTGCGCCAGCTTGGCATCCGGAATCCACGCCGCCACGAAGAAGCGCTGGCTCATCGCGATCCAGCCGCCGGTGACGCTCGCGTGCAGCGGATCCTTTTCGAAGTCGCCGAATTTCAGCTTGTTGTACTTGTCGCTGTACCAGGCGGCGCCGGTGAACGCGTAGCTGTCGGGGTTGTAGAACTCGAGCAGGTGCTTGGGCGGCGGCGGCGGCTCGATCCGGTCGAGCTGTTCATACGTGTTGCCTTGCCACGTTTTGCTGCCGTGGTTTTCGACCTGTTGCGAGAGTTCGACGACATAACTGCCGCGGGTCAGCGTGTAACGCTTGACGACGCTGAGGCCGGTGGCGGCATCGTCCCATGTCAGCGTGACCACGACCTGCTTCTGCCCCGACTCCAACGAATACGAAGTCGCTTGGGGCTTGAACTCAGCGAGGTGATTGGGCGCGGCGCTGCCGTTCGCGCCGATCAGGCCGTCCTGCGCCACGTAATAGTTCGCGGTTGCATCGTCCAGCAACTGCACCGGCGGGCTGCCGCGCTTGACCTGCTGCGGGTAATCGAGCAACGCCGCGCCGACGATCGTGCCGCCACGCGGATCGATCGTGAGTTTCAACACGTCGTTGCTGGCGGTGACGAGATCCTGCTTCGGCGTCGGACTGGCACTGGGGTTGCCGGCGGGTGTCGTCACCTCCGTGGGCGGTGCCGCAACGCTGCCTGCAGCGGTCGGGATCGAAGCGGCTTCCGGCACGGCGGACGCCGTCGCGGCAACCTGCGCGGACGCGGGCGGCGCCGGAGGCGGCACGGAAGGATAGTCGTGTTGCCAGGCCTGCCACAGCAGGTAGGCAACGAAGAACAACGCCACGACCAGCAGGGTGCGTGTTTGATTGATCACTGGGGAACTCGGGCTGGGGCGCTTAAGGCCCGGAGCAAGTCAGCCGCCGATTGTGCCGGGTGTGGCCGTTTGCTTCAATGTTTTGAGCTTGCACCAGGCAAGCCCGAGATCGGCAAACAACACGGGGTTCGGAGTACCGGCTGCCGACGCACGCGGGATGACCAGGATATCCAGCGCCGGCAATCCCTCGCGTTCGGCCCGGAAGGATTCGCGAACGACACGCTTGATCCGGTTGCGCTCCACCGCGCGCTTGCTGACCTTGCGCGAGACCGCGAGGCCCAACCGCGCGCTCCCTTCGGGTAATGCGAGCCAACGCAACAGGAAGTGCCTTCCCTGCCAGCGCTCGGCGTTCCGCAACGCGGCGAAATCGGAAGCACGGCGCAGCCGCGCAGCGGGCGGCAAGCCGGCCATGCCGGCGCGCTTACGGGATCAGACGCTTGCGACCCTTGGCGCGACGCGCGGACAGTACCTTGCGGCCGTCGGCAGTTTTCATGCGCGCGCGGAAACCGTGGGTGCGGGCGCGCTTGAGCACGCTGGGCTGGTAGGTGCGTTTCATGGGTGACTCCGCAGCGGGATGCCCGCGCAAGGCGGGTCAGACATGGAAAAAGACCGCGGATTTTAGGGTTGAACGCGGTCGCCAGTCAATCCCGAGCGGGTAACGATCGTCGAAGACGACGACGCGTTCGCAGGTTTGCGGCAGCCTGATAGACTCCCTTGTTCTGCCGCGCGTGTTTGCACGTCGGCGTTCCTGATGGTTTTGCGCGGACTCCATGAGCGATCTTTGGCAACGCTGCCTCGCCAGGCTCGAAGGTGAAATCGAGCCGGGCGTGCTGCACACCTGGCTGCAGCCGCTGCAGGCGCGCTATGACGATGGCATGTTGCGGCTGCTGGCGCCGAACAGCTACACGCTGGAATTCGTGCGCAACGAATACCTGACGCGCATCGAGGGCACCCTGTCCGCACTCGCGGGACACCCCGTGCCACTGAAGCTCGAAGTGGGCTCCCTGACGCCCGTTGCCAAGTCGTCGGCGGCACCAGCGCTCGCCCAAGGAACACCCGCACACTCGCAACAACACAACATCGACCCGCACTACACCTTCGACAATTTTGTCGAGGGCAAATCCAACCAGCTCGGCAAGGCTGCCGCGATGCAGGTAGCGCAGAACCCCGGGCGCGCCTACAACCCGCTCCTGCTGTACGGCGGCACCGGCCTCGGCAAGACCCATCTGATGCAGGCGGCGGGCAACCTGATGCTGAAGCACAACCCGTCGATGAAGTTGCTGTACGTGCACTCCGAGCGCTTCACCGAGATGATGATCACGGCGCTGCGCAACAAGAACATGGATGACTTCAAGCATCGCTTCCGTTCGGTCGACGCATTGCTGATCGACGACATCCAGTTCTTCGCCGGCAAGGATGCGACCCAGGAAGAGTTCTTCCACACCTTCAACACGCTCTATGAATCGCGCCAGCAGATCATCCTGACCTGCGACCGGTATCCGAAGGAGGTGGACAATCTCGAGCTGCGCCTGAAATCCCGCCTCGGTTGGGGTTTGTCGGTCGCGATCGAACCGCCTGATTTCGAAACCCGCGCCGCGATCCTGCTGGAAAAGGCGCAGACCCGCGGCATTCCGTTGCCGGGTGACGTGGCGTTGCTGCTGGCGCGTCGCATCCGCTCCAATGTGCGCGAACTCGAGGGCGCACTGAACACCGTCGCCGCGCAGGCCAACCTGTCCGGTCGCGGCATCACGATGGAACTGGTGCAGGAAACGCTGCGCGACCTGTTCAACGTTCACGCGCGCGCCATCACCATCCAGAACATCCAGAAGACGGTCGCCGACTATTACCAGTTGCGCCTTTCCGACCTGCTCTCGCAGCGCCGGGTGCGCTCGCTGGCCCGGCCGCGCCAGATCGCCATGGCGTTGGCCAAGGAATTGACCGAGCACAGCCTGCCCGAAATCGGCGAGGCCTTCGGCGGCAAGGACCACACCACGGTCATGCATGCCTGCAAGAAGATCCGCAGCCTCTGCGACACCGATATGCGCTTGCGCCAGGACTGGGACAAATTGATCCGGATATTGACCGGGTAAACTTGTGGACAAGAATGGGATGGCTGTTCGTCACCAAATCATCCACAATTCGTACACCGGAAACACAAGCTGACTCTTGACCAAGTTTTATGCGCAAACATATGATTTCTAAAAACTATTTCTGAAGTTTCAGTTTTCAACACGGCCTGCTTCTACCAGCTTGTTTACAAGTAAATCCAGTTAAAGATTACGCCCTCGGGGACCAGACATGCGCTTCAGCACTCAGCGGGAAACCTTGCTCAAACCCATGCAGCAGGTCGTCGGTGTGGTCGAGCGCAGGCAGACCCTGCCGGTTCTTGCCCACCTGCTTGTGCAAGTAAAGGATGGCCGCCTGTCGTTGACGGGGACCGATCTCGAAGTCGAGATGCGTGCCAGTACCGCAGTGGAAATGAAGGAGCCCGGAGAGACCACGATCCCGGCCAGGAAATGGTTTGATCTGGTCCGCGCCCTGCCCGACGGCGTGAACGTGGGCGTCGAACTCAAGGGCGACCGCGTCGTCATGCACGCGGGACGCAGCCGTTACACCTTGGCGACCCTGCCCGCCGAGGAATTTCCGAACAACGACGAAATCGAAGTCACCGACAAGGTTTCCCTGCCCGAAGGTACCTTGCGGCGCCTGATGGAACGCACCTCCTTCGCGATGGCCAACCAGGACGTCCGGTATTACCTCAATGGATTGCTGCTGGACCTTCGCGGTGCCGAGCTGCGCTGCGTGGCCACGGATGGGCATCGAATGGCGATGGCCCAGACGACGCTGGACAGGCCCGCTGGCAGCACCCGCCAACTGATCATTCCCCGCAAGGGCGTTACGGAGTTGCAGGGCTTGTTCGAGAATGCCGACAACCCCGTTGAAATCGAATTTTCGAGCAATCATCTGCGGGTGCGCCGCTCGGATGTGGTGTTCACCTCCAAATTGATCGACGGCCGGTTTCCCGATTACGAAGCGGTCGTGCCGCTTGGCGCGGACAAGGTCGTCAAGATCGACCGCGACGGACTCCGCAATGCGCTGCAGCGTGCCGCCATTCTGTCGAACGAAAAATATCGCGGCGTGCGCCTGGAAGTCGCGCCGGGGTGTCTGCGCATCATTGCCCACAACCCCGAGCAGGAAGAGGCTTTTGAGGAAATCGAAGCGGACACCAAGGTTGCCGACGTAGCGATCGGCTTCAACGTGGGCTATTTGCTGGACGCCTTGGGCGCGTTGGATGAGGCGAACGTGCAGTTGCAGTTGCGCGACGCCCAATCGAGCTGCCTGCTTCGTGGCGTATCCAGCCAGGAAGCGCAACACGTCGTGATGCCGTTGCGGCTGTAAACACCGGCGGGAAGACGAAGCGGGTCCGTGAACATTGAACTGCTGCGCGCGGACAACCTCCGTTGTTTCGAGCATGTAAGCTTCGCACCCGGTCCCGGCATCAATTGGCTGATTGGTCCCAACGGTGCCGGCAAGACTACGTTGCTGGAGGCCGCCTACATCCTCTCGCATGGGCGGTCCTTCAGGGCGGGCGGTCGAGCAGCCCCCAAACGCCACGGTGCAAACGATTACCTGGTTTACGCGGAAGCCCGTCGATCCGGGCAAAAGGTGAAGCTCGGCCTGGCCCGGAAGGATGACGCTTGGCGGGGACGCCTCAATGGTCAGGATTTGCCCAATTTGGCGCCGTTGTTCGAAGCTTGCCCGGTGGTGTATTTCGGTCCGGACAGCCAGACATTGCTCCTCGGGCCTGCAGAGGAGCGGCGCGGGTTCCTGGATTGGGGTGTGTTCCACGTGGAACACGCATCCTTGGTTCTTTGGCGGGCGTGGCGCAGGGCTTTACGCCAGCGCAATGCCCTGCTTCGACAGCGGGCTCTGCCCAGCGACTTTGCTTCGTGGGAACACGATATGGACCGTGTAGCACGGCAAATCCATGCATTGCGCGCGCGTTGCCTGGCAGGATTGGAGCGCTACATCGCCCAGGAAGCAGCCTCCCTGGTTCCGGAACTGGGGAACGTCCACATCGACTATCGTGCAGGCTGGGATGTACAAGGCGGGCTGGAAAACCAGCTGGCGGACACGCGCGACCGCGACAGGGAAGCGGGATTCACCCGATATGGCGCCCATCGTGCAGACTGGACGCTGGTGTTTGGCGAGATTGCCAAACGCGAGCACCTGTCACGGGGTCAGGCGAAGGCGGCCGCCTTGGTCTGCACCTTGGCGCTCACGCGCTGGCTCAAGGACAGCATTGGCGAATACCCCCTGCTGTGCCTCGATGATCTGGAATCCGAGCTGGACGCGCCCCACGCCACGCGTGTCGTTCAATGGCTCCGGGAGGCCGCCCCACAATGTTGGCTTACCGCGACTCAACCACCGGATTCGAATCACCTGGATGCGAGCGCTCGGTTGTTCCACGTGAAACGCTCCGCTTGCGAGCCGCTCCATCCGTAGCCGGAAGGGTCCTGCCGAGCGGCTATAATGAAACGTTTTTTGTTGCTCTCGCACCCCAGAGATTCCTTGATCATGAATGAGACCTACGATTCCAGCAGCATCAAAGTCCTGAAGGGGCTCGAGGCCGTTCGCAAGCGTCCTGGCATGTACATCGGCGATACCGACGATGGCACCGGCTTGCACCACATGGTGTTCGAGGTGGTGGACAACGCCATCGACGAGGCTTTGGCGGGTTATTGCGACCACATTGAAGTCACCATCCATGACGATGGCACAGTGAGCGTGGCGGACAATGGCCGCGGCATTCCGGTGGACATTCACCCGGAAGAAGGCCGCTCAAGTGCCGAGGTGGTGATGACGGTGCTGCACGCCGGCGGCAAATTCGACAACAACTCTTACAAGGTCTCGGGTGGCCTGCACGGCGTGGGCGTGTCAGTAGTGAATGCGCTCAGCGAGCACCTTTGGCTCACCATTTATCAGAACGGCAAGGAATATCGGCAGGAATATCGCTTGGGTGAACCCTTGTTCCCCCTGCGCGAAATCGGCCAGACCGAGCGTCGCGGGACTATGGTGCGCTTCCTGCCGAGTTCAGAAACCTTCACCCATATCGAGTTCCAGTACGAGATCCTCGCCAAGCGCCTGCGTGAACTGGCATTCCTTAACTCGGGCGTCAAAATAACCCTTGAGGATCAAAGGGTTGCGAAAAAAGATGTGTTCGAGTACGAGGGTGGCATACGCGCCTTCGTCAAGCACCTTTCGCAGCTCAAGACCCCGCTGCATCCCAATGCGATCGGCTTCAGCAGCCAATCGGGCGATACGACCGTCGAATTGGCGATGCAGTGGACCGACGGCTACCAGGAATCGATCTTCTGCTTCACCAACAATATCCCACAGAAGGATGGCGGCACGCATTTGACGGGATTTCGCAGCGCTTTGACGCGAACGCTCAGCAATTACATCGAACAGACCGGATTGGCCAAGAACTCCAAGGTCGCATTGTCGGGCGACGACATGCGCGAAGGCCTGATCGCTGTGCTCTCGGTCAAGGTGCCCGACCCAAAATTCTCCTCGCAAACCAAGGACAAACTGGTTTCGTCCGAGGTGAAGAGCATCGTCGAGCAGGCCGTCAACACCAAACTCGAGGAATACCTTCAGGAGAATCCCGGCGATGCCAAACTCATCGCCGGCAAGGTGGTCGATGCGGCGCGCGCGCGCGAGGCTGCGCGCAAGGCCCGCGAGCTGACGCGTCGCAAGGGGGCGCTCGACATCGCGGGGCTGCCCGGCAAATTGGCCGACTGCCAGGAACGGGATCCCGCGCTGTCCGAACTGTTCCTGGTCGAGGGTGATTCTGCGGGCGGGTCGGCCAAGCAGGGGCGCAATCGCAAGACCCAGGCCGTGTTGCCACTCAAGGGCAAGATCCTCAACGTCGAGAAGGCGCGCTTCGACAAGATGCTCAATTCCGCCGAAGTGGGCACCCTGATCACGGCGCTGGGCACCGGAATCGGCAAGGATGAATTCAACGTCGAAAAGCTGCGCTACCACCGCATCATCATCATGACCGACGCGGACGTGGACGGCTCGCACATCCGCACCCTGCTACTCACCTTCTTTTATCGCCAGATGCCGGAGCTGATCGAACGCGGTCACGTCTACATCGGGCTGCCGCCGCTGTACAAGATCAAGCAGGGCAAGAACG
This sequence comes from Rhodanobacteraceae bacterium, assembly GCA_030167125.1. Lineage (NCBI taxonomy): Bacteria > Pseudomonadati > Pseudomonadota > Gammaproteobacteria > Lysobacterales > Rhodanobacteraceae > Rhodanobacteraceae bacterium. Next base: position 2,841,043 of record CP126531.1, read on the forward strand.
AGTTGTATCTGAAGGACGACGCGGCGCTGAACGAATATCTGATCGCCAGCGCGGTGCAGGACGCCGCCTGGATTCCGGGCAACGGTGCGGCCGCGATTGAAGGCGCGGCACTGGAAGCCTTGCTGCGTCAATACCAGGCGGGCCTCGACCAGATCGGACGGCTCGCACAACGCGGCGATGCCGGCGTGTTCACCGCGATGCTGGAATACGCGCCGCTCGAAGACGGCATGTGGAATGACCTTGCCGCCATGCGTGCGTGGGCGGACGGCTTGACGTCCAAACTCAATGCCACGGGCTTGGGGCGTCCGCAGTTCCGGCTCGATTTTCGCGAAGCTGCGGGCGAGCATCCCGCCGCATGGTTGCTGCGGCGCGCGCAACATGGTTCGGAACATACCTGGGTGCTGCCACGCAGTTTCTTCTCCGGTGCCGATTTCAGGCCGTTGCTGGAAGTGGCCCGCGCGCTGCATGCGCACGGTACGGCCGGCGCGGAGATTCGCCGCGGCAACGCGCAGCAGGCGGTCGGCAGCTTCGGCGAGGCACGCGCGTGGCTGTTCGAGGAAGCGAAGAAGGGACGCCAGATCCAACGCTTCAAGGGCCTCGGTGAAATGAATCCGGAGCAGCTTTGGGAAACCACCGTCAACCCCGATACGCGGCGCCTGTTGCAGGTGCGCATCGAGGACGCGCTCGAGGCCGACCAGATCTTCTCGACCTTGATGGGCGACGTGGTGGAACCGCGGCGCGAGTTCATCGAGAACAACGCGCTGCGGGTCGGCAATCTGGACGTCTAAAAGGCATCGAAACGGTGTGCATGAACGTCGGGCTGCCCGGTACTTGAGCTTTGCGTACGGCCCGCGCTACTCTCACCCTCCCCGTTCGCACGCATGGCTCTTAGCAGAGGCGTTCTGATGAAGGTCGAGACCCGTTGGCTGGTTTGTGGCATGTGCTCCGCTTTCGCCCTGGCGTTCCTGCCGGCGGTTGCCTCCGCGCAAATGGGCGGAACGAACGGCCAGCAGTGTTCCGACATCCAGATGCTGCAACACAAGTGCGACCAGCAGCAGCAACAAAAATCCGCCAAGCAGGGCAAGCAGGAAACCAAGTATCCCAACGCCACGCGCAAGCAGCCGAAAAACATCGGCGTCGATCCCAAGGAGGCGAAGGGCCTCAACGAGGGACTCGCGGCTGCCAACAGCGGAGACTCCGCGACGGCGCTCAAGGATCTGCAACCGATCGCCGATTCGAGCAGCAGCGCCTACGCCAAGGCGCTGGCCATGCTGGGTCTCGCACAGGTGAAGTACCGCGGTGGTGATACCAAGGGTGCGATCGCGCTGCAGAAGCAGGCGCTCGATTCCAACGCGCTCGACAACGACAGCTACTTCCAAGGACTCGAAACCCTCGCGCAGATGTACATCGCGGACGAGGACTACAGCGACGCGTTGACGACACTGGAGACCTGGAACAAGGAGAGCGGCGCACAGTCCGCGGACGTGTACGCGCTGCAAGGCAACGCCTACTACCGCCTGCAGAAATATCCGCAGGCGGTCGCGGCCATCCAGAAGGCCAAATCGCTGAGCGACAAGCCGCAGCCGAGCTGGGATCAGATCGAGATGGCCAGCGACTTCGCGATGGACAAGTACGACGATGCGGCCAAGCTGGCGGAGGCCGCGCTGGCCAAGGATCCCAACAACAGCACCCTGCTGCAGAACGTCATCGCGATCTACATCAACGCGCACCAGGATCAGAAGGCGCTGGCGCTGCTCGAACGCGCGCGCGCCAACGGCCAGATCAAGGACCAGGCCGGTTACATGAACATGGCCAAGATGTACGACAACCTTGGCCAGAACAGCCAGAACCCCAAGGCCAATGCGATGAAGGCCGTCGGGGTCCTGCAGGAAGGCATGAGCAAGGGCATCATCCAGCCGGGCTACGACAGCTACAAGCTGCTGGGGGATTCCTACGCCATCGCGGGCGATTACAAGAATGCGGTCGACGCCTACGGCAAGGCCGCGCCCGATGCGAAGACAGGCGAAGTCGATTTCCTGCGCGGCCAGATGCTGGAACAACTCGGCCGCCACAAGGAAGCGCGCGATGCGCTCAAGCAGGCGATCGCGAAAGGCGGTTTCAAGCGCATGGGTGCTGCGTACCTCACGCTCGGCAATGCCGAACTCGCCTTGAAGGACAAGGCCGCGGCGCGGGCCGCGTACGAACAGGCCGAACAGGATCCGGAAACGCGCGCCGACGCGCAGCGTACCCTGAAGCAAATGGGCCACAAGTGATCCATGCGGCGCAACACAAATATTGGCTCTTGCCACTAGGCAAAGTCGTCACGCTGGTGTAACGTTTCAGACTTTTCCGCCGCCTTGGCTGCGGAGCCGCTCCGGACCGGAACGGCGACCGCAGTGGGGCCCTCAAGGTCAGCGACTGGTTCAAATACACGATGGCACGTACGTCGGCTCGAGCCAAACCTTTCAGTTGGTGGCGCACGATCGCGATTGCATTCGCGATCGCATTGCACGCCGGCATCATCATCATGCTGCTTGCACCGGCGGCGCCACCGAACGCGAAGAAGGAAAACAAGCAGGCCATCGTGCGGGTGCAGTTCATTCCACCGCCGCCGCCGCCGCCACCGCCGCCGCCGCCACCACCGGAACCGCCGAAGCAGCCGCCGCCGAAGGAAATCAAGATCCAGAAGCCGCCGCCGATGCCGCCGCCTCCGGCACCGCCGCCGCCACAGCAGCAAACGGTGATGTCGACTCCGGCCGCGCCGCCGCGTCCGCCGGCGCCGCCGCCGCCGCCCGCGGATGTGGCCGCGTCGATCGACATCAGCTACAAGAACCGCAATCCGCCGCAGTATCCGGTGCAAGCGGCACGCCAAGGACACCAGGGCATGGTGATCCTCGACATCACCGTCAACGCCGCGGGCGAAGTAACCGACGTCAGCGTCGAGAAGTCGAGTGGTTACCGCGAACTCGACCGGGCTGCCGAGGAAGCCGCGCGCAAATGGAAGTTCAATCCCGGCGTCCACAACGGCAAGGCCGCCGGTGGCGTGGTCCGGGTACCGGTCAACTTCAGCCTCCAAGGCGTCATGTAGATTTCACGCTCTTCAGATTTCCATCCGTTAGAGTTCTTCAACCAACGTTCCACTTTGCTACAACTTGAAGGAAGGGTAGCGCCATGATCCAAGAAGCAGCCTCCGCCGCCGCCGCACCTGTCGGCAATGCCAACGCGCAAGCCCTCCAACAGGTCGGCGCGAGTCACTTTCTCCACGAAATCCTGAGCCATCCGCTGGACCATGCGATCGACTTCATCGTGCTGGTCGTGCTGGTGCTGATGTCGATCTCATCGTGGTACTTCATCATCGCGATCGCGATCCGCAATGCGCTGATCCGCTCGCGCATGGACAAGGTGATCCAGAAATTCTGGGACACCCCTTCCGCGCAGGACGCCGTCCGCGTGATGGAAAAGCAGCCGCGTTCCGAGCCGTTCTCGAAGATCGCACTGGACGCCGCCTCGGCCGCCGCGCACCACCAGCGGCATGAAGGCAGCCGCATGGTCGAGGCGTTGAATCGCTCCGAGTTCGTCGACCGCGCGCTGCGCCAGGCCGTCGATCGCGAAAGCCGCAACCTCGAGGGTGGCCTCACGCTGCTCGCGACGGTCGGTTCCGCCGCGGTGTTCGTGGGCCTGCTGGGTACCGTGATGGGCATCTACTACGCCCTGATCAACCTCGGCGCCAGCGGCGAGTCCTCGATCTCGGCGGTGGCCGGCCCGGTCGGCCAGGCGCTCATCATGACCGCCATCGGCCTGTTCGCCGCCATCCCCGCGGTGATCGCGTACAACGCCTATTCGCGCGCCAACCGCGTCACCATCGCGCACTTCGACGAGTTCGCGCACGACCTGCACGACTTCTTCTCCACCGGTGCGCGCGTCGAGACCGGCAATACTGCGATTCCGCGCCAGACGACGGCGACCGCCACCCCGCCAGCGGCCAAGAAGTAAGAGGGCTCGTTCATGGGCATGAGTACCAATAGCGGCGGCGGTCCCGTCGCCGATATCAACATCACGCCGCTGATCGACGTGATGCTGGTGTTGCTGGTGATCTTCATGATCACGGCGCCGCTGGTGCAGCACAACATCAAGATCGACCTGCCACAGCCCAATCCGAACTCGAAGCCTGACGAGATCACGCCGCATACGCTGTTCATCCAGGCCGACGGCACGATGACCTGGGACAACGTGCCGATCAGCAACGTCGACCTGCAGGCGCAGCTGGCCACCATCGGCGCCAAGACGCTGGACCAGCAGCCGCAGGTGCATATCAAGGCGACGGACGAGACCCAGTACAACTATCTGGCCGAAGTGATGGCCGAGGCACGTCGCTACAACGTGCAGAAAATCGGCTTCGAGAAGTGAGGATCTGACGTCATGGCGATGAGTCTTGGCGACAACTCGGGAAGCGACATCCCGCGCGCAGAAATCAATGTGACCCCGCTGGCCGACGTCATGCTGGTGCTGCTGATCATCTTCATGATCACGGCGCCGCTGATGTCGCACAAGGTCAAGGTCGACCTGCCGCGTGCCGATCCCAATACCAAGCCGGTGCCGATCGACGTGCCGCCGATCGATCTCGCGGTCGAAGCCGACGGCACGCTGTACTGGAACGACAGCCCGATCAGCGACGCCATCCTGTCCGCCAAGTTGCGCGCCGAGGCGAGCAACACGCCGCAGCCGGAGCTCGACATCCGCGCCGACAAGACCACGCCTTACCGCATCATCTGGAAAGTGATGCAGGAAGCGAAGGACGCCGGCATGGTGCACGTGGGCTTCATCACCCACGGCAAGGGCAAGAACGGCAACAACCCCGACTGAAAAAGCTCTACTGATCTTGCGCAAATGCCGCGCACTGCGCGGCATTTTTTTGCGCTCAGGCGAGGATCGAAAGATAGCGTCGCACGGTGGGCGCGAGTCCGTCGTACAACGCTTCGCTGATCAGCGCGTGTCCGATCGAAACTTCTGCCAGCTGCGGAATGGCATGCCGGAAGGCGCCGAGGTTTTGCTGATTGAGATCGTGGCCTGCATTCACCGCGAGTCCTGCCGCGGTAGCGTGGGCGGCGGTGTCCGCGCAACGCGCCAGTTCCGCGTCGGCGTCGCCTTTCGCGAAAGCATGCGCGTACGGCCCGGTATAGATCTCCACGCGCGCCACGCCGATCGCGCGCGCCTGCTGCAAACCATCGATGGTGCCCGCGTCGACGAACAGCGACACGCGGCAACCGGTCGCGTTGAGTTCCGCGACCAGCGGCGCCAGCCGGTCGAGGTCGTGCGCGAGATCGAAGCCGTGATCGGACGTGATTTGGCCGTCCGAATCGGGAACCAGCGTCGCCTGCGCGGGTTGCGCTTGCCGCACGAGCTCGGCGAATCCCGGGTACCCCGCCCGCGCGGGTGCAAACGGATTGCCTTCGATGTTGAACTCGACGCGATGCCGGCGTGTCAGTTCCGCAAGCAGCGTGACATCCTCGGCCGTGACATGGCGCCGATCCGGCCGTGGATGCACGGTGATGCCACCGCATCCCGCGGCGATGCAGGTTTCGGCGGCCCTGCGCAAATCCGGTTCATCGCCGCCACGGGCATTGCGCAGGACGGCAATCTTGTTGAGGTTGACGCTCAGGGTAGTCATGGCGTATCGAAGCTGCGAAAGCACGCGGCGATCGCGCCGCGGGACGCCGATGCCGCATCCGGCATGATCGCACGGGCGCACAAAAAAGGCGCGGAGGAGACTCCGCGCCGGAGAGTGCAATCCACGACGCTCGCTGTGCGCCGCGGACCTACGGGGAGACTACCCGTACATCTGGGACCTCACCGGGGTTGCGGAGTTCCCGCCGCGGCGACCAGTCAGTCAGCCTCGCCGACAAGCGGCTGGAATGCGCAAATCCGGCGATTTCCGCCACGCCAGGCCACGCTGCCGCGATAATCCGCTGCAGCAACGAACCCCGAAACCTGCCAATCATGCGCTTCGCCGAGTGCGGGATCGGTGCGCGTCAATTCCCAATCCGGGCCGCCTGCGTGCGCAAAGGCGAGCCGCGCGAGCCCGAACGACAAACCTTCGCCCACGGCTTTCAACACCGCCTCCTTGGCGCACCACAGTCCGATGAACGCAAGGTCGCGCGCGCCGGGTTCGAGCGCCGCGAGGGCATCGGCTTCGTCGCCGTCGAAAAAGCGCCGCGCGATCTCGAGCGCACGCAAATTCTTGCCGAGCCGCTCGACGTCGACACCCACCTCGCCATGCCGCGAAAGCGCGGCCAGGGCGTAGTCGCCGCTGTGCGACCAGTTGAATTCGAGCAACGCGTCATCGCCATCGATGTTTTTGGAGTGCGCGAGATACGGCTTGCCGCGCGCATCGTCCTCCAGCGTCACGCTGGATTCGGCCACACCGAGGTAACCGGCCAGCAGCGCGACCAATGGTGCGCGCCGTTGCGAAGACGCGTACGGAATCCGCCAGAGGTGGATCGAGTGATCGTCCAGCCGCGGCGCAACTTCCGCCGGAGCCGCGCGCACGAATTCCAGATGCAGCGACATCGGCCGGATCGCTCGATCAGTGCCGTACGCGCTCGTCGTACAGCCGCTTCACGACCGAAGGATCGGCCAGCGTGGACGTATCGCCCAGCGCGGAAAGATCGACCTCGTGGTTGCCTGCCTCCGCAATCTTGCGCAGGATCCTACGCATGGTCTTGGCCGAACGCGTTTTCGGCAGCGCCGCCGCCCATTGCAAGTATTCCGGCGCGGCGAAAGGCCCGATCCGTTCGCGGATGCCGCCAATGAGTTCCTTCTTCAGTGCATCGCTCGGCGCCACGCCTTCCTTGGGCGTCACGAACGCGTAAATGGCGGTGCCCTTGATGTCGTGCGGGCAGCCCACCACCGCGGCTTCGGCCACGCGCTCGTCGGCCATCATCGCGCTCTCGATCTCGGCGGTACCGATGCGATGGCCCGACACGTTGATCACGTCGTCCACGCGACCGGTGATCTTCCAGTCGCCCTCGGCGTCGCGCTCGGCGCCGTCGCCGGTGGTGTACACGCCCGGATAGGTCTTGAAATAGGTGTCGATGAAACGCTGGTGGTCGCCGTAGACCGTGCGCATCTGCCCCGGCCAGGAATCGGTGATCACGAGATTGCCGGAACCCGCGCCCTCGATGGTTTTGCCGTCGGGATCGAGGATCGCGGGCTTGATGCCGAACAACGGCTTCATCGCGGCGCCCGGTTTCAAGACGGTCGAACCCGGCAGCGGGCAAATGAGAATCCCGCCGGTCTCGGTCTGCCACCACGTATCCACGATCGGACAACGGCCCTCGCCCACCACGTCGAAGTACCACTCCCAGGCTTCCGGATTGATCGGTTCGCCAACCGAACCAAGCAGGCGCAGCGACTTGCGCTGCGTCTTCTTCACCGGCGCGTCGCCCTCGCGCATCAACGCGCGGATCGCGGTGGGCGCGGTGTAGAGAATGGTGACTCGGTGCTTGTCGCAGACCTGCCAGATGCGCGATGCGTCGGGCCAGTTCGGCACGCCTTCGAACACCAGCGAGGTCGCGCCGTTCGCGAGCGGGCCGTACACGATGTAGCTGTGCCCGGTCACCCAGCCGACGTCGGCGGTGCACCAGTAGATGTCGTCTTCGCGCAGGTCGAAAACCGCTTCGTGCGTCAACGACACCCACACCATGTAGCCGCCGGTGGTGTGCAGTACGCCCTTGGGTTTGCCGGTGCTGCCCGAGGTGTACAGGGTGAACAGCGGGTCTTCCGCGTTCATCGGCTCCGGTTCGCACTCGGCCGGTTGCCCTTCCACCAACGCGTGCCACCAGCGGTCGCGCGGCGACTGCATGTTCACCGCGCCGCCGGTGCGGCGCACCACCACCACGGTTTCGATGCTGGTGGTGCCGGGGCGGGCCAGCGCCTCGTCCACGTTGTGCTTCAGCGGAATCTTCTTGTTGGCGCGCACGCCTTCGTCCGCGGTGATGCACACCTTGCATTGCGAGTCGGCGATGCGCCCGGCCAGCGCGTCCGGCGAAAACCCGCCGAACACGACAGAATGGATCGCGCCGATGCGCGCGCACGCCAGCATCGCGACGCAGGCTTCCGGGATCATCGGCATGTAGATCGCGACGCGGTCGCCCTTCTTCACGCCGAGGTTGCGCAGCGCGTTCGCGAAGCGGCAGACGTCGGCGTGCAGCTCGCGGTAGGTGATGGCGCGCGAGACGTCCGGGTCGTCGCCTTCGAACAGCAGCGCGGTCTTGCCGCCGCGCGTTGCAAGATGCCGATCGAGGCAGCTGAGGGTCGGGTTCAACACGCCATCCGCGTACCAGCGGATGTGCAGGTCCTTCGCGTCGAACGAAACATCCCGCGTCTGCGTCGGCGGCTTGATCCAGTCCAGCCGCTTCGCGGCCTCGGCCCAGAACTTTTCGGGATCGTCGATCGATTCGCGGTAAAGCCGCGCGTACTGGTCGGGCTTGATCTGCTCGGCGGCGGCAAATGCCGGCGGAACGGGATGCACCTTGCTCATCGCTCAAGACTCCTCGCAGCCAGACAAGGAAGCTAGCGTAGCAAATTGAAACCGGCGGAACCGGAACCGCGTCAGCCCGGACTGGACGGCGGCAAGCGCGGCGGCGCGTCGCCCGGCTTCTTGACGGTGCTGCGCAAGGCCTGGATCTCGCGCTCGGTCATGTGTTCGGGCCGTGAACTCGCGCGCACGTGGCGGTCGATGAAAACCAGTGCGGCGCCGATCGCGGACACGAAGCCGATGAAGATGCCGAGTAGCATCCAGCCCGGCGAGTGGCTGATGAACGCCAGCACGAAAGCGACCACTGCAACCAGCACCAAACCCCAGATCATGGATCACCCCGGCAGCGCGACCGGCTGGATCATAGCGCAGCCGTGGCGATCGGCGCGACGGCTGCGCTCAACGCGACAGGAATGGATGCGGCCGCAGCCGGAACACGCGCCACGCGCGCAGCGCAAGCACGCCCATGCAACCGGCAAAAACCAACCACGCCGCGAGCAGGCCCCATTCGACCCCTTCCGCGATGGTCCCCAGCTTGGCTACCGGCGTGACGTAGATCAGCGGCAGGCTCACGCCCATCAATATGCACGCGATGATGATGAGCGAAGCTTGTGCGACGTTCCCCAGCGCGCGGCCCGCGAACACGCGCAGCAGCGACAACACCGTCGCCGCCGTCATGCCGAGCAGGATCAGGGTTGTCAGCGCGTAGGCGAGCGCACCCAGGTGCAGGAGATACTCGCTGGCGGCCATCAGCGCCCACAACGCGACGCACAGACCGAACGGTTTGACGAACGCGGCGCGCACGACGCTGCGATGCAGCGGCGCATGCCGCCCCAGACCCGGCAGCAACGCCAGCAACGCGGGCTCGGCGCCGTGCTCCCAGCGGCGCCGCAACATCGCGGTGACGGCGAACAGCAGCATGGCCATGCCGAACGCGCCCGACCACATCGCGCCACTCACGCCGATGACGACCAGCAGCTTGTGCAGATTGTGGATGCGGGCGATGCTGGTCAGCAGCATGCAGCCGACGAAAATCAGCACCGGCCAGACCAGTACGCCCAGCCTGCGAAAATTGCCGGCCGGCGTCCTCGGCATGAACAATTCGCCGCCCAGCGCGACCCGGATGGTTTTCACCGGCGCGCGCGCACCGATGCCGCGCAGATCGGTGTAGCGATGCTGCCGGCCGTCGCGTTTCCAGAACATCTGCTTGTCGAACGACCAGCCCGACGAAACCGCCTGCTGGCGAAGCTGCAGGATCATCGGCACGCGCCACCCGCACGCCTCCGCGGAATCATCGTGAAGGATGCGCCGCCACCGGATCGTGACGAATGCGAACAGCGCGACGGCAGCGGCCGTTCCCCAATGCAGGAAGTCCAAACCCATCGGCGACAGCACGTGGAAAGTCTCGTGCACGGTCGAATAGAGGGCCGGCATGAAGCCCATGCACATGCTGACCCAGCGCGGCGACAGCACGAAGGTCAAGCCCGCGGCCATCGCGAACGCCGACAGCATTGCAGGTCGCGCCATGCTCCATCCGAACGCGCCTTCGATCAGCGCGGGCACCGCAATCATGAGCACGCCGTACGCGAGCGCGCACGCCAGCGTGTCGCGCAACACGCCGGGCAGCGCCAGCATGCGCGCGTCGCGTGCGACCAGCAGCAGCCCCGAAAACCAGAACGCCCACACGAAGCACACGCCGGCCGCGTAGAAGATCATCGCGAGCACCTGGCCGCGTGCGTTCGGCATCAGCACGCCGCAAATCACGGCCGCCGCGCAGCCGAGCACGAAGATGACCAGCGCGATCCAGATCGTCTGGCGCTTGGTCGAACGCCACGGCGTCGTGAGTGCGGCGAGCACCGATGAGCGGTGAGTCGCCGATCGTGTGGGAAAGTTGTCGGTTGCGAGTGCGACGGCGGGAGTCATCTCGGGATTTCCTTGCACGCAGTCATTGCGGATTGGCCAAGAACGCATGCGGGCGCTCGCGCAACTCGCGCGCGCCATCAATGGCGAGAACGGCCAGCACGATCAGATACAGGCCCCACAGCACGAGCAGCCACATGGGAATCACGCCGAACTGTTCGGGATGCGGGCCGTGATACTGATCCGTAGGCATGGCCTTCATCAGCACCACCATCGACAGCACCAACTGCACCGCGTACAGAAGCACGTATCCGATGGTGTGGATCGGGCGGCCAGCGAGCGAAGCCAGCGTGACGGCGGCATTCAGCACCAGCGACCCGACGCAACACAGCGCCAGCGAAACATAGGCCCACGGCGTCGGGTGCAGCGCAAGCGTCGCGAGGCACAGCATCGCGCAGCTGCACGCGAGGAAAACGATGGGCGGCGTCAGCAACGCAGTCACCGTGGAGCGCTTGCCCGACGTGGCATCACCCAAGCCCGGCAACAACGCGAGCAGCGGCAATTCCGCGTCCGTCTTGCGCCAGAGCGAGCGGGCGCGTCCCGCGAATAGGTTCACGGCGACGCAACAAGTGAACACGCTGCCGAATGTCAGCAGCGGGGAAAGCCAATGCAGGATGAACTGGTGCAAGTTGCCGACCGGTTCAGGTGAGGCCAGCAAGGGCGCCAGGAGGCTGGCCAATACGAACACCCATACGAATGCGATCAACCGTCCGATGTCACGCAGCCTCGATGCAAAGGATTTGGGCATTCCGTACCCGCCCAATGCGAAGCGCAAGGAACCGACGACATGCCGGGGGCCGACCTCTGTCAGCGCTGCGTGAGGCGGAACTGTGATGCGTTCCTGCAGGAATCTCTGCGTGAAGCCGAACCAGCCGCCATTGGCCATGGCGTCCTGCCGGTAGCAAAAAAAGACTGCGGCTGCGCCGATGCCATCACGTTGCACCGTAGTCGCGGCGCGCAATTGCCACCATCGAAACACCGCGACGCCACCAAGAACGGCCGCCAGTCTCCAGCATGTCGACGCGGGTTCGTCGAGGCCGTGCGTCAGGACGAGAAAAGCCGCCGCCATCATCAGCGGGAAGCCGATCCAGAGCGGCAGCAGCATGTAGGCGAGGCCCAGCGCGGCTGCGATGATGAATACCGCCGCCGCCAGCGAGGGCGTTGTGCCGAGCATCCAGCAGAGGGCGGTCGGCATGGCGAGACTGAGCAACGCGAACAGCAGCAGGCTCAGGTCGGCATCGCGCTGCATGCGCGGCAGGCACAGGTCCCGCGCATCGCGCGCCAGTTGCAGGTTCGCGCCGAGGTACGAACCCCACAGCGCCCATACCGCGAAACCGAGCGCGAGAATGAAAGCGTCGCGATGGATATGGCTTTCGCCAGTCGCCGCAATGGCCAAGGCAACGATCAATGCAACGCCGACGAACAGCACCGTCAGCAGCCGTGCGTACTTCGCCGACGCCACCCACGGCATCACCAGCAGCACGTGCACGCGATTCATGGCAGCGCGGCCAGCAGCATCGAAAGCGGAACCAGGCCCAGCGCCAGTCCGTGCGCATTGCCGGTGTACAACACGATGCCCGCGATGCCGGCAAGGTTCACCGCCAACATCAGCATTACCAACCGCCGCTGCATGCGCTTGCTCGCGGCGGCTCCGCGTCCCGCGTTCATTCCGCGATCTCCACGAACAGGTCTTCGAGGCCCAGGGTGTCGATGCGCGCGCCGGGCAGGCGCGCAGCTTCCGGCCATGCGCCGTTCGCGTCGCACTCCACGATCACGCTGAGGCTGCCGTCCTCGTGGCGGCGCTTGCCTAGCGGCGACGCGGGCGCGGCGGCGGCGACGTTGGCCGGCAGCCACAGGCGCGCGTAACGTTCCTTGGTTTCATCGACCGGGCAATGCAGCAGCAGACGTCCGTCGTGCAGGAACGCGATGTCCGAGGCCACGCGTTCCAGATCGGAAACGATGTGCGTCGAAAACAACACCGTGGCGCCCGCCTCGCCTGCGCGCAGCGCGATCTCGCGCAGCAGTTCGCGGCGTGCGACCGGATCGAGCGCGGACGCCGGCTCGTCCAGCACCAGCAATTCCGGTTGCGGCGCCAGCGCGCGCACCAGGTCGACGCGCTGGCGCTCGCCCGGCGACAGTTTCGCCATCACCTTGTCCGCTTCGATCTTCCAGCGCTGCATCGTGTCCCTGACGAAGCGATGGTCCCAACGCGGATAGAAGCGCGACAGGTAATCGAACATCTGCGCCGCGGTCAGCCACGCCAGCGCGTCCGGCTGCTGCGGCACGTAACCCAGGCGCTCTTTCGCGGCGTCGGAAAGTTTCAGCGCGGGTTCGCCGAACACGAATGCCTCGCCCGCCTGCGGTTCCAGCAACCCCAGCATCGCGCGGATCAGCGTCGACTTGCCGGCGCCGTTGCGGCCGATCAGGCCGAGCACGCTGCCCGGCTGCAAGGCCAGGTCGACGTGGTCCAGCACGACTTTCGAATCGTAGCGATGGGTGAGGCCGCGCACCTGCAGCGGCGCGGCGGATGCGGCGGCAACGGCCTGGGCAACGGCGTTCATGGCTTCACTCCTTCAGCAGTTTGTCGAGCCGGCGCAGCACCGGTTCGGCGGGAAGTTCGAGTTCGCGGGCCTGGCGCGCCAGTGCCGCGATTTGCGGTTCGAGCAACGCGAGGCGCTGGGTCTGGCTCAGCGTGGGCCGCGATTGCGCGGCCACGGTCATGCCCTTGCCGCGCTGGCGTTCCAGCAGGCCCTCGCTTTCGGCAAGGCTGTACGCGCGCGACACGGTCATCGGATTGACGGCGTGGAAGCCGGCGACCTCGCGCACCGACGGCAGCAATTCGCCAGGCGGCAACTGGCCGCCCGCGATCAGGCGGCGCAGCTGCTCCACGATCTGCCGATAGATCGGTTCGGTCGAGGCGGGCTGGATCGTGAGCAGCGATGCGTCCATGTGTATCAATATGCCGATACACATGGACGATGTCAAGCGTGACGCATGGCAGGGATGCCAGAGAGCCGGCGCTTGCCGGGCGCAGCCGATGCGTCAGGGATGCATCGGAATCACCGCGCGACAGGATTCAGCGAATGCTCCTCGCGTGCGATGAGCTGGCGACCGCGAGACTGCAATCGTGGTCGAATTCCACGGATCGCCGCCTGCGGTCAACCTGGCATGTCCTCCAGCTCCACGCCGCGGGTCTCGCGGACGAACTTCAGCACGAACAGCAACGAGAGCAACGCGAAGAACGCATAGAGACCGTACGAGAACGGCAGGCTGAACTGCGCCATCGGCGGGAAACTGCTGGTGATCGCAAAATTGGCCAGCCACTGTGCCGCGGCCGCGACCGCCAGCGCCATCGCGCGGATGCGGTTGGGGAACATCTCCCCCAGCAGCACCCAGACCACCGGTCCCCAGCTCACCCCGAAGAAGACCACGTACAGGTTGGCCGCGACCAGCGCAACCGGCCCCCATGCTCCGGGCAGGCTCAACGCCGCGCCGCTGCCGGTGGCCTGGGCAAAGCACACGGCCATGACGGCAAGGGTGACGAGCATCCCCGACGAGCCGATCACGAGCAGCGCCTTGCGGCCGATGCGGTCGATCAGCGCGATCGCCACCAGCGTCACCAGCACGTTCACGATCGAGGTGATGACCGTGAGCATGAACGAGTTGGATTCACTGAAGCCCACGGAATTCCACAGCGTCGTGGAGTAATAGAAGATCACGTTGATGCCGACGAACTGCTGGAACACCGACAGCACGATTCCGACCCACACGATCGGCAGGAATCCTGCACGGCCGCCGATCAGGTCGCGCCAGCGCGGCTTGTGCTCGCGCTTCAGGCTGAGCTGGATGTCGCCCAGCTTTTTCCGGAGCGCCGCCTCGGAACCCAGCGCCAGTACCCGTCGCAACACGTTCAGCGCTTCCTCGTTGCGGCCGCCCGCGACCAGATGCCTGGGCGATTCCGGAACGCTGAACGCCAGCACCCCGTAGATCACCGCCGGAATCACGCCCACGATGAACATCCAGCGCCAAGCGCCGAGGCCAAGCCAGAATGCATGGGCGGCGCTTCCCGCGGCATCGGCCAACGCCGCGTCACTCAGCAGCGCCACGAAGATGCCGAGCACGATCGCCAGCTGCTGCATCGAGCCGAGCCGACCGCGTATCGAAGCCGGGGATATCTCGGCGATGTAGGCGGGCGCCACCACCGAGGCGACACCGACGCCGATGCCGGCGATGACCCGCCAGGCCATCAGCCACGCCACCGAGCCGGCAAGTCCGGCGCCGACCGCGCCGGCAGCCAGCGATATCGCGGCGACCTGCATGGTGCGGACGCGCCCGAAGCGATCCGCCAGGCGTCCGGCATACCACGCCCCCAGCGCCGAGCCGAGCAGGGCGATGGATACCGCGAACCCGGTGAGTGCCGCGCTCAGCCCGAAGGCCTGGCGCAGGGAATCAACGGCGCCATTGATCACCGCGGTGTCGAAGCCGAACAGGAAACCACCGAGGGCAGCCGCGGCCGCAATCAGCGCCACGCGCAGTCTGGAGTGCCGGAGCGGATCGGTAAGCGTTGGGGAGGGCGTGTTCATCTGGGCGTGTCCTCGTGGGGCGCGTGGGATGGCGTTGCCTGGCGTGGTTGGCCGGCCGGTCAGTGCGCCGACGCGGCTTGTCTGGCGGGCGTTGCCTCGCAGCCGCCCTCGGCGTCGATGAGATGGTGCATTTGCAGGTACACGCCGTTGGTCCAGCCGAAGCCGATCACGTTGGCCTTGTAACCTGCGGTGATCTTCACGTCCGCGTTGCCGAGCACCATGTTGTACTTCTCGCGGATGGTGCCGTCCTTGGCGAGGCTCCGGTCGACGGTGCCGGTGAATTTGCACGAGATGCGCTTGGCGTCATTGCCGAAACCATAGTCTTCCAGTCCCTTCACCGCGATCCAGTTGGTCGGCGCCCAGCCGAATGGCGCATCCCATTGCGCGCCGGTGTCGCGCGTGCTCATCGCGAGGCCGCCCTTGTGCTCGAACAGCTTGAGTTGCTTGACCAGATCACTCGCCTGCTGCGTCGACGCGACGCCCGCCCACAGCGGGTAGAACATCGTCAGGTAAGGATCGGTGGAAGCCTTGCCGGCGACGAAATCGTAATCCATGTAGCGGCCCTGATCGGCGTGCCACAGGTATTTGTTGATCGCGTCGCGTCGCGCTTCGGCGGCTTTCGCCCAGCGTTCGGCATCGGCGGTCTTGCCGAGTTGCTTCGCGAACGTTTCGAGATCGCGTTCGTAGCGATACAGCAGGCTGTTCAGGCCCGCGCCCGCGTAGTGATGGGTGGAACCGCCGAACGGTCCGAAATGGAAATCGGTATCGAAGCCGGATTCGCGCATCGCGCGGTCGCCGAGGTAGTAATCGGCGGTGAGGCGATAGCCATCCAGCCAGTCGCCCGCGCAGACCTTCGACTTCTCGACGTCGCAACTGGTCGTCTTCAACGTCATGGTTTCGGCTGCATCCGGATGTTGCGGCGCCTTGAGGAGATAACCCGGATCCTGCGAGGGATGCGCCCGCAGCCAGCGGATCACGCCGACGTAGTAGTCGCTGTTCTGCGCCTCGATGACCGGCCCATGTCCGTAATCGAAATAGCGCGACAGCCCGGTGTCGCCCGCGAGGTGGTGCTTGCTGGTCCAGATTTCGTAATTGCGCACCGCCAACGGATAGGCGCGTTCCAGCCACGCGCGCTTCGCGGCCGCATCGGGAAAACTGGCGGGATCATCCAGCACCGCGGTCATCATTGCGGAGAGCAGCGGCGGCTGCGAACGCGAGAGGTAATAGGTCCGGTTGGCGTTGAGCACGCCGCCGTAATGCTCGACCTCGTACAAGGCGTTGTTGGTCATGTCCAGCGCGAGCTTCTCGCGATGGCCGGCCACCAGGCCCAGCACGATGAAGTAACTGTCCCAGCCGTACATCTCGTTGAACATGCCGCCGGGCACGACGTAGGGATAGGGCACGTACAACAGGCCCTGCGCAGGCAGCGTGGTGGGATCGAAATCGCCGAGCCGCGCGATCGGCGCGGGCAGGTTCTCGATGCGCACGCCGCAACGCTTGGCGCTTTGC
Source organism: Rhodanobacteraceae bacterium (assembly GCA_030167125.1). NCBI lineage: Bacteria > Pseudomonadati > Pseudomonadota > Gammaproteobacteria > Lysobacterales > Rhodanobacteraceae > Rhodanobacteraceae bacterium. The sequence goes on from CP126531.1 coordinate 2,857,591, forward strand.
GTCAACGACGCGGGCGCCGCCACGCCGGCCGGCAGGTACACGACCGAATGCGACGGCACCTTGGGATCGATCAGCGCGCGGCACTCGTCGACCGAACGCGTGAGCGTGCCCCAGGCATGGTCGATGTAGCCAAGCGTTTTGGCGGGATCGGCCGTGGCCGCGTTCGCGGCGGTCGTGAACAGCGTGAAGGCGAAGATGATGCAAAGCGAACGAAGTTTCATGACAGGCTCCCCCGCGTGCTTGCTGATGGTGGATGGGCTCGCGCGATTCCGTGGCACCGCTATCTGCGTTTGCGCTGGCGCGACCTGGGCCGCGGCGGCGCGGTCGAACCGCGCACGACCAGCTCGGGATTGAAGCTTTCATTGTCCACGTCTTCGCCCCGGATCCTTGCGATCAACATGCGCGTGGCGCGCTCGACGATGATGTCGGCGCGCTGCCGCGCGGTGGTGAGCGGCGGCCACGAGTGGCGTGAAAACGGACTGTCCTCGAATCCCGCGATCGAGACATCGTACGGCACGTTGAGACCGGTCGATTGCGCGGCCGCCAGTGCGCCCGCGGCAATCTCGTCGTTGCAGCCGAAGATGGCGGTGGGCGGTTGGGCGAGGTCGAGCAGCCGGCGCGCGCCGCGAAAGCCGTCGTCGAACACGTAGTCGCCCTCGACCATCAGCTCCTCGCGCAGCGGTACGCCGTAATCACGCAGCGCGTCCTTGTAACCCTTGAGGCGCTCGGCGCTGGCGTGGTGGTGCTTGCCGCCGCGCAGGAAACCGATGCGCACGTGGCCGAGTTGCAGCAGGTGCGTGGTGATCGCGTAGGCGGCATCGCGATCGTCGACATAGACGCACGGGAATCCGTCGCGCGGATCGCGCGCGGCGGAAATGATCCGGACGAACGGAATGTGGTAGCTGGCCAGCCTTTGCAGGGACGCCATGCGTTCCGACACGGGCGTGGTCAACACCAGTCCGGAAAGGCGCGAGCGATGCGCGAAGTCGCGCAGGTCTTCGGCGAGGCTGGTCGCCCTTGAATTGCACGGCCGGATCTGCAGGCCGAAATGCAGGTCGTCGCAGGCATCCAGCGCGCCCTGCTGCATCGCGATGATGTAGTAGGCGTTCGGGTTGTCGTAAACCAACCCGATCGTGTAAGCGTGCGCGCCGCTCAGGCCGCGCGCCAGCAGGTTGGGGCGGTAGTCGAGCTGCTCGATCGCGCGCAGCACGCGCTGGCGCGTGTCATCGCGCACCGAACGCTCGCCATTGGCCACGCGCGATACCGTCTTGGCGGAAACCCCGGCCCGCCTGGCGACGTCGTCGAGTGTTGCCGATCCCACTGGCACTCCTTGCGTGACAGCGCTGTCATTCAAGCGGTGGGCCACAGTGTCGCACATGTTGCGGGTTTGGCAACAGCGGCCTGCGCGGCGTGCCATGGGTGTTGCGATGCAGCATGCGGGAGCCGCGTCCGGCATGGCCTGTGTGTGCCATTCCAAGCCCGAAGCAGCTTGGCGGCAGCGGCCCGGCCTCCCTTTTCGGGTGGTGCACTGCAAATTGACAGCGCTGTCTTGGCACGCGCAGACTGCGCCAAGCATGTCTGCGGGGAGTGATCGGCATGGGTGTCGGTACCGCTGTCAGGCGTTGGATCCGGTCGGCGCGCTCGGGGGCGCGACCGGCCTCGCAAGTTTTCGGGCGCACCGCTGTGGCCTTGCGCAGACGGCGGCGTGTTACTGCGCCCGCACGAAGCCGGTGCGCCGTGAATTTCCCGGCAGGCATCGCATGGAGGCTTGGCTGAGTCACGCACGCTGCGCACGAACCGGCACCGCACGCAGTTTGTTTCATCCAGAAGAAAAGGCGCGTTCCCGACGGCCTGTGATGTCACGAACCCTACTCATCGCTGGAGGAGAGTCATGAAGCAGAACCGCAAGCTGATCAGGCTCGCGCTGACGAGCGCCATCATCTCAGCGTTGTCACCCGCCGTCTGGGCGAGCGGGCAAGCCGCCGGCACGCCGGCGCAGCAAAGCACGTCCTCCAATGGGCAGCAATCCAAGAGCACGACGCTGGAAACCGTGGTGGTCACGGCCAGCGCGATCGGCGTCAAGAAACTGGACGCGAGCTACAGCATCGTGTCGGCCAACCGCGAGGAAATCCGCCAGGCCAATCCGGTCAGCGTGGCCGACCTCCTGAAAATCTCGCCCGGCATCTGGCCCGAGTCCACGGGCGGGCAGACCGGCGCCAACATCGAGATCGCGGGCTTCCCCGGCGGCGGCGACGCGCCGTTCTTCACCAACATGATCAACGGCTCGCCGATCTACGGCATGTCGTCGCTGTCGTTCATGGACTCGAGTTCGCTGTTCCGGCTGGACGACACCATCCAGCGCGTCGAAATCGTGCAGGGCGGCCCGGGCGCTGTGTTCGGACCCGGCCAGATGGGCGCGACCGCGAACTTCATCCTGCGCCAGGGCACTGCGACGCCGTCCGGCGACATCGGGCTGACCTATGGCGACGAAGGCCTGTGGCGCGTCGACGGCTTCTACGGATTCAAGCTTGCCGACGGCTGGTACGCCAGCATCGGCGGCTTCTATCGCACGTCGGACGGCGTGCGCGATCCGCAATTCAAGGCCGACAAGGGCGGCCAGCTGACCGCCACGTTGACCCACGATTGGGACAACGGCTCGTTCATGCTGTTTGCGCGCAAGCTCGACGACAAGAACCAGTTCATCGTGCCGATCCCGATGATCCAGGGTTCGGGCAGCAATTTTTCCGGCTATCCGGGGTTCGATCCCGGGACGGGAACGTACGGCAGCAAGGCGATCCAGAACGTGCAGGTTCCGAACCCGCTCGGTTATCTGGAGAATGCGAACCTCGCCAATGGCCGCGGCGGCAACCTCAACTATTTCGGCGGCAGTTACGACGCGACCTGGGGTGGCTGGACGGTGTCGGATCACTTCCTGTATTTCGGCGGCGACCTGCCGACCAACGCGTTGTTCTCCGGACCCAACCCGAGGCCGCTGGGCTATTTCCTGTACGGCTGCCAGGTTCCGCAGCCGACGGGTTACTGCAACGGCACGACCGCAGTCGATTCGAACAATCTCGGGACCAATGGACAAGGCCTGCCGCTGAGCGACAACGTCGTCGCGACGCTGCCCAATGGTCAGACCGTGCCGCTGGACCAGAGCGTGATCGGCCAAGGCTGGTGGTACATCCAGAAGCGCCTGAAGAGCCTCAACAACGATTTCCGCGTCAGCAGGGAAATCTTCAGCGGCAACACGCTCACCGCGGGCGTGTATCTCGCGCGCTACACCGACCACGACAACTGGTCGCTGGGCAACAACATGCTGATGCTCAATCAGCCGAACACCCAGCCCATCGGGTTGACCTACCAGCAAGGCGGGCAGACCGTCGTGATCGCCAATCCACAAGGGTTCTACAACTTCAACGGCAACTACAACATCGTCGAGGCCGGTACGGCCACCAACAAGGCGTTCTACCTGTCGGATTCATGGACGATCGGTCCGTGGTTGCTGCAGGCCGGCGGCCGCGTCGAGAACATGAATGTGCATCAGCGCACCTGCAACCGTTCGTCGGTCGACCTCGACGGCAATCCGAACACGCTTTACGACAATTCCACCCCGGTGTGCAACGGCACCTGGGATTACGAGAATTACGACAAGACCCATCCGTCGTTCACGGCCGGCGCGAACTACGAGTTCAATGACCACATGAGCGCGTACGTGCGGGCCAATACCGGCGGCCATTTCGATGATTTCGACAACGGCATCCGTGGCGCCGGCGGCAATTTCTCGCCGATGCAGAAGATCAAGAACATGGAGGCGGGATTCAAGTACGGTTCGCCGACGCTGTTCATCGACGTCAGCATCTACCACCGCCTGTTCACGGGCCTGGCATACCAGCCGACCACCACCAGCGGTGTGCCGACCGGCCCGGTCTCCAATTACGGCGCCAACACCCATGGGCTGGACTTCAACGGCACCTGGTCGCCGATCGAGAACCTGCACCTGAAGCTGATCGCCGATTACATGGATGGGCACTACACCCACAACGACTCGTGCCTGCCGTTCACCGACATCAACGGCAATCCCCAGTGCGTCCGCATCGACGGCGCGCCGCTGCAGCGCCAACCCAAGGTGCGCTACCTGTTCATGCCGAGCTATACGCTGCCGACCAGTTGGGGCAGCGTGACCGGCTTCCTGACCTACGAGTACGCAGGCCAGCGTTACGAGGACCAGACCGGATTGCAGCCGCTGGGCACGTTCTACACGCTCGGGGCCGGCATCGTGGCCGACTATGGCACGAACTGGCAGTTCCGCCTGCAGGGCACCAACCTGACCAATGCGATCGGGCTCACCGAAGGCAACGCGCGCTTCACCGGCCAGAACACCGGCATCGGCGGAGTGATCATGGCGCGTCCGCTCACCGGCCGCGAGGTGTACGTGCAGGCGAAGTACCAGTTCTGAAGCAGCGGTTCCGTTCCACGCCCGAACCGGATCGCGCGCAACGCCGATCCGGTTCGCGGCAGCCGTGGCCGCCGCGGATGCGCCGTCGCGCCGCTCCTGCGAGCGGGTTGCACTGATCCGGAGCTTGACCATGAGATTCCGCGCGCTGCTGTTTTGCTGTTCGCTCGCATTCGTGCCTTCCGTGCAGGCGCTGGCGCAAGCGCCCGCGACTGATCCTGGTTTTCTTTTGACGGCGACGGCCAAGGATTTCGACGCGTACTTCCCGTCGTACCTCGCCAACGGCTACTTCTCGACCATGACTTCGGTGCGCGGCACCGAGCCCGACCGCGCCTACATGGTCGCCTTCATGGATTACACCAAAGGCGACATTTCGCGCCCCGCCGCGATCCCGGGCTGGAGCGAGATCGACTACAACCCCGGCACCGGCTGGATGAATTCGACGCGGCTCGATCCGTCGATCTTCGCCAATTACTCGCAAACGTTGAACATGCACGACGGCACGCTGACCACGCGCTACCGGTTCGCCTACGTCAAGAATCCCAGCGACGTCGAGGTGACGACGTTCGTCAGCCAGGCCGATCCGCACCTCGCCGCCACGCGCATTTCGATCACGCCGCGGTTCGATGGCACGGTGCAACTGAAGTTTCCGTTCCGCCTGTGGACCGGCCACCAGCCGCGCTTCCCGATCGACAGCATGAGCGGCGATCAGATGATCGACGCGGTGATCGCCAGCGGCCAGAACTTGAACGACAAGCCGGTGCCGACGCCCGACCGCGCGCCGGTCTGGTATCCGGGCACCACGCTTGTCACCAGCGATGGCGGTGACACGAAGCAGTTGACGCTGTGGCTCGACGGCCAGGCTGTGAACGGCTTGAAGATGGCCGAAGCCGCCGCGATCGAATTGCCGCGTGGCTTGAAAATCGAAAGCGTGAATCTCGAAAAGACGTCCGACAAATTGTCGTTGAGCGTCACCGCCGACGTGCGCAACGGTCAAACCTACACGTTCACCAAATATATCGCGGCCTCGCGGCAGGATTGGGGCGGCGACGCGCAGGCCGATCTCGCACTCGCAACACGAGCGCGCAGCACCGGCTTCGAGAAACTGCTCGCGCGCCACGTCGCCGCGTGGCACGACCTTTGGAAGGCCGACATCGTCGTCGATCACGACGAAGCGGTGCAGCGCGCAGTCCACTCCGATCTCTATTACATCCTGTCCAACAGCACCGCGAACACCGCGTGGGCGATGGGCGCCTGCGCGCTGACGCCGAACTACGCGGGCCACGTGTTCTGGGATTCCGATTCGTGGGTGTTTCCGGCGCTGCTGCTGCTGCATCCGGAACGCGCGAAGTCGATCGTGATGTTTCGAAGCCGCACCATGCAGGGCGCGCGCGAGCGCGCCGCGCAATACGGCGCGAAGGGGCTGATGTATCCGTGGGAATCCGATCCGCAGAAGGGTGTCGACGTGACGCCGCATTTCGCCTATGGGGTGTATCGCGAAATCCACGTCAATGCCGACATCGCGATCGCGCAGTGGCAGTACTGGCTCGCGACCGGCGACCGCGCATGGCTGAAGGAGTACGGCTGGCCGGTCATCGAAGGCATCGCTGAGTTCTGGAAAAGCCGTGTCACGTACGACAAGGCGCATGACCGCTACGAAATCCTGCACGTCACTTCGCCCGACGAAGCCTACGACGACGTGCCGAACGACACCTTTACCAATGCCGCCGCGCGCAAGGCGCTGGAAATCGCCACGAAAGCCGCCGCGCTGGTCGGCGCGAAGGCCGATCCCGCGTGGGCCGAGATCGCCAAGAAGATGTACATCCCGTTCGATGAGAAGGCGCAGCGCCACTACGACTTCGATCCGTCGGTGCCGCACGACAAGATCACCTGGTTCGGCTCGACGCTGGCGTGGCTGATGTACCCGAACCTCGACCTGCCGATGTCGCCCGAAGTGCGCCGCAACGACTTCGCGTACCAGTTGCAGGCACTGAAGAGCCACGGCGACAGCCCCAACGAGATGCTGATGGTGATGCTCACCGTTGGCGCCGCCGAACTCGGCGAAGCGAAAGTGGTGGGCGACTGGATCCATCGCAACCTGGAGGGCTATCTGAAGCCGCCATTCAACGTGCGCAGCGAAACCGCCGACAACAACAACGGCTACATCCTCGCGACCTCGGCGGGTTTCGTGCAGAGTTTCATCTACGGCTTGAGCGGCCTGCGCATCGACGACAAGGGCCTCGACGCGGAATACGCGCCGATCCTGCCGCCCGGCTGGAAAGCGGTGACGCTGAAGGACATCACTTTCCGCGGCAAGCACTACGACGTCACGATCGAGCGCGGCGTCGATGGCGAGGCTACGCTGGTCCGCAAGAAAACAAATTGATGGAACGGTTGCGGCTTTCCCCCTCTCCCCCGAGCGATCTTTGCTCGGGGGAGAGGGTTGGGGTGAGGGGGAAATGCTTCGCACTTGCCTGACGAGTCAAGCATCGCGAAGCGCCTGCCCCCTCACCCCGGCCCTCTCCCCCAAACGGTGAAACTGTTTGGGGGAGAGGGAGACTGTAACGACACGCGGCCCCGTACATGAGTCGAAGCATCAAACTCTTGTTTCTTCTGGCACTGATCGGCGTTGCGCCACTGGCTGGTGCCGCGACGGACCCGGGCTTCCTGCTCACCGCGACGGCCAAGGATTTCGGTACCTATTTCCCGGGCCAACTGGCGAACGGTTATCTCTCCACCTTCACCTCGCCGCGCGGCACCGAAACCAATCTGTCGTACCTCATCGCGCTGATGGATTACGGCAGGGACGATATCGCGCGGCCCGCCGCGATTCCCGGCTGGAGCGGGACCGACTATCGCGCGGATGCGAACGGCGCGTGGCTGAACCTGGCGCCGCTCGATGCTTCGACATTCCAGGATTACAGCCAGGTCCTGGACCTGCACGATGCAACGCTGACGACGCGCTATCGCTACATCGATCACGACAAGGCCACGCGCGTCGAAGTGGTGGCGTTCACCAGCGAAGCTTCGCCGCATCTCGCCGTCGTCCGTTTCACGGTCACGCCGGAATTCACGGGCACCATCGAGTTGTCGTTCCCGCTGGTGTTGTGGGCGCCTTACCAGCCGCGCCTGCCGTTGGCGAAATTGCCGGGCGACACCGGTTTGGCGGGCGATCGGTTCCGGCAGGCGCTGCACGCGCACGGTCTTTCGTTGACGCCGTTGCCGCCGGCCACGGCCGATCGCGCGGCGATCTGGTACCACGGCGATACGCGCGTGCTGGATGCCGAAGGTGACACGTCCAACCTGACGTTGCAGCTGGACGGACAGGCGACGAACGGCGCGCGGATGGGCGAAGCCGTGGCCGTGCAGTTGCCGGACGGCGTTCGACCCGTCGAAGCGAAACTGGATCGCACCGACAACCGGCTGTCGCTCGGCCTGCGCGTCGCGGTTCAGCAGGGACACACCTACGCGTTCACCAAATACGTTGCTGTGTCGCGCGACGGCTGGGGCGCCGATGCACGCGCTGACTTGGCGTTGGCCGAATCGGCGCGGGCGCACGGCTTCGACGCGATGCTCGATGCACAGCGCGCGGCGTGGGCGAAGCTGTGGCGGTCGGACATCCGCATCGACGGCGATCCGCACGCACAACGCGCGGTGCACTCCGACCTGTACTATCTCCTGGCCAACGCGCCGCCGGATGTAACGTGGGGCGTTGGCGCGTGCGCGCTGACCACCGGGTATGTCGGCCACGTGTTCTGGGACAGCGATTCCTGGATCTTTCCGGCGCTGCTGTTGTTGCACCCGCAACGCGCGCGTTCGATCGTGATGTTCCGCGACCGCACGTTGCCCGCCGCGCAGCAGCGCGCGCGCGAGGCCGGCTTTGCCGGCGCCAAATACCCGTGGGAAGCCGATCCGGACAACGGCAGCGAACAAATCATGTTCGCCGCGCATCGGTTGAGCGTCGGCGAAATCCACGTCAACGCCGACATCGCGATCGCGCAGTGGCAATACTGGCTGGCGACGCGCGATCTCGATTGGCTGCGCAAGAATGGCTGGCCGGTGATCCGCGAGGTCGCGAATTTCTGGGCCAGTCGCGCGAGCTACGACAAGGCCAGGCAGCGCTACGAAATCCGCGATGTCGTTTCGGTGATGGAACCGTATCCGCACGTCGACGACGACACCTTCACCAACGCTTCGGCGGCGAAGGCATTGCGGATCGCCGCCGAAGCGGCGAAGACAGTCGGCGCGCAACCCGATCCACGCTGGATTGAGATTGCCGACAAACTTGATATTCCGTTTTCGGCGTCGGGCCAGCACCACCTCGACTTCGCTCCGGGCACGCCGCTGCACGATCCCGGCGACAACGACCTGGCGTTCCTGATGTTTCCTTCGCTGGACCTGGCGATGGATGCCACGACGCGGCGCAACGACTACCGGATCGCCGCCGCGCCGCTGGAGCAACCGGGCGCGACGGCGACCTCGATGGGGCTCGCGCCGCTCACGATCGCCGCCGCGACCACGGGCGACGCGACGGGCGCGGCGCGCTGGCTCGCCGACAACATCAGCGGCGACATGATGAAGCCGCCGTTCAACGTCCGCACGGAAACGCCGGACAACAATACCGGCTGGTTCCTCACCGGCTCGGCGGGCTTCGTGCAGAGTCTCGTTTACGGGTTCACCGGATTGCGCATCGAGGATGCCGGCCTGGTGCAGGCCTATCCGCCGGTGCTGCCGTCACGATGGAAATCGCTGACGCTGACCAACTTGAACTTCCGCGGCAAGCATTTCGACATCACGATTGACCGTGACGCAAGCGGCAAGCCGCGGCTGCAGCGCACGCCCGCTTCGGAGAAAGAGGCGCCATGAATCCCGTCATCCGCAATGCGCGCTGGTGGCTTGCCGCATTGGCTGCCGCACTGGCGTGCGCGCCGGCCATGGCGGCGACGACACACGTTGACGCGCAGGACACGGTGCATGCACCGGCTTACTACGACAAGATCAACACCGCCCGCGCCCAACTGATGGCGCAGCTGTATCCGGTGACGGTCGAACAACGTCGCATCGGCGGTGTGCCGACGCAGGTGCTCACGCCGAAGCAAGGCATCGCGCCGGCGCAGCGGCATCGCGTGCTGATCAACCTGCACGGTGGTGCATTCCTGTGGGGCGCGGGCGCCGGCGGACTGGTCGAAGCGATTCCGGTGGCGAGCGTCGGCCGTATCGAAGTGATCACCGTGGATTACCGGCAAGGTCCCGAGCACCTCTTTCCCGCCGCCAGGGAAGATGTCGCCGCGGTGTACCGCGCGCTGCTCAAGCAGTATCCCGCGAAAAACATCGGCATCTACGGTTGTTCGGCGGGCGGCGTGCTGACCGGCGAGGCGGTGGCCCGGTTCATCCACGAACACTTGCCGGTGCCGGGCGCGATCGGGATGTACTGCGGGGCCTTGGCCGAATTGAGCGGCGACTCGGCGTGGATCGCGCCCGTGCTCGATGGCGGCGCGCCGACGACGTCGCCGCTGAAACTCGCCGACCTGCCGTACTTCAAGCGCGCGCACGCCAGCGACTCGCTGGTGTTCCCCGCGAACTCGCCGGAATTGCTGAAGCAGTTCCCGCCCACGTTGCTGATCACCGGCACGCGCGACTTCACGATGAGTTCGGAAATCCAGAGCCAGCGGCTGCTGACGAACGCCGGCGTCGACGCGGAGTTGCACATCTGGGACGGCATGTGGCATTCGTTCTTTTCCGATCCGGAGATGCCGGAATCGAAGGAAGCCTACGCGGTGATGGTGCATTTCTTCGACCGTCACCTCGGACACTAGCGATGCGCGCCGTGGCCGCGAACCCCCTCCACGAAGCGATGCAGCGCGTCAATGGCCTCCTCAAGGCCGGCGAGTTTCGCGCGGCGCGCGATGCACTTCGGGAAACTGTCGAAGCGCATCCCGATTACGCCGAGGCGCAGCGTCTGCTCGGTGGCGTCACGCTGATGCTCGGCGACGCGGCGGATGCGGAGCGGATCCTGCGGCGCGCCATCGAGCGCGATCCGGAGTGGGCGCCCACGCTCACCACGCTCGGCGAACTGCTGCTGGGCAGCGGCCGTCACGCCGAAGCGGAAACCCTCCTGCAGCGCGCCGCCACTACCAAGCAACCCGATCCGCATGCGGCGCAGGTGCTGGCGCGCTACTACAACGATCGAAAGCAGCCGGCCCGGGCGCTAGCGATCACCGCGCCGTTCTGCGCACGCGACGACGTGCCCACCGAACTGAGCGTCCAGCACGTCACCGCGCTGGTCGCGCTCGGCCGCAGCGGCGACGCCATCGAATGGTGCAGGAAACAGTTGGCGCGCTCGCCGGATGACGCTGCCGCCGAACAGGCTCTGGCCACCGCGCTGCAGGCCGCGAACCGCCATGGCGACGCGGAAAGCGTCGCCCGGCGTGCATTGGAGCGCGGCCCCCGCAACGCCACGTTGTGCTACACGCACGCGCGCAGCCTGGTCGCGTTGGGCGAATACGCGCGCGCCGAAACCGCGCTGCGCGATTGCCTGCGGCTGGAACCGCAACACGTCGATGCGCACGGCGATCTCGCGCGACTGATATGGATGCGCAGCGGCGACGAGGACGAAGTCACGGCCGCGCTCGACGCGGCATTGCAGACGTTCCCCAACAACGATGCGCTGTGGGCCGCGAAGGCCGCGGTGCTGCAGGGCGCAGGCGATGCGCGCGCGGCCTGGGCATGCCTCATGGCGCGCGTCGAGCGTCCGCAAGCGCCGCCGGCCCTCCAGGTGCGCGCCGGACTCGCCGCACTGGAGTTCGATTCGCGCATCGCGCTCGATCGCGCCGAATGTGCGTTGCGCGCGATGCCGAACGACCCCACGGCACGCACGCTGCAAGCCGCCGCGCTGCTGGGCGTCGGCGATGCGCAGGCTGCACTGCGGACTTGTGACGTGCTGCGGCGCGAATCACCCGACGATCAATACCTGCTCGCGCTGCAGACGACCGCATGGCGCATGCTGGGCGACGCACGTTACGCACAGCTTTGCGATTACCCGGACCTGGTAGTGGCGTATCGCCTCGAACCGCCGCCGCCGTGGACGAATCTCGCTGACTTTCTCGACGAACTGCAACGCGCGCTCGGCCGGTTGCACGATGCGTTCAAGTATCCGCTGCTGTTCCAGTCGCTGCGCCACGGCACCGAAACCACCAACGACCTGACGCGCAGCGACGACCCCGCGATCCGCGCATTGTTCAGCGCGTTCGACGCGCCGATCCGCGATTACATCGCGCGGATGGGCGAGGGCACCGATCCGCTGCGCCGTCGCAACCGCGGCACCTACAAGTTCAACGGAAGCTGGTCGGTCAGGTTGCGCAATGACGGCTTCCATCACAACCACGTGCATCCGCGCGGCTGGATTTCATCCGCGTGTTACGTCGCGTTGCCGGGAATCATGAAGGATGCGGCCAGCCGCGAAGGCCTTCTGACGTTCGGCGAGCCCGGCATCCTCACCACGCCTGCGTTGGCGGCGCAGCACGAAGTGCGTCCGGGAACGGGCATGCTGGTGTTGTTCCCGTCGTATTTCTGGCACGGCACCGTGCCGATTTCAGGCACGCAGACGCGCCTGACCGTTGCGTTCGACGCGGTGCCCGATCGTTAGTCAGGCGCCCGGCAGCGCATTGAACGCGATCACGATGCGCGGTTCGTCGCTGTCGTGCGGTTCCACGTAATGTTCCATCCAGCACGGGAACAGCACCAGCAGTCCCGCTTCCGGCGTCAACTGGATGTCGCTGTAGCCGTTCGGCACCGCGCCCTTGACGTAGCCGTGCACCACGCCGGGTCGCGGATCACGGAACACGAACCGTCCGGAGCCCGGCGGCACCTTGAGATAAAACGATCCCGACAGCAGGCAGCCTTCGTGCACGTGCAGGAAATTGAAACCGCCGCGGTCGTGCAGGTTCACCCACGATTGCAGGTCGAACGGAATGCCCGCGACGCCCATGTCGCGCAACGCGCTGGCGCACGCCGCGCGCACGCTGTCGCGCAAGGCCGCAAACACCGGCCGTTCGAGCACCGCCATGTCCTCGCTGTTCCAGCCTTGGCGGTTGGTGCGTCCCGCCGGTTTGGGACTGGCCGCGCGCATGCGCAGGACTTCCGCGTTCCATTCGTCGAAACGGCCGCGCAGCGACGGCAGACGCGCCTGCCAGATGCGCGTCGGAAAAAGGTCGTAGGCTTGCAGCACGGGCGTCGTGACGGGAGCCACGGACGGATGCACGATCGTTTTGTCGCTGCTGGTTGCCACGCTGTCTCCCGCGTTACACCATGATCAACGAACCGGCCGCGTGCGGAGGAAGCCGAACCGGCCGCGTGCGGAGGAGGCAATGTCGAAACAACATCCGTTGCGCGCGTGGTTGATCGGCATCCTGCTGCTGGTCACCAGCGCGGCCATGTGGGCGCTTCCGCCGCCGCCCCAAACATGGCAGCCCGACATCGAGCAGCTCGTCGCGAATGATAGCGCGCACCCGCCGCCGCAACGGGGCGTGCTGTTCGTCGGCAGCTCGTCGATCCGGATGTGGACGAGGCTGGCCAGCGACTTCCCGGGCGTGCCGGTGATCAACCGCGGTTTCGGCGGCTCGGCGATCGCCGACAGCACGTTTTACGCGGACCGCATCATCGTTCCGTACCACCCGAGGCTGATCGTGATGTACGCCGGCGACAACGACATCGCCGAAGGCGACACGCCGGCGCAGGTGCGTGATGAGTTCAAGGCGTTCGTCGCGCGCGTGCGCCGCGCCTTGCCGGCTACCGCGATCGTTTACATCTCGATCAAGCCGAGCCTCGCGCGTGCGGCATTGTGGCCGCAAATGCGCGAAGCCAACCGCCTGATCGCCGACCGGTCGCGCGAACAACACGGCATCACCTTCGTAGATGTCGCGGCGCGGATGCTGGATGCGGGTGGCCAGCCGCGCGCCGAATTGTTCCGCGCCGACGGCTTGCACATGGACGCGGCCGGATACGCGATCTGGGTGCGGGCGCTGAAGCCGGTGCTTGCCCGGTATGGCTTCGCGGTGCACTGATCGAACGGATCGCGTGTCGCAAGCGCCGAGACGCCACGGCGTATGCTGACCGGATGTCAGCCATCCCTCCCGCGCGTATCAAGGGACGCGGCGCCGCTTCCAATCCGGAAGGGCGCTTCGAGCACGTGCGCCACCAGGCCGAGGACGACGGCTGGCAAAGCGCGTTGCTGGACGAAGCCGCGCCGCGTCCGCGCACCGAAGTCACGGAAGAACGCGCGCGCAGCGTGATCACCCGCAACGATTCGCCCGACATCGCCTTCGAGCAGGCGATGAATCCGTATCGCGGCTGCGAGCATGGCTGCATCTATTGCTTCGCGCGGCCGTCGCACAGTTACCTGAATCTTTCGCCGGGGCTGGATTTCGAAACCAGGTTGCGCGCGAAGACGAACCTTGCCGACGTGCTGCGCGCGGAATTGTCGAAGCCAGGCTACGTGGTGAAGCCCATCAACATCGGCAGCAATACCGATCCGTACCAGCCCGTCGAAAAGAAGTGGCGGTTGACGCGCGCCGCGCTGGAAGTGCTGGCGGAATGCCGCCACCCTTGCACCATCGTCACCAAGAATGCGCTGGTCGAACGCGACCTCGACATCCTCGGCGCGATGGCGAGCGAAAAACTGGTGCAGGTGTTCGTGTCGGTGAATTCGCTGGACAACCGGCTGGCGTCGAAACTGGAGCCGCGCGCGTCTGCACCGCATCGGCGCCTGCAGGCGGTGCAGGCGCTCACGCAAGCGGGCGTGCCGACCGGTGTGCTGGTGGCGCCGGTCATTCCCGCGTTGAACGACCGCGACATGGAAGCGGTGCTGGAACGCGCCGCCGAAGCCGGCGCCAACACGGCCGGCTACACGGTGCTGCGCCTGCCGTGGGAACTGAAAACCCTGTTCCGCGAATGGCTTTCGATCCACGTGCCGCAGCGCGCCGAACACGTGATGAGCCTGGTCCAGCAGATGAATGGCGGCCGCGACTACGATTCCGATTTCCGCACCCGCATGCGCGGCCAGGGCCCGTTCGCGGATTTGCTGCGCAGGCGTTTCGAAGTCGCCTGCCGCAAGCGCGGCTTCCATCGCGCGCGCAGCCTGCAACTGGATTGCACACGGTTCACGCCGCCGCGCAAAGCCTCGCCGCAGGGCGAACTCTTTTGAGCGCACTCAGCGCGCGGAAAGATATTTCCCGAACCAATCCAGCGTCCGCCGCAGGATGTCTTCCTGGTCGGCGTGGTCGGCGATGTGGTGGCCCTGGTTGGCGTACACGACCAGCGTCGTCGGCACGCCCAGCGTCTTCAGCGCGTGCCAGTATTCGAACGATTGCGGCGCCGGGCACTCCTCGTCGCGTTCGCCCACCACGATCAGCGCGGGCGTGTGCGCGTTCTTGATGTAATTGATCGCCGAACTTTTCGCGTAGGCCGCGGGATCGTCGTACAGCGACGCGCCGAAGAACGGAATCATCCACTGGTCGATCTGGTTCTCGCCGTAATAGCTTTGCCAGTCGGACAGGCCGGCGCCCGCCACCACCGCCTTGAAACGCTGCGTGCGGGTCGGCGCGAACATGCTCATGAAGCCGCCATAGCTCCAGCCCATCATGCCGAGCCGCGCAGCGTCGATCGGCAGCTTTTTCTCGATCTGGTCGACGCCCGCGAGGATGTCGTCGAGATCGCCGTAACCCATCTGGTTGCGGATCGCCTGCGCGTACTTTTCGCCTTCACCGAAACTGCCGCGCGGATTGGGCATCAGCACGAAGTAGCCGAATTCCGAAAGCATCGTCGCGTTGCTGCCCCAGCCCGGCAGGGTCGCCGACGACGGGCCGCCGTGCACGTACACGATCATCGGATACGTCTTGTGCGCGTCGTAGTTGGCCGGATACATCAGCCAGCCCTGCACGTGGAAACCGTCGTGGTCCCACTCCATCGATTCGGCCTTGCCCCACGTGTGCGCGAGATCCTTGTTGATGGCGGTGACCGCGGGTGGCGGCGCGGTGGTGAGCTGGCCCGCATGCACCTCGGGCGGCTGGTCGAACGAATCGCCCGCGTAGGCGATCCGCCGCGGCAACTTGTCGGACAGCGAAACCGAAAGCGCCGCGCGGCCATCGCCGATGCGGCCCGGCGCGGTGAACCACAGGCGCGTCTGGCGCGCGCCGTTGCCGGCCAGCGTGTATTCCGTCACCTGCACCTTGCCGCTCGCGATCTGGTTGACCAGCAGCGAGCGCGCATCCAGGAACGTGAACCACGACGGCGTGACCTTCGCGCCTTCGGTCAGGTCCGCCGGCGTGCCGCCGGAGGCGGGCACGCCGTAGATGTCGCCCCCGGTGGCGCCACGATCGCTCATCAATCCGCCGATGAACAGGATGCGTGCGTCGTCCGGCGACCAGCGCGGCAGCGCGATCTGCAGGCCGTGCAGCAAACCGTTCACCGTCGCCGGATCGACGATGACCCTGGGCGCCGCGCCGCTGCGCGCATCCTGCACGTACAGTTTGGCCGTCCACCAGTTGTCGTCACCCGGCGGCTTCGCGGCGATGTAGGCGATGCGGTTGCCGATCGACGACGCGCGGAATTCGTACACATACAGGCCTTCCGGCGTCAGCAGTTCGGGCGCGCCGCCCGACGCCGCGATGCGGGCCACGCGCTGCACCTGCACGTCGGCTTCGCCGATCACGCCCACGCGCGGATTGCCCGAAGCCGTCGCGTAGGGCAGGCGCGTCGCGCCGGGTACGTAAAGGAACGCGATGCGCTGGCCGTCGCGGCTCCATTGCATGTCTTGCGCGAAGCCTTGGATGTCCGCAAGCTTGCGCGGCGGCTTGTCGGCAGTGGCGTCGATCAGCCAGATCGCGCCGCTGATCGGCTCGGTGTTCGAAGGATCGACCTTGCAGCGCGTCAGCACCGCAAGTTCATTCGCGCGCGGCGCCCAGCGGATGCCTTCCTCGCGGCAGCCGCCGGGAATCGCGATGGCGTGCGCGTCTTGGCCGTTCCACGTGCCCAGCATCAGCTCCGTTTGCTCGTCATGCTCGACGATCCAGGCAAGGTGCTGGCCGTCGTACGACAGCGCCACCGCGGGAATGTCCTTGACCTTGGCGCGCTGGGCGAGGATCTGTTCGATCTTCGCGTTTTTCGGCGACGCGGACGCGGGCGGTGCCTCGGCCTGCAAGGCGGGTGCGACGGCCAATGCCGCGCTTGCGGCAAGCAACAGCAAACCGTGACGGGCGGATTTCATGACGCGCCTTCGTGAAGGGGAATCGCGCGAACGTACACCCGCGCCGCGCGCAGCGCCAAGTGCCAGTGGATACGATTGCGCGCGGTGCCGCGAACGCGATCGGCTGCGCGTTACGCTCTTTTTTCGGCCGACGCGTGCAGGATGCGCGGCTCGTCGTACTCGCTCCGGATCGGGCTGCCCTCGACGACGCGCGGCGATTTGCCTTGCCGCGCGTCGAGCAGCCGGTCGAGCTGCGCCTGCAGGGCCTTCATCTGCACGGTGTGCCGATGCAGCGCCGCCATGGTCGCCCACTGCAGCACGCACAGCACGATGAGAAGGATGCCGATGGCGGTCGTTGTCATAAGGGCGGTTCCTCGCGTCCGACGAGTCGGATAAAGCGGCGGCTGAACGAGTACCCCGGCTGCTGAACGCGCGACGCACCCCTCTCCCGCACCACAAGCATACAAGCAAAATCCATGCCCAGCGTGGGACCCATTTGGCATTCGCGGGATGCCGCAAAGCTGAACATGGGGTCCTCTTTGCCGGCCGCGCGCGGACTTGCGGCGAACGTGCCCGTGAATGGCGTGGCGAGCCCGCGCCCGGAAACGCGTGTTGCGGAAATCCGATTTATTCCCGATTCAATTATATAAACGCGTTCATTTTTATCTCTGCGGCATAAAGCGAAAATAATCACAAATATTCAGCGCCAATTTCACCGGAGTGGACATACTCAACCCCTTCGCGAGCCGGAAAGAGAGCAAGGATGATTTCTGCGGCACACACGGTTTTGTCGGCATGCGTGGTTTCTCTGGGCGCATCCGCGCTGGGGTTGTGCGTGCTCGTCCCGATCAGCAGGCCGTTCGGTTTGCTGGATTATCCCGATGCGCGCAAGCGGCACGGTTTCGCCACTCCGCTCGTGGGCGGCTTGTCGATCTTCGTCGGGCTGCTGGCCGGCTGGATGTGGCTGGGGCAGGCGCAGCATTTCGACGATGTCGTGCTCGGCACGGCGTGCATGCTGGTGATGCTCGGCGCGATCGACGACAAATACGGGCTGCGCGTCAGCGTGCGCGTGGTCGTGCAGGTGCTTGCCGTCCTCATCGTGATCGCCACCACCGGCGTCTACGTGCATTCGCTCGGCAGGCTGCACGGCCACGAGTTGACGCTGGGCTGGCTCGGCATTCCATTCACGGTGTTCGCAGTCATCGGCCTGATCAACGCGTTCAACCTGATGGACGGCATCGATGGTCTGGCGGGCTGCCTGGCGCTGGTGGGTGCGGGCGCCGTGGCGCTGCTGGTGCCCTCGCGCCTGCCGTCGCCGATGGTGGTGATCGTGTTCCTGCTGGCCGCAGCGTTGTATCCGTTCCTGCTGGCCAATCTCGGCTTCCTCGGCCGCAAGGCGAAAGTATTCCTCGGTGACGCAGGCAGCGTGGTACTCGGCTATGTGATTGCATGGACGCTGATCGCGTTGAGCCAGGACGATCCGCGCCGGCTCTCGCCGGGACTCGTGTTGTGGTGCGTCGCGGTGCCCGTGATGGACACGCTGGCCGTGATGTACCGCAGGATGAAACGGGGCGAGTCACCTTTCACGCCGGATCGCACGCACATCCACCATCTCCTGATGGACGCCGGCCTCGGCCCGCGCCGCACCCTGATTTGCCTGGTCGCGTTCGCGGCCGTATTGCCTTTCGTGGGTGCGGTCATCCATGAACGCCTCGGCGCGATCGCGAACCTGATTGCGTTCACGCTCGCGGTGGTGGCCTGGATCGCCTTCACCGCGCGCCTGGAACGCCGGCAGGCCACGCGGCCGGAGCTGGCCGGCAGCGTCGTCGTGTCCATTCCGCGCAGGACGAATTCCTGACGGACGGCGGCGCGGCGACGGGCTACGCCGACGCCGCGGCCCGCAAGCGGCGGGTGCGCGGAAGCAGCCTTCGGTAAACGTCGAGCGTGCGGCGGATGATGATCTGCTCGTCGAACACGTCGAGTGCCTTGGCCCGCGCCGCGTTGCCGAGACGGGCCGCCAGTCCGGGTGAATCGAGCAGCCGCGCGATGGCGGCGGCCAACGCTTCGGCATCGCGCGGCGGGATCAGCAAGCCGTCCTTGCCGTCCGTCACCACCTCGCGGCAACCGGGCATGTCGGTGGTGATCAACGGCAATCCGCAAGCCGCGGCTTCGGTGAGGGAGGTGGGGATGCCTTCGCGGTAGTAGCTCGGCAGCGTCACGATGTCCACCGAGGCATAGAGTTCGCGCATGTCGCCGACGTGCCCGAGCCATTCGAGCACGCCCTCTTCCACCCACTCACGCAACGTCGCTTCCGGGACCGCCGCGGGATTGCCCGGATCGGGCGTTCCGGCAAGCAGGAAGCGCACGTTCCGGCCCTGCGCGCGCAGGATCCGCGCCGCCTGCGCGTATTCGGCAATGCCTTTTTCCCACAGCAAACGCGCGGCCAGCAGGACGCGCGCGGGTTGCGTGTCCGCGCCGTCGTTCCGCGCGGCACGCGGCGTGAACCGCGTGCAGTCCACCCCTGCACCGGGAATCAACCTCACGCGGCTGGATTCGATCAGCCTGAATTGTTCGAACGCCGCCTTGTCGTCGGGATTCTGTAGGATCAGGCGCGTATTGCGTCCGCGCAGCGCCGAGCGCAGCAGCGTGCGCACCGCCGGGCGCAAGATGCGCGCCTTGCGATCGTTGCTCGCGAACACGTAGCCCAGGCCGTCCACCGCGTTGATGCGCGCGGGCACGCCGGCCATGCGCGCGGCCAGCGATCCGTACACCGCGCTCTTGATGGTGAAGTTGTGCAGCAGCGCCGGCCGCTCGTGGCGCAGCAGCGCCGCCACCCGCAGCAGCAACGCCGTCTCGCGCAGCGGGTTCACGCTGCGCCGGTCCATTTGCAGCGGCAGCCAGCGCAGTCCCAGCGCGCGCAGGCGCGGGCCGTAATCGCCGGCAGGCGACAGCAGCAGCACGTCGTAGCCCTCGTCCTGCAGCGCCAGCGCGAGCGAGCGCCGGAAGTTGAAAAGGTACCAGTCGGTGTTGGCGAACAGGACGACTTTCGGCATGGCGCTCACGCTACGTCGCGCCGTGCGATGCCGCGCGCGTCGCGCCGCAGTGCGCGCGGACCTCGTGGATCACGTCCAGGAATTGCTGGAAGCTGCTCGCGACCGGCCCCGGCACCGGCCCGAACGGGCCGTCCTTCTGCCACGCACTGCCGGATCCGTAGATCCACACGTATTGCTTCGAGGTGTCGAATGCCGCCTGCAGGCGGTGCCTGAACTCCTCGGGGCTGAAGCGCGCGGACTTGTCCCTGGCAGTCGGGCCCAGCGGCCACAAGCCCGGCGCGATGCTGAAGCTGTTGTTCAGCGCATCGGGCGGCACGGCATCGCGGTAGCGTTCCACCGCGTCCCGCATGTACGGCGCGATCCGCTCCGCGTGCGCGCTGTACGTGAACTCGGTCCCGATCACCACGTGCGCCCAGGGAACCGACAGCAGGCCGCGCACGAAGGCGGTCGAGAGCTGGTAGCCACCATGATGCGTGCTGGCCCAATCGGCGGAGGACCGCTTCTCGTGCTCGGCTTCCCGCACCACGTCCGGCAACACGAACAAGGTCATGCCCGGATACGCGTCGTGCATCGCCTGCCCCATCTTGCGGCCTTCCGACTGGACCAGCTCGGCAAGTTCGGGGCCGCCCGCCGGGCCGCCCCAGGTCGGCTGGTACGGTTCCAGGTCCAGCGCCAGGCCCTTCAATCCCGCGTAGCGCGCCAGCGCCGCGGCGTGCGCGAGGTTCCGGGTCGTCTTCTCGTTCGCTTCGGCATCGTGCCAGTCGTGTCCGCGATACAACCCGATCTTGATGAAGTTGTCGGTGACGCCGTGTTGCGAATAGAGCGACTGGAACCTGCGCAGCAATTGCCATGTGCCGCTGTCGGGATTGGTGCCCACGTCGGTCTGCCAGTCCGTCGCGACGTAGTTGATCATGAAGCCCTGCACGCCGACGGTATCGCCCCAGTACGCGGCCTGCTGCGGGTTGGTCTGCTTGTGGATGTTGAGGCCCGCGGTCATCAGGAGCTTCGGGCACGCGGACCACGCGGGTGCCGCCGACAAGCTGCACGCGAGGAACGCACAACAACTCCAAACCCATCGCTGAAGTCGACGTTCCCTTGCGTGCGCATTCATGTGGCGATTCCGTGCAGGGCGGCAGGCCCGTGTTACTACCCGGCCGGTGCCGCGTAAAGGGACGGCGCATTCGCGTTCAGCGCCGCGCAAGCCTGCGCACAGCAACGGTTCAGCGGCCCGGCAGGTAGCCGTAACGCGGCAGGCTTTCGGCAAGCACCGCTTCCAGCAGCGCCTGTTGTTGCGGGCTCAGGTTCTCGCGCCACTTGTCGCCGGTCGCGTGCAGCCGCTTGCGCCGGATCGACGCCTCGAACGGCGCCGGCCAGTCGAGTTCGCAAAAGTCCGCGACATTCCTGAACGTGGCCACCGGATCGCCGATGAAATCCTCGTAGCGGACGTGCATGAGGCTGCTCGCCGGCATGTCCATGGCGGCCTTGTCCATGGCCAGCATCAGGAGCTTCCACTGGATGCCGGCCAGCGCGACGAACGATTTGCCGCAGCGTTCCCATTCGGCGCGCTGCAGCGGATCGAGTTCGCCGAAACCCCATTGCGGCGGCCCTTCCCATCCGCGCCAGAACGACACCGCGAGCAGGGAACTCGCGACGGAGCGGCCGTCGCGATAGACGTGGATGAATTTCGCGTGCGGGAACAATTCGCGCAAGAAGCCCAGCCGCGGCCAACCGGTGATCTTGATCAGCACGCGGCGCCGCCGCGGCGTCGCGAGTTGCGCGAGCGCGGGCGGAATCCTGCGCCGGTGCATGGGCGTGACGTCGGACGCCAGCAAATCCCGGCACGGCCGCGCGAAGCCGCGGCAGTAGTAATCCCAGAATTGGTAGCGCTCGCCCGGCCGCAAGTAGCGGGTGAGGAGTTTCCCGATCCATGGCCACTGCGACACGTGCAGCAACGCCCGGTTCAAACCGGGATGCGCCGGGAACTTGTCGCACAGCGGCGACTGCCAGGCGACGTGCGGGTGTTCGCAGAACATGCGATGGAACACCGTCGAGCCGCTGCGGCCAGCGCCGACGATGAAGATCGGCCGGTCGACCGGCGGTTCGGTTTGCCGGGCATGCCGTTCGGCCATGTTGGCACTCCTTGATCCTGGGGACGCGTTCCGGATCCCGTCCGGTGGTGTGGCTGTTCCATCGATCCCGCGAAGTGTCGCTGCGATGAGCCAAACGACCCGCGAGCCTAGCGCGCCGCAGATGACGCGCGGCCGAATGGCGGCGGCACGGTGAGGCGGGTGTTCAGCAAGGCAGGATCATCGTAGATCGATCATTGTGCGGAAGTGCGCACGCCGTTCACCCGAAGGAAGACGTCATGTGCGGCATTGCCGGATTCTGGGATGTGCGCCGGCATCTCGATGCCGGCGATGGCGCCGCCGCCGTCGATGCCATGACGCGCGCGATTCGCCATCGCGGGCCCGACGACAGCGGTACGTGGCGCGACGCGGATGCGGGCCTGTGGCTGGGCCATCGCCGCTTGTCGGTGATCGACCTGTCGCCGGAAGGCCGACAGCCGATGCTGTCCGCCAGCGGCCGTTACGTCATCGTGTTCAACGGCGAGGTGTACAACCACCGCCGGCTGCGTCCGGAACTGGAGGCCGCCGGCGCGCGTTTCCGCGGGCACTCCGACACCGAGGTGATGCTGGCGGCGATCGAGCAATGGGGACTCGAGGGCGCGGTGCGGAAATTCATCGGCATGTTCGCGTTCGCGTTGTGGGACCGCGGGACGCGGACGCTGGCGCTGGTGCGCGACCGCCTCGGCATCAAGCCGCTCTATTACGGCCGCGCCGGCTCGATGTTCGCGTTCGGCTCCGAGTTGAAGGCGATCGCGGCGCTGCCGGGCTTCGACGGGCGCATCGATCGCGGCGCGCTGTGCCTGCTGCTGCGCCACAACTACATTCCCCAGCCGTGTTCGATCTACGAAGGCATTTTCAAGTTGCCGCCCGGCGCGATATTGCGCATGGACGCCGCCGACGTCGCGAACGCCGCTGCGGTCGCGGCGTTGCCGCAGCGCGTGCACAGATACTGGTCGATCGCGGACATCGCGGCGGGCGGACGCGATGCGCTGCCGGATGCGGAAGCGGTCGATGAACTGGATCGCCTGCTGCGCGATGCGATCGCGCTGCGCATGGAAGCGGACGTTCCGCTCGGCGCATTCCTGTCGGGCGGCGTCGATTCCTCTACCGTCGTGGCCTTGATGCAGGCGCAATCGGCGCGTCCGGTGCGGACGTTTTCGATCGGCTTCCACGAGCAGGACCACGACGAAGCGAAGTTCGCGAAAGAGGTGGCGGCGCACCTCGGCACCGACCACAACGAACTCTACGTCACCGCGCAGGATGCGCTGGACGTGATCCCGATGCTGCCCACGATGTTCGACGAGCCGTTCTCCGATTCGTCGCAGATACCGACGTACCTGGTGTCGAAGCTGGCGCGCAGCCAGGTCACGGTGTCGTTGTCGGGCGATGGCGGCGACGAATTGTTCGCCGGGTACAGCCGCTATGCCTGGGCGATGCGGGTGGGGCGCTGGCTGGACGCGGTTCCGGGGCCGTTGCGCGCCCGCTTCGCGCGTTCGCTGCGCGCGCGCCCGGGCCTGTACGAAGCCTTCTTCCGCGGCGCCAATCGCGGCCTGCCCGCACGGCTGCGGATCAGGAACCCCGGCACCAAGACCGGGCTGTTGGGGCGCATGCTGCAGGCGCCCACCGTCGATGCGCGCTACCAGTTGCTGGTGTCGCACTGGTTCGAGCCGGAATCGATCGTGTTGCGGTCGGCGGAGCCGCCCATCGAGCTGAGTGATTTCGCGCACTGGCCGGACGTGCGCGATCCGGTCGAGCGGATGATGTACAGCGACCTGATCGGCTACCTGCCGGACGACATCCTGGTGAAGGTGGATCGCGCCAGCATGGCAGTCAGCCTCGAAGCGCGCGTGCCGTTGCTGGACCACCGCGTGGTGGAACACGCGTGGCGGACGCCGCTCAAGCAGAAGCTGCGCGATGGCCAAGCCAAGTGGCTGCTGCGCCAGGTGCTGTACCGGTACGTGCCGCGCGGATTGATCGATCGCCCCAAGAAAGGCTTCAGCGTACCCATCGATCGCTGGTTGCGGGGGCCGCTGCGCGACTGGACGGAAGCGCTGCTCGACGAGCGGCGGCTGCGCGAGGATGGCTACTTCGATCCGGCGCCGATCCGCAGGATGTGGAATGACCATGTCGCCGGGCGCGTGCGCGAACACCACCGCCTGTGGGACGTGCTGATGTTCCAGTCCTGGCTGGAGCAAAGCCGCAGCAGCGGCGCCACCCGCGAAGCCCTGGCTTACGCGTGATCGAATGCCTCGCGTGGCGCCGCACGCCGTTCGCGCCATGCATCGACGTTGATCGCGAGCAGCCGTTCCAGGTCGTCGAGGTCGGCGGCGAAGCGCTCGGCGAGGTATGCGCGCGTGCGCGGATGCATCGCCGGTTGCGCAGCCGCGTCGCGCGAGCGTCCGTACACCAGGTTCGACAGGCCCATGCGTTTGCCGGCGTTGACGATCTGGTGCAAGCCGCTGCGGCGCAGCGTGGCCGCGGTCCGGCGCGTCACCTGCGCCAGCAGCAGATTGCGTGGCAGGCTGCCCGAGTTGACCCTGGCCGATGGCAACGCCTCCGCGTCCGCATCCGGCAGGCCGAAAGCCGCGTTGACCTGCCGCACGTATTCCGTCTGGCGCTTCTTGAGATCGTTGTAAAAGGTGATGCGGACGGCATCGCGGCCGAATGCGTCCAGCCAGCACGCAAGGTGCTTGGCGTACAGGCTCGCTTCGATGATCGCCGGGATGTCGCGCACGGCGGCGTCGAAGTCCAGGGTGGTGGCGCCATACTGGCGCAGGTGCATGTAATGCGACCAGGCCCTGTCGATGGGATGCCGGAGCGTCGCCAGCAGAACCGGATGGCGCAGGCGCTTGCGCACACGCGCGATGGCCGCGTGGTTGGGGAACAGCGTGGGCGAGACGTCCACGATGCGCCGGTGCTGCGCCGGGTCGTAATGCCGGAAATGGCTTTGGTACCAGTCTTCGCCCTTGCCGTAGTTCTCGGCGAAGTAGAACGTCTCCTTGACGCCCCTGGGCAGGCACACGTCCGCCCGCGACGAGAGGTATTCATGCAGCCAGGTGGATCCGGTGCGCATCGGACCAATCACCAGCCCGGTCGGAAATGGTTTGTCGAACTCCGCCATTTCGCAGATTCCATTTCAGGAGACGGAAGCGCCGAACGCGATGCGCGATGGGCGATTCGTGCCGGGAAATCCGCCCGCCGCGGCTGCGGGTTCGCGGATGCATCCACGTGCGCCGCAGGCGCGGGAAACAGCGAGGATGCACGGCCCCGGGTGAATGCGTCCTGATCTTCGCGCGTTCATCTGTTCAAAAGCGTTGCGTCCGCAGCGCCTGCTGCAGACGGTGGTAGTAAAAGCGCGTGTAGGCCATCACGAAAGCGCGCGTTGCCGCGGGCGCCCGGCGCGCCAGCTTGACGGCGTGGAACCTGCGCATGGCCAGTTCCTCGTCCAGGAAATAGTTCAAAAGCGTGTCATCGAGCCGCGCGGGTGTGAGCGACTCGTAGGCGGCGCGCAGCCGATGCCGGTCGAAGCGGGTCCAGAGGCGCAGTCCGCTGCGCCGGCCGCGGATCATCAGCAGGGAGATCATGAAGCGTGCGAAATCTTCCTCGGGATGGCCGCTCCATACATGGTGCGGATCGAAGAAGCACCAGGCATCGCGGGCGCGGTCGAAGCGGAAGTTGCGGGCTTCGAAGCCCGTGACGACGAGCGTCCGCCGGCGCTGCGCCATGCGCTCGAGCACGGCCGGCGACGGCGCGAGGAAGCCATCGCGCCGGTAGTCCTTCACGGGATGACCCGCCGGATCGCCGTGATGCAGGCGCGCCAGCAGGCGCATCGCGCTCCGCAGGGCGGCGTCGTGCCGTTCGGCCGAAGCGCGGCTGATCAGCAGGCTGCGCAGGTCGGGACCGCTCAGGAACGGATAGACGATGCAGGCCCGGTCGAGGCCCTCGGGGTGGCACACCGCTTCGTCGAGCCCGTGCAGGAAGCACATGTTGGTGTATTCGCGCAGGCTGGTGGCGATGCACGCGGGGTCGACGAGGTCGCGCTGCGGATCGTCGCTTCTGCGGGTGATCTTGTAGAACCGGCCGGATGCCGCCGCGACCCACGATTCCCTGCGGCGCGCGAATCGCAAGGCGAGGATCGGGTCGAGCGGGGGCGCCTGGGTAATCATTCGCGTGTCATGGAGTCGGCCGCGTTCGAACGCATCACGCCAGTCCGGTCGCCAGCGATTCGATGTCGCTTCCCGCGGCGACCCGGTTTTCGACCACGAAGCGTCCGCGCTCGAGGCGGAACAGGCTCGATTGTTCGGCGGGCCGGTTTTCGACCAGCGCCAGCCTGCCGTTTTCCTTCAGTGCCGCCCTGAAGTTCCGCAGCGCCGCGGCCAGCCGCGAATCCGCGAAGTAATCGCGGTTGAGGATGTTCGCGGCGATCACGAGGTCGGCCTTCTCGTGCGGCCAGGCCTCGAAAATGTCGTAGCGTTCCAGGCGTATGTCGTCGCCGAGCTTCGGCAACAGCGCGCGGTTCACCAGCGGCACCTTGCGCACGTCACGGCATTTCGCCATGTCGAAGCCCGCGAACAGGTTCCTCACGATGCCGGATTGCGCACGGGATGCGTCGCCGGTTTCGTTGTAGATGACGACGAAACGGTTGGCGAACATGAAAGGCGTGCCCTGCTCGTCGCAAAAGAACACGCCTTTCCGGGTAGTGCAGGCGCTGGCGGTGATGTGGCGGTCGGTCACGTAGTAGCGCCCGAAGCGCACCGCGCGCATCACGCTGAGCGAGGTACTGCCGTCGGATGCGCCGACGTCGACGATCACCGCGCCCGGCGGCAGCCCGGCGGCCGCGAGTTGGCGCGTGGTTGCGGGAAAGCGGTCGGACCAGGTGGTCTTGAAGACGCCGTCGATCTTCATCCTGACGAGGATTTCGTTGGCGTCGCTGTCGCTGATGCGGTCGTCCAGCAGGCCGCGCGGGTCGGGGCAGCCGCGCTGCAGGTTAGGCCAGATCTTCCTGCACAAGTTGCGGTTCAGCCTTATGGGTCTGCGCATGGGTTCGTCACCAGTTCCCGATAGAGTTCCACGAAGCGGTGCGCGATGGCCGTGCGGGCAAAGCGTTCGACGATGCGCGCGCGCGCCCGCGAACCCAGGGCCTGGCGTTCGGCGGACGTCAGCGCCGCGAGCCGTGCCCAGCCCCGGCACAGCGCGGCCGCGTCGCGCGGCGGCACCACCACGCCGGTTTCGCCGATGATCAGGGCCGCATCGCCGACGTCGGTCGCCACGCAGGGCGTGCCGCAGGCCATCGCCTCGGCGAGGGCGTTGGGAAAGGCTTCGCCGCGCGAAGACAATGTCGCGATGTCGAAGGCGGCGTCCAGCGCGGGAACGTCCGCGCGCCTGCCGCACAGGCGCACGTTGGGGCGCAGCCCGAGCCGCTCGATCGACGCGAGCAACGCGGGGTTGTCGTCCGATGCGCCTTCGCCGACCAGCACGAACACCGTGCCCGGATGTTGCGGAAGAAAACGCGCCGCCGCTTCGAGGAAATTGTCGTGGTCCTTGGTGGGATGCACGCGCGCGACCATCCCGATCACCAGCGCGCCGGCTTCGATGCCGAGTTCGCGCCGCACCCGCGCGCGCGCGGCGGGATCGGGCTTGAGCCGGTCGGTGTCGTAACCGTTCGGGATCACCAGCGCGCGCCGCGCGGAAAAGCCGAATTGCGCGTGCTGTTTCGCCGCGAGCGCCGACACGTAGCGGATGCGGATGGGCGAGCGCGACAGCCACGCATTGGCGCGGATCACCATGCGGGTCTTGCGCTTGTCGCTCGCAAGGTCGCTGAGCGAATGATGGATGCCCCAGATCACCGGCGTGCGCAGGCCGGTCATCGCCAGCGAAGTCACGAGGTTGGCGTGGTACATCCAGGCGTGGATCACGTCCGGCTGGTTGCGGCGCAGGACTTCCCGCAGTCGCAACACGTCGGCCGGCGTGGCGCGCCCGGGGTTCATGTCGAGGTGCGACAGCGGAGCCAGATCCGCGACGCGTGTACTGAGCGCGCTCGGTCCGCGCAGCGCCACCACGGTGTTTTCCGGCTCGCGCAGCGCTTCCAGCAGCCCGCACAGCGCCAGCTCCGCGCCGCCGGTTTCGAGGCCGGTGATGACGTGGCACACCTTCATCATGCGCCACCCGCGCGCGTGGCGGCATGCATCCGTGGGCGTTCGCCGCTCCCGGCGTCCGGCGACATGCCGATGCCGTCCGCGGCGAGCGCATCGGGCGGCCCATCGGGCACGTGGCGGATACGCCGCCGGAAGCGTTCGCGGAACAGCGCCAGGATTCCATAGAACTGGAAGATCACGATGAGCCCGTCGATCTGCACGCGGTGCCGCGCGCCCTGCAGCGTGGTGAACGAGCCGTACAGCAGGACCATCAGGATGAAATAGATGACGATGAAGCGGCTCGATATGGTGGCCTTGCGCCACACGCAGCGGATCCCGTAGAACATCAGCGGCATCAGCGCCCAATAGATCAGCTGCGGGATGTTCATGAAGTCATAGCCCGGCGCGGTGTGGAACGGGATCGGCGTGACGAGGAAGCGCACGATGCCCTTCACCGGGTTGTCCATCTTCGAGCGCAGCTCGCGGACCGCATCGAGGAGGCTGCCATGCCCGATGTGCCGCACCACCACCAACAGCGCCACGGCCGCCAGCAGCCACAGCCACGGATTGCGCCGGCCACGCGGCGACAGGAACAGCGTGATGCCGAACGCCACGCCCAGCATCAGCGGCACGTACAGGCGCGTGATCGCCAGCACCAGCGCGGCCGCGATGGCCAGCAGCGCCGCGCGGCCGATGCGGCGCTGGTCCACCAGCGCCACCGCGTAAACCGCCGCCGCGGTGCCCGTCGCCACCAGCGTGTCCTTGAAGTTGGGGATCGTGGACCAGACCATGATGGCCGGTCCCAGCGCCACGAAGGCGAACAGCCCGATGGCGGCGCGGCGGCCCATGCCCAGTCCGTCGCGCGCGGCCTTCATCAGCAGCCCCGCCTCGAGGAACGTCAGCACGATGTTGAACGTGATCGGCGCGTAGTAGCCCGCGCCGAACACGTCCACCGCGGTGGCGTTGTAGACGTAATAGGCGATGTTCTCGCCGGTGACCGTGCTGACGATGTACTTGTAATGGCTGATGATGTTCAGCAGGCCGATGCCGTTGGCCGCGAGCTGCTCGCCGATGTCGAGGTAGCGCAGGTCGTCGTCGAAGGTATAGGTGCCGTCGAAGAAGAAGCCGAAATACAGCAGGAAGAACCCCACCTTCAGCGCGGTGATCCAGTAACTCAGGACGAGGCGGCGGCTGAACGCGTACGCGATCGCGAACCCGGTGACCAGGATGAAGATCGCGGGCCAGGCAAGCTCGGCGAACGGGAACGGGTGCATGCGGTTAGCCCCGTCCGGTCCCGCCGCCGAGCGCGCGCAACACCTGCTCGGAATTGCGCAGCAGCGCGTCCAGCGAATAGGCGTCTTCGATCCGCGCGCGCGCCGCGGCGTGCAGCCGTTCGGCTTGGCCGGGTTGCGCCAGGTCCCTGGCCACGCGTTCAATGGCGTCCGCAAGCGCCGGCGGATCGCCCGGCCCGACCACTACGCCGCATTCGCCGACGATGCGCGCGGAGTCGCCGACATCCGTCACCACGCACGGCCGTCCGCAGACCATCGCTTCGGCGATCACGTTGGAAAAACCTTCGCCGCAGGAGCTCGACACCGCGATGTCCAGCGCGCTGAAAACGGCGGCCATGTCGTTGCGCGGCCCGGCCCAGGTGATGCGGGCATCCAGGCCGAGTTGCGTGGCGAGCGCCCGGATGCCTTGCACGAAACCCGGATCGCCGCCGCCCACGCACACGAAGCGCAGGCGGGCATCGCGCGCCGCCAGCAGCGCCGCGGCACGCAGGAACGTCGGATGGTCCTTCATCGGATCGATGCGGCCGACCAGTCCCACCAGCGTGCAGCCGCCGTCGATCCGCCACTCGCCGCGCAAGCGGCCGCGGCCCTCGCCATCGAAACGGAAGCGTTGCGTGTCGATGCCGTTGGGAATCACCTTGATGCGCGCGTGCGGGTAGCCGAGCGACGCGTGGTGCGCGGCACCCGCTTCGGAATTCGCGATGATGCCGTCCGCGAGCCGCGCGGCGCTGCGGCTCAAGCGGAAGTTCAGCCGCGACAGCCAGTCGCGCCGGGTGCGGTCGATGATCGTCGAGCGCACGCCCCACACCACGCGCGTGCCGGGGCGCGCGACGCGCGCAAGCAAGGCCAGCATGTTGCCCAGCGTCATGTAGCCGTGCACGATTTCGGCGTCGCTTTGGCGCAGCGTGCGCAGCAAGCGCCACATGAATCCGGCGACGTCCCAGCGGCCGCGCTTGTGCAGGTCGATCAGCGGCACGCCCGCGTTTTCCAGTTCGGACTGGAAAACGCCACCGCCGTAGCAGCAGACCACCGTGACCGGCCAGCCGCGGCGGTGCAGGCCGCACGCCAGCGCGACCAGTTGCCGTTCCGCGCCGCCCTGGCGCAGCGAGCGGACCAGGAACAACACGCGCGGCGTGTCGACGGCTTCATCGAGGCGCGGATCGCGCGCGGTGTCGCAGACGGCATTCATCGCGGCATCGCCCCAGCGGCGGGTGCGGGCAGCACCGAAGCCACCAGCGCGTTCCATTGATCGAGGATCGTTGCAGGGGAATAGCGCGCGCTCACGTCGCGCGCGCGGCGGCCGAGTTGCGCGCGCAGCCCGGCATCGCCCATCAGCGTGTCGAGCGCGGCGGCCAACGCGGGCACGTCGCCGGCGGGCACCAGCCAGCCGTTCTGGCGATGCTCGATCAGTTCGCGCGGGCCGGCATCGCAGTCGAAGCTCACGCACGCGAGGCCTTCCGTCATCGCTTCCAGCAACGCGTTCGGAAAACCTTCGTAGCGCGACGACAGCACGAACAAATCCGCGCGCCGCATCAACCTGCGCACGTGCGCATCGAAGCCCGGCATCGAGATGCGCGCGCCGAGCCCGTGTTCGGCGGCCTTGCGCTCAAGCGCGGCGCGCAGCGGCCCCTCGCCGAGGATCACGAGGTTCCAGCCGGGATGGCGCGGCGCGGCTTGCGCGAACGCCTCGATCAGCAGGTCGAAGCCTTTTTCGGGCGACAATCTGCCGACCGCGAGCAAGGTGCGCGCACCGGTGCGTTCATCCGCAATTGCATCGTCCGGGCGCGATTCGACGGTCACCGGATTGGCGATCACCTCCACCCGCCGGCGCACCAGCGCCTCCAGGTCGGCGGCCGAGCGGCGCGTCTGCGCGACGATCGCGGTGGCGCGCGGATAAGACCAGCGGCGCAGCGTGCGCCAGACACCGCGCATGTGGTGGCCGTTCAGGGCCGTGCGTTCGGAAATGATCACCGGCACCCGCAAGCCGGCGGCGGCGATCAGGACGCGCACGTTGCTCTCCGCGATGAAGCTGATCACGGCGTCGGGCCGGCTCGCCGCGATCGCGCGGCGCAGCGCGCGGATGCGCACCAGGTTGTTCCCGATCGCCGCGAGCAGGTTCGCGGAATTGCCGGCCACGTCCAGGGCGATCCTGCGCACCGACGGATTCAGCGGGTAACGATCCATGCGGTCCGACGCCAGCGTGATCAGGGTGACCTCGTCGCCGCGCTCCACCCATTCGTTGGCGAGCAGCGTCATCACGCGCTCCGCGCCGCCACCGCCGAGGGACGAAATGACCAGGACGAGCTTCATGCTTGCGTGCCCTTGCCCCGTTCGAGCGAGCCGAACACCGACGGCTCGACGCCGAGCCGCGTGACGACGAACCACCACGCCAGGCCGCGCCAGACGAACAGCGACAGCGTGGCGCCGATGGCGGCGCCGGTGGCGCCGAGCCTGGGTACCAGCAGGACCGCCGCGACACAGTTCGCCACGATGCCGATCAGGATGAAAGCCGAGGCCTGCTTCTGGTACTTCGTCATCGACAGCATGAAACCGACTTCGCCGAAGCAGCAGGTGGCGCAATAGCCCAACAGCAGGATCAGCAGCGGCACGTAGGCGGTATCGAAGTCGTGGCCGAACAGGCCCAGCAGCCACCGCCCCGCCACCACGCAGAACAAGGTGACGCACGCTGCACCCGCGAGGCCGATGCGCGCGCCCTGCACGGCGACGGATTGCAGCCCCTGCATGTCACGCGCGTCGTAACGCTCGGCGATCAGCGGCGCCAGCACCACGTTGACCGCCTGCGTCGCGAAGAACGCGAAGCCGGCCATCTTCACCGCCGCGTAATACGGCCCGACGTCGCCGGTGCCCATCATCGCACCCAGCAGCATCACGTCGAGCCGCGCCCCGCCGACGGTGATGATCGACAGCAGCGACAGTTGCCAGCCCACCTTGATCCAGCGGCGCGCCTCGTAACGCGGGTGCACGCCGCGCCCCGGCGCCGGCCACGCGCGCGTCAGGTGCCAGCCCGAGGCCAGCAGCGCGACCAGCCCCGAGAGCGCCGTGCACACCGCCGCCGTCGGCGCGTCGCGCCGCGCCGCGATCAGCCACGCGATCCCGAGCAGGGCCAGCAGGACCACGGGACGCGTCACGGTCGAATACATGCCGGTGATCACCGGGCGCTTGAATGCGCGATGCATCGCGCTGCTCTGCTGCAGCTGCGTGAGGATCGGCAGCATCGCGAAGCCGATGTAGAACGTCGCGCGCCAGCTCGCGGAATGGCTTGCACCGATGACGTGCACGACCACGCCGCCGGCGACCGCGACGCACAGGCTGGTCGCAAGCACGAACAGGCCGACGCCGATCCGCAGGCCGCGCACCTTGCCCCACGCGCCGTCTTGGATGTAGCCCGGCAGGAAACGGATGATGCTGATGTCCTGGCCGGCCTGCGCCACCATCACCAGCACGCTCACCCAGCTGAACATCAGCGCGTAGATGCCGTACTCCGCGCGTCCGATCAGGCGCGCCATCGCGAGGTTCGCCAGCAGGCCGAGCGCGGTCCCGGCGACCGAGACGATGAACGCGCCCGACGCGCCGCGCCGCAGCAGCCGCGCCATCAGCGCGTGCTCCGTCGCGCGTGCGTGGATGTCCGGTGCCGCCTGGCTCACGCTTGCGCCATCGGATGACATGTCCCGGCCTCCATCGTCTGCGATTGCGCGCACGGACAGTTCATCGCGGGCACCGCCCGCGCGCGCCCGCGCCGTCCAGCGTCAGGGCGTCCAGCATCAGCGAAGCGGCGTGTTCGCCTTCCCAGCTCAACGGCGCGCCCGCGGAATCGGCGCGCCGGCCCGCCAGCATCAAGGCCTGCACGCAGAGATACGCGGTCAGCCGCGCGCGCGCCGCGGCGGGCGCGCGCCGGAAATCGCGCACGAGGATCGATTCGACCACGTGGCAGTCATCGACGGGATTCCGCCGCCGCACGCCGCGCAGCGCAAGCAGGAAGCGGATCAGGTCGTAGTCCGCCGGATACGCGTAGCCGGCGTATTCCCAGTCGAACACGCACAGCCGGCCGTCGCAGCGGAAGGTGTTCGTGGGCGTGAAGTCGCCGTGCGCCAGTCCCTGCGGCGCAATGAGATCCGGAGCGAACGCGAGTTCCCGGAGCGCAAGATCGAAACGCTGCCGCCATGCCTGCGTCAATGTCGGCGGAAGCTGCGCCAGCCGCGCGCGCAGGTCGCGCAGCAGGCCTTCGCCGTCGGGCATGCCCGGTGACGCCGTGCGCGCCACGAGCTCCGCAAGGAATGCCAGGTGCGACGCGTGCAGGCGCGTGCAGCACGGCTGCCGCGGCGTCCGCACGGTGTCGGTGGCGAGGATGGCCGCGCCGTCTTCGCGGAACTCGCGCAACCACACGCGCGGCACGATCGCGGAATGCAACCCGATCCGGTGCAATCGTTCGAGCATCGCGGCTTCGTTGTCGAGCAGGGCCTGCGCGGCCGGCGTGCGTGACACCTTGGCGTAGCCGCGGATGCCGCCGCGCGCATCCATCCACTGCGCGGTCAGTTTGCGATGCGGGCTTGCCGTGCCGGTGAGGAACGCCGCATGCGTCGCGGCGGCGTCGAATCCGCGCGCGGCATGTTGCGTTCCGGAAACGTGCACCCTGCCCTGGCGCCAGAAATGCGGCAGGCCGAGCGCCGCCGTCACGGCCATGGCCTGCTTGAGCAGTCGCGCGGCCGGACGCAGCGGCTGGATCAGCGCGAGCGACGCGACACGAACCGCGCGTGGTTCCGTCGGCACGACGAACCAGCGCAAACGCGCGTGTCCCGCCAGTACGTCAAAAGGGCGCGAGCCCGGATGCGGCGCTGCGGTGACGCGCAAACCCAGCGCTTCCATCTCGCGCACGGCGGCGCCGAAATGGGGGTCGCCGAAACAATCGCCAGCCGCAGGCGTGCCGCCGCTTCGACGGAGCGGCGCGACGCGCGGTGCGGGCGAGCGGGCCGTGGCGGGCTGGGTCATGCCTCGGTTCCATACCCGAAATAACCGTAGGGTGAGTAGCCGCCGCTGCGCTTCTCCATGCCGTTGAAGACCACGCCGCTGACTTCGACGCCGCTTTGCTGCAACCGCTGCATCGCCATTTCGACCTCGCGCGAATGGTTGAGGCCGAAGCGCACCACCAAGAGGTTGGTGCCGGCGTGGTGGCCGATGATCGCGGCATCGGTGACGGCGAGGATCGGCGGGCTGTCGATCACCACCATGTCGTAATGCGGCGACAGCCTCCGCAGCAGCGCCGCGAAGCTGTTGCGCATCAGCAGTTCCGACGGATTGGCGGGACGCCGCCCCGCGGGAATGAAATACAGGTTCTCCACGCCTTCGACGGTGCGGATCGCTTCCTCGTCGACGATCCGGTCGGCGAGCAACTCGGACAGGCCGTTCTCCGGGCGTCCGCCGAGGATGGTGTGCAACTGCGCGTCGCGCATGTTGGCGTCGATCAGCAGCACGCGCTGTCCCGCCTGGGCATTCACCGCGGCAAGGTTGGCGGAAACGAAGGTCTTGCCTGCCTTCGAGCTGGCGCCGCAGATCATCACCAGCTTGTTGCTGGCGTCACGCTGCACGAAGCGCAGGCTGGTGCGCAGGCTGCGCAGCGCTTCCGCCGCCACGTCCTCGGGCGCCTCCAGCGCCAGCAGGCGGTGGCGGCGCCGCGCGAACAGGCGCTGGCTGCGTTCCGACAGTTCGAGCTGCTGCGCGCTCAGCGGAATGGCCGTGTACACCGGCAAGCCGAGCTGCTCGATTTCCGACGGATCCTCGACACCCTTGCGCAGCGTCTTGCGCAGCAGCACGAACCCGGCCGCGAAGAACGCGCCGATGAAGGTGCTGGCGGCGACCGTCAGCAGCTTGCGCGGCTTCACGGGCCGCGTGATGTCCACGGACGGATGATCGACGATGCGCGTGGTGCCGACGGTGCCGGCCTGCGCGATCTCGAGCTGCTGTTCTTCATTGAGCAAGCCGTTGTAGGTCGTGTTGAGCACCTCGACGTTGCCATTCAGGCGCAACAGTTCGCGTTGCGTGTTGGGCAGCGTGTCCATGCGCTTCTGGATCGCCGCCTTCTGCGCCGACAACGCGCCGATCTGCTTGACCACCGCCTGGTAGGCCGGATTCGCCGGCGTATACAGCCGTGCCGCCGCGATCTTCTGCGTCTCCAGTTGCTGGATGCTCGCATCGAGGGTGTCGATCTGGGTCAGCATGCTTTGCGTCTGCATCGGCACGTCGACGGAGTGCGCCTTCAGCTGGTATGCGTTGAGCGCCGCCTGCGCGTCCTCGAGCCGCTGCTTCACGACCGGCAGCTGCTGGTTCACGAACTTCAGGCTGTTGGCGGCCTGCGCCGAATTGCGCCCGACGTTCTGCGCGAGGTAGGCCTTGGTGACCTGGTCGAGCACCGCGACTGCGTTCTGCGGATTGTCGCTGTCGTAGCTCAGCTGGATGACATTGGAACCCTGCGACGCCTGCTTGGCGCTGATGTCCTTCTGCAGCCGGTGGATCGTGGTCATCTCGTAATTGCGGGTGACGTGGAAACGCATGCCGGGATTGGCCTCAAGGCTTCCCACCAGCATCGTCACGCCGGAACCCTTGGCCTCTTGGCCCACGGTCCCGTGCAGCAGCAGCCTGCCACGCATGAACGGGATGATGCTGTCTTCCCACAGCGTGTACGCACCGTCCTTGCCGGCGACCAGCGTCATCTTCTTGCCCAGCATGTCGTTCGGGACGTCGAGCTGCCGCACGTCGAGATGCGAGCCGCCCCAGTTGAAGCCGGAGAGCCCGAGCCACGGCTTGGCGACTTCGCCGGGCGCGGCCGGGGTGTACGAACGGGCGATCAGGCTGCCGATCACGGGGATCTGGTAGGTGCCGATCACGGTGTTCAGGTCGAGGTTGTCGACCGCGGGCTTGAGCACCGATTCGGCGGTGAGGATGGAGAGCGCATCGGTGGATTCCGGGTTCGATGCGCCCACGGCTTCCGCGACGGCGGTCAGGCCCGGCAGGGTCGGCGCCTGTTCGACCTGCACCATCGCATTGGCCTGGTAAACGGGTGTCGCGATCAGCACGTAAAGGAGCGCAATCACGAAGAACGCCGCCGTGACGCCGATGATCAGGCGCTTGTGGTCGAGCAGGGTGCCGAGCAGGGCCCGTAGATCGAGTTCGTCGTCGGGGCGCGGGTCGAATCCAATCGTTCGTGGATTCGCAATGGTCATCGCCTTGTTCATGGAACTCCTGTCCCGTGGAAGAACTGGCCGTACGGAGAAAATCGCCGAGCCGGTGTTGCCTGGAACGAGCGCCGGTTCGCGCAATTTCGATGCCTTGCCCGCGGGGCGGGGCACCGTCCGGGACACTCACTCTTCCACACATGTGAGTGACGAAATGACTTTGGTATTCGGTTAAATCTTCGGAAACGAATCGTGATATGCCCGTCTTGAACCTACTTGAAACGCGACCGAAAAGACTGCGCGATATTCACGTCAGAGGCAGTCGAGCCGTCGAGTGTAGACCGCTGCGGACGGCGCAGCGTGCCCCTCGATGGCGCCTGCCTCATGCGCATTCAGTCGTTTGTCAGCATTGGCGGCGCCGTGCACTGGTGGCGTTCCAGGCTTTCACGCGGATTTCACACGGGCTTGCGTGGAAGCAAAATGCATCGCGACTCAGCTATGGAGGCCGGACAGCGCCGATTGATCCCACGCAATCGCGTTCATGTTCCAGCTGGTTCATTCAGGTGAATGGCACATAAAAATGTAATGAATAAGGCATAAATAAATGCTTCACTAATCACCGCGCAAAGCCGGTGGACAAGACCTGAACAAGATGTCCATACTCCGATTCGGCAAAACCGGGTACAGGGATCGAACAGCACAGGAGCACGCGGACCATGATGGACATGTCGGATGCACGTCGATCTTCATCGGCGACGGCTGTGAACGCGCGGCGCCTTGTCCACGTCGTCCAGGTCAGCGTGGGCGCGATGGCGCTGGCGGCCTTGGCGGGTTGCGCCATCTCGCCCGGCCAGACGATGGGCGTGCGCAGCAACAACAATGACAACGGCTACGTCCAGCTCGTCCCGATCACGCCGCAACTGGTGACCACGCAACAGGCGTCGGCGTCGGCGCCCGCCATTCCGCCCGCGCTGCTCGATTACCGCCCGCAGGCCTATCACATCGGCCCCGGCGACACGCTCTACATCACGGTGTGGGATCATCCCGAGCTGACTTCGCCCGCGGGATCGCAGCAGGAAGGCTCGGCCAACGGCCGCCTGGTCCGGCCCGACGGAACGCTCTACTACCCATACATCGGATTGCTGAAAGTCGAAGGCATGACCATCGAGCAGGCGCGCCAGGCGATCGCATCGAAACTGGCGCACTGGATCAGGAACCCGATGGTGGACATCAGCGTCGCCAACTATTCCAGCCAGCATGTGGTGGTGGAAGGCGCGTTGGTAAAGTCCGGCACGCAGTCGCTGACCACGGTGCCCCTGACGCTGGGCGAGGCGATCGCCAACGCGGGCGTGGACAACCAGAACGCCAACCTGTCCGACGTGGTGCTGACGCGCGGCGACCAGACTTACCACCTCGACATGAGCGGTTACGCGGGGAAGGGCGGCCCGGTCGGGAACATCTACCTGCAGGCGGGTGATCGCGTGCTGGTGCCCTACAACGATGCGCAAAAGGTTTACGTGATGGGTGAGGTCACCCGTCCGCAGGCGCTGCGCTTCAAGACCGGCGACATCACGTTGACGCAGGCGCTCGGCGATGCCGGCGGACTGAACGAGGTGACTTCCAAGGGCATGATCTATGTCGTGCGCGGCGCGTTCGACAAGGACGGTCATCAGGCGCAGCGCCCGACGGTTTACCAGCTCGACCTGAAATCACCGGCCGCGTTCGCGCTGGCCGACGGGTTCGACGTGAAACCCGGTGACGTGGTGTTCGCGTCGGCCGCCGGCGTCACGCGCTGGAACCGTTTCCTGAGCCAGTTGCTGCCGCTCACCAGCGCCTTGAGTGCGACGGCGGCGAGCAACTACTACATCAGCAAGTAGCGGAATCGGTCGGTGTGCAGACGGGGCGCCGCGCGGCGCCCCGTCTGCGTATCAGTGTCGGTCCTTCACGTACTGCGTGAACAGCTCGTGGATGCGGCGGTACTCGTCATACCAGTCGTCGGCGTGTTCGAATGCGTGGCGTTCCATCGGGTACAGCGACATCCAGAAGTTGTCCTTGTGCAGTTCGATGAAGCGCTGGTACAGGCGGATCGAATCGCCCGGCATCACGTTGTTGTCGATCAGCCCGTGCATGATCAGCAGCGGGTCCTGCAAATTCTTCGCGTATTCGATTGGCGAGGAAACCTTGTACGCCTCGGGATCGAGCTGCGGCGTGTTGAGGATGTCGGACGTGTAGCCGTCGTTGTAGCTGGTCCAGTCGGACGGCGGACGCAGCGCCGCACCCGCGGCGAATTCACCCGGCGCGCGCAGCAGCGCCATCTCGGTCATGAAGCCGCCGTAGGAACCGCCGTACACGCCGACGCGCTGCGGATCGACGTGGTGGTGCTTCACCAGCCAGGCCTTGCCGTCCAGCAGGTCTTCCAGTTCCGGATGGCCCATGTGCCGGTAGATCGCATCACGCCAGTCGCGGCCGTAGCCCGCCGAGCCGCGGTAATCCATGTCCAGCACCACGTAGCCTTCCTGCGCCAGCAGGTTGTTGAACATCTGCTCGCGGAAGTAGTACGACCAGTTCTTGTCGACGTCCTGCAGATAACCCGCGCCGTGCACGAAGAACACCGCCGGATGCGGGTGCGAGGTGTCGTAATCGGCGGACTGGTAGAACTTCGCCCACACGCCGAAATGACCGTGGCTCGAAGGCACCTTCACGAACTGCGGCTGCACCCAGGTGGACGACAGCGCCTTGTATTCCGGCGTGCGCGTGTCGGTGAGTTCATGCACGCCGCTGCCGTCGACGTTCACCACCGCCAGCTGCGGCGGAACGTATGCACTCGAATGCAGCACCGCGAGCTTCGAGCCATCCGGCGACAACTGGAAATCGTCCATGCCTTCGAAGTGCGTCACCTGTTCCAGCGCGCCGCCCGCGGCCGGCACGCGGTACACGTCGTAGTCGTACGGCGCCTCTCTGTTGGAACGCACATAGAACCACTTGCCGTCCGGCGACAGCACCGGCGTCGAAACTTCGGAGCCCGTCGCGGTCAACGCGCGCGCCTTGCCGTCCAGCGGCTTCACGAACAACTGCGCGTAACCCGAGGCTTCCGATTCGAACCACAGCGTGCGGTTGTCGGGCAGCCAGCCGAGTTCGTTGAAGCTCCAGTTGATCCAAGCCGGATCGGTGAGGCGATCCTGGGTCACCAGCTTGTGATTCGCAAAATCGACCGAGGTGATCCAGCGATCCTTGTGGTCGTTGGCGACCAGTTCCACCGCCAGCTGGCTGCCGTCGGCGCTCCACACGATCGCGGGGAACCCGGATTCACCGGACGCGACGAAATTGACCGACACCGCACGCGTCTTCGGCGCGGCCAGCGCGGCCGCTTCGTCGTCGTGTCCTTCCTGCTTCAATTGCGCGATGCGCTTCGCGCGCAGTTCGCGCAGCGGATCGTCGTGGATGCCGGGCAGGCCGTCCACCGCCAACGGATATTCCTTGTGCGCCTTGAGGTCCAGCAGCAGCAGCGACTGCGGCGCCGGATCGTTGTGTCCGACGTAGGTGCGCGCGTCCTCGGTTTCGGGATAGCCGGAATCGTTGACGTAATGCACCACCACCGGCCGCTTGCCGGGCTGGTTCGATTTCGGCACCGTCACCGCCAGCAGCCAGCGCGCATTCGGCGACAGCGAAGTCATCACCACGCGTACCTTGTCGCCAAGGTAGAACGGCGCTGCCGCGCGCGCGGGGTTTTCCGCATCCAGCTTGTCGTCGTGTTCGCGCACCGCGTCCTTGTCGGCCTTTTCGGCGCGCAGCGTCGAGAACAGGCTCAACTGCAGGCGCTCCATCTGGTCCGGCTTGGCGTCGGCGGGGTTGTCTTCCATCTTCAGCGTCGCGGCCGGCGCCACCACGCCCGTCGATGCATTCCACACGAACCATTGGTTGCCCTGGCTCCAGCTGACGATCTGGCCGTCATCGGAAATCTGCAGTCCGAACTTGTCGGCGTCGTCGCGCGTGAGCTGGCGCGTCGCGCCGGTCGCGACATCGCGCACGAACACGTCGCCGTGGCGGATGTATGCGGCGCGGTCGCGCGCATGGTCGAACATCGCGGAACCGTCGGCGCTCGCGAGTTCGGCGCCGGAAAGTTTCACCGGCGTGCCGCCGTCCGCCGGCACCCGGTAGAGATCACGGATCGACGAACCCTTGCGTTTCAGCTTGAAGTACACGCTGCGACCATCGACGCTCCAGTATTCGTCCTCGACCGGCGGCCCGATCCAGTCGGGATCGGCCATGATCTGTTCCAGCGTGAGTTTCTGCGCGGCGTTCGCGGGGGCGGCGGACGCCGTGTGCTGCGGCGCGGCGCAAGTGCCCGCACTGACCAGAAGGCAAACCAGGCCGGCAACGGCGATGCGATTCATGCGGTGACCCCCAGGACAAAGGAACGCAGCGTAGCCACACGCGATTCGCAGGCGCAAGCGCCGAAAGTCCTTATCTCCCTCTCCCCCAAGCAGTTTCATCGCTTGGCGGAGAGGGTTGGGGTGAAGGGGTAGGCTCTATCCGGGCGAAATTTTTTCGAAGCGGTCGAAGTCAAATCGCGCGGAGAAGCTTTATCGCGTGCGCGAGGCCACATCCGGCGCTAACCTGCCGGCATTCTTCCGCCGGGAGTCCGCCATGCGCCGCCTCGCCTTGTTCGCTGCCCTCGGTTTCCTGCCCGGCCTTGCATGCGCGCAAGCCACGCCCGGCAGCGGCGCCGGCCTCGACCAATCGCTGATCGACACCCGTCACGAGATTCCCGCAGTGCCACCACCGACCGCGCAGCACGACGTCACCGCAACCTTCTTCGGCACCACGGTGCACGACCCGTATCGCTGGCTCGAAGACGCCGATGCGCCCGCGGTGAAGCAATGGATCGCGGCGCAGAACGCCTACACTGAAAAGGTGATGGATGGTTTTCCCGGCGCCAAGGCCATCGCCAAGCGCGTCGGCGAACTGGCGCTCACGTCCACGCAGCAATTCGATCCGCAGATCGTCAGCAGCACCTTGTTCTACATGCGCCAGACCCCGCCGCAGCCGCAGGCCGTGCTGGTGGCGCAAGCGTGGCCGAATGGCAAGCCGCGCGTGCTGGTCGATCCGAACGCCGCGCAGGGCAGCACCGCGATCACCGGCTACTGGCCGTCGCCTGACGGCAAGTACGCGGCCTACGGCACCGCCGAAGGCGGCAACGAGGAAACCACGATCCGTTTCATCGATGTCACCACTGGCAAGGCGCTGCCCGACGCGTTGCCGCACGCAGGCGGCGGCACCACGCCGCAGGCGCTGGTGTGGGACGCCGACGGCAGGGGCGTCACGTATGTGCGTTTGCCTTCTGGCGGACCGGCCGCCCAGTCGCAGTTCAAAGCCGCGCTGTACCACCACGCGCTCGGCAGCGACGCGAATGGCGACGCGCTGGAATTCGGCAAGGGCTGGTCGAAGGTCGCGGAATACACGCTGCTCGGTTCCGCGAACGGCCAACACGCCGCCGCGCTGGTGCACGCGGGGGACGGCGATCCCGATGTCGTGTACCTGCGCTCCGGCAACGGGCCGTGGAAGCAGGCGCTCGGTACCGACGCGAACGTGCGCGCGGCGTGGGAAGTGAACCAGGGCGCGGCCTGGGACGGCGATCGTTTGCTGGTGATTGCGTACCAGGGTGCGCCGCGCGGCAAATTGCTGGCGCTGGATGCGAATGGCCATTCGACGTTGCTGGTGCCGCAAGGCGACTGGGCGATGCACTCGGTCGCGCCCATCAAGGGCGGATTTCTCATCACTGAAGTGCGCGGGCCGGATTGGCGCGTGCAGCAGTATTCCAACGCGGGCAAGTTCGTGCGCAACGTGGCGTTGCCGAAATCCGGCATCGGTGTCGGCACGATCGCCAGCAGCGCGTCATCGCCGCACGCGCTGATCACGTATTCCGGCTGGACGATTCCTTCGCGCTGGGCCGAGTACGACGGCGCAAAGGGCACGTTGAAGACCGTGTTCGAAGTGAAACCCGCCGCGGACTACTCTCAAGTTGTGACCTATCGTCTCGATGCAACTTCGAAGGACGGCACCAAGGTTCCCGTCACCGTGATCGCGATGAAAGGCGTGACGCCCAACGGCGCGCGCCCGGCGATCCTGTACGGCTACGGCGGCTTCGGCATTGTCACCGCGCCGCGCTTCCTCGGTTCCAACCTCGCGTGGCTGGAACGCGGCGGCGTGTATGCGGTCGCCAACATCCGCGGCGGCGGCGAGTTCGGCGAAGGCTGGCACGCCGACTGCATGCTTTCGAGAAAACAGAACGTGTTCGACGACTTCCACGCCGCGGCGCAGGCGCTGGTTGCGCAGCATTGGACCGACAGTGCACATCTCGGCATCCTCGGCGGCTCCAACGGCGGACTGCTGATGGGCGCCGCGCTGACGCAGCATCCGTCGCAATACCGTGCGGTGGTGTCGCTGGTCGGCATCTACGACATGCTGCGCGCGGAGCTGTGGCCGAACGGCCAGTACAACATTTCGGAATACGGCACGGTGACGAAGCAGCCCGACTTCGAATGGCTGCGCGCGTATTCGCCGCTGCAGAACGTGAAGCCGGATACCGCGTATCCCGCGGTGCTGCTGATCACCGGCGTCAACGATCCGCGCGTCGCACCGTGGCAATCGCGCAAGTTCGCGGCCGCGCTGCAGGCCGCGACCACGTCGAATCAGCCGGTGCTGCTGCTGACGCGCATGAACGAAGGCCACGGCGTCACCGCGTCCTTCAGCCAGCGCGTCGGCAATTTCGCCGCGCTGATGGCGTTCTTCGCGCAGGAACTGGGCCTGCCGGCGGAGCCTTCGAAGTGACGCTGGAATGCGTGGAAATCGAGACCGCCGCCAATCCGCGTCATGCGGTGATCTGGCTGCACGGCCTCGGCGCCGACGGCCACGACTTCGAACCGATCGTCCCGCAACTGGTGCGGCCGGAATGGCCGGCGCTGCGCTTCGTGTTCCCGCACGCGCCGGTCACGCCGATCACGCTCAACGGCGGCCTGCCGATGCGCGCGTGGTACGACATCGCCGGGTTCGATCTCGCGCAGCGGCAGGACGAAGCCGGCATCCGCGCGTCGATCGCATCGGTGCAATCATTGATTGCGCGCGAAGTCGAACGCGGCGTGCCGATCGCGAACATCGTACTGACCGGCTTCTCGCAAGGCGGCGCGGTCGCGCTGGCCGCGGGCTTGCGGCATGCGAACAAACTCGCCGCGATCGTCGCCCTGTCCACCTACTTGCCGATCGCCGAAACGACCGCGGGCGAACGCCACGCCGCGAATGCCGCCACACCGATCTTCATGGGTCACGGCGCCTTCGATCCGGTGGTGCCGCGCTACCTCGGCGAACGCTCACGCGACCAGTTGCGCGACTGGGGCTATAGCGTCGACTGGCACAGCTATCCGATGGCGCATCAGGTTTGTCCGCAGGAAATCGGCGACCTCGCGGATTTCCTCACGCAGCGTTTCAGTCGGTGAAACCCGTCAACGCGACACTGCCAGATGCTCTGCACCGGGCCAAAGGCAATCGTTGAAAGGCCCTCCGCTGATTACTCCAGGATCGTCGAGAGTCTCGCCAGCACTTCATCGACGATTGCCGGCGGAACGTTTTCCAGCTTCCGCGCCTTGCGCGAGCCGAGGTCGAGGGACCGCGGCTGATCACAGCGGACGATGCCGGTCGTTCGTGTACCGGCGCCCGCAAGGGATACCGCAAATCCGGCAGTGCGCGCGAAGTTTCCGCCGCTGGTTATGGGCAACACGACAGGCGTTTTCGTCAGCCTGTTGAATGCTCCTGGCGAGATCACGAGCACCGGCCGCGTTCCCCGTTGCTCGTGCCCCGAAGTCGGGTCGAGCGAGACGAGATAGATATCGCCGCGGTCCATCACAACAATTCGCGGCCGACCGGTTTCGC
The DNA here is from genome assembly GCA_030167125.1 of Rhodanobacteraceae bacterium. Classification (NCBI taxonomy): domain Bacteria; kingdom Pseudomonadati; phylum Pseudomonadota; class Gammaproteobacteria; order Lysobacterales; family Rhodanobacteraceae; species Rhodanobacteraceae bacterium. Next base: position 2,902,006 of record CP126531.1, read on the forward strand.
GTCGAGCCACGCACGCTCCTCCGCAGCCCGCCTGGCCCTGGGATGGCACTTAGCAAGCAGTTCGTCGAGCGTGTAGTGCGGCCGCGTCTGCGGTGCAACCACGAGGCGTCCGGCATCGACCGCCACGGCGACCTTGGTGCCAGCCTTCAGATTCAGGACGTCGAGCAGCGCCGGCGGAACCGCCAGCATGGTCGAACCGCCGACCTTGCGCAGATTGGTAGTGTACATGACCGCCTCCGTGATTATACGAAAGTATAATTTGAAGCGTTTTTCGCCGCAAGTCATCCTGCATGGGCATGCGACGCGCACGCCGAGACGTCATACTCCGCGCATGGCGGAGACCCCTGAACCACGCAAACCCGACGCCGCCGTGCTGCCGGATTTCTGCAGCGCGGCGTCCGTCTTCACGCTGGTGGTGGTCGCCGAGCTGGTGGTGGTGATCGATGCGCTGGCGCCGGATGCGCGGATGCAGTGGCGCGGGTTCGCGACCGCGACCGTGTTCGTGGTGTGGCTGGCGTTGCTGGCTTCCTTGTTGCTGTGCCGGCTGAAGCCCTTGTTGATCCGCTGGCCGCGCACGTTGGCGTGGCCGCTCGCGTGGGGTGCGTTGATCGCATTGGTGGCGCTGGCGAGCGCGGTGGTGGCGTGGCTGGATCACGCGCTCGGCACGGCGTTGACGCCGACATCGGACATGCGCTTCGTCGTCGGCAACACTATTCTTGCCGCTTTGCTGGGCGCGGCATTGCTGCGCTATTTCTACGTGCTCGCGGAATGGCGCGCGCGGCTCGCCGCGGTGGCGCGCGCGCAATTCGAAGCACTGCAGGCGCGCATCCGCCCGCACTTTTTGTACAACAGCATGAACACGGTCGCGGCGCTGGTGCGGGTCGATCCGGACGCGGCCGAGCGCACGGTCGAGGATCTTTCCGAACTGTTCCGCGCGTCGCTGGGCGCGGGCGACAAGCCCAGTACGCTGGGTGCGGAACTCGGCCTGATCGACCGCTATCTCGCGATCGAGCAACTGCGTCTCGGTGATCGCCTGAAAGTGGAACGCGACCTCATCGATCTGCCCGCCGACATGGAAATCCCCGCGCTGCTGTTGCAGCCGCTGGTCGAGAATGCGGTCTATCACGGCATCCAGCCGCGCCGCGACGGCGGCACCTTGCGCATTGCCGGCCGCCACGCGGGCGACAGCGTCGAAATCGAAGTCGCCAATCCCTTGCCCGACACGTCGGCGCCGGCGCGCAGCGGGCACGGACTCGACAACGTGCGCCGCCGCATCGCCTACCACTTCGGTGAGCGCGGCGCGCTGGAAACGCGCAACCGCGATGGCGAGTTCCGCGTACTGGTGAGGTTGCCGTGCGCATCCTGATCGCCGACGACGAACCGCTGGCGCGCGCGCGGCTCGCCGCGCTATTGCGCGATTGCGAAGGAGCCGAAATCGTCGCGAGCGTCGGCGATGGCGAAGCGGCGCTGGCAGCCTGCGCGCGGCATCGTCCCGATCTGCTGCTGCTGGACATCGCGATGCCGGGCCTCGATGGCATCGGCGTGGCGCGGCGGCTCGCGGCGCTGCCCGATCCGCCGCAACTGGTGTTCTGCACGGCCTACGAGGAACACGCGCTGGCCGCGTACGAATTGCGCGTGGCCGATTACTTGTTGAAGCCGGTGCGGAGCGAACGGCTGCGCGAAGCGCTGGCGCGCGCGCAGGCGCTGCGCCGGCGCGCGCCCGCCGCGGCCGCGACCCTGCTGGCGCAGGTGCACGGCGCGCCGCTGAAAGTGCCGGTCGACGAAATCCTGTACCTGACCGCCGACGACAAGTACGTCACACTGCATCGCGCCGCGGGCGACGTGTTGAGCGAGCAGTCGTTGAAGGCGATCGAAGAGACGTTTCCCGAACGCTTCGTGCGCGTGCACCGCGCCTGCCTTATTCCGCTCGAACGCCTGCTCGGCCTGCATCGCGATCCCGACGGCACGGTGCGCGCGTTGATCGCGGGCAGCGACGCCAGCCCCGAAGTCAGCCGCCGCAACCTGCCGGCGGTACGCCGGTTGCTGCGCGGCGGACGCGACTGAGGCGCGCCGGTTGACACGAGCATTTGCGCACGGCTAGCGTGCGCGAGCCGTACCGGCAAAGCGGGACAACACCAGGGGACATGCATGCGGTCGTGGATACGGATCGTCGCCGTGCTGGCGGCGTGCCTCGGGCTGGCTGCCTGCCAGCGCGCGCCTGACTTGAGCAAACTGGGTTCGCCCGCGCACCGGCTGGTCGGGCATTGGGCGACCAGCGACGGCAATGAGGAATTCTTCGCGCCGGTGGATGCCTCGGGCAAGGGCGAATTCACCGCCATGCAGTCGGGTGGCAAGCCCGCGCGGCAGCGCTATCGGGTGCTCGACGAGGAACCGGCCACGCAGACCGTCCACATCACGATGCTCGACGGCAACGGCGCGGAAGGCGACCCGCGCACGATCACGCTTGCCGAGGACGGCGAATCCGCGACCGTCACGCAAGGCAACTCGTCGGTCGCGCTGGCGCTGGCGCGGATGGACGATGCCGCGACGCCGGAACAATCCGCTTACGTGTTGCCGCCGCCGTCGGCCGGTACGTCATCGCCGCGCAATGCGCGCTACGCCGAAGCGGGCGGCGACCGCCCGCCGGCCAATCCCTCGTTCGGGCCGCCGACCAATGCATCCGATGGCGTGTATCGCTATGTGCTGATCGGTTACGACGGCCTGACGCCGTTGTACGCGTGGAAGCGCGTGTCCGATGTGTCGGGCCAGCACGTCGATGACAACGCCGTCGCGTATTCACGCGGCATGGCGCGCCGCCACGACTACGTGATCTGGCTGAATGCCGTGGCGTTCGCGTTCATGCTGGTCACGACGCTGCTGTTCCGCAAGAACATCGACGAGAAATTCCTGCTGGGCAGCTGGCTGATCGTGATCGCGATCGGCCTGCTCGGCGTGTTCGTATTCAACGTGCCGATCATCGCCGGCCTCGTGGAAATCGGAATCGCGTTCGTGCTGGCGGTGCGCGGGTTGTTTCCGAAATCGGACATGCTCGCGTAGCGCGGCCGGCGCCCGCGCTTCAGGGCAGCAAGACGAAGTGCGTGATCGATTGCGCCACTTCGCGCGGTTTTTCCATGATCGACATGTGCCCGCATCCGGTGAGTTCGGTGACGCCGATGTTCGGCGCGCGGGTGAGGCCGGATCGGATCGCATCCAGCGCGGACACGTCGATGACCTGGTCCTTCGTGCACCAGATCGCCAGCGTGGGCGCGATGATGTCCGGCAGCTTCGCCTGCAGCGCGTTGCGCTCGTCCGGCGCGGCGATCTCGCGCAACACCTTGTCGTCGAATGCGCGCTCACCCTTCGACTTGTCGACGAACACGTCCTCGATGCGTCCGGGCACCGACGGCGGATGCGCGAACAGCAGCGATTCGAGATGCCGGAATTGCGCGCGGTCGTCGATGTCGAACGGGCTCTTGCCGGACTTCAGTTCACGCACGAAGGCGTTTTCCTTGAACGGCACGCCGGCCGAATCCACCAGCACCAGCGCGGCGACGTCCTTCGGATGGTCCGCCGCGTACAGGCCCGCGATCGCGCCTCCCATGGAATGGCCCGCGATCGCGATTTCGCCGAGATGCAGCGCGTCAACGAAGCCGTGCAGCCGATCGACCTGCGCGGGGTAGCCGTAGTCGGCGTTCGGCAAGCGCGTCGAGGCACCCCAACCGGGAAGGTCCGGAATGATCACGCGGAAATTGCCGGTGAGGTATTTCGCGGCCAGCAGCCAGTCGGCGTAGCTGCCGCCGTAGCCATGCAGCAACACCAGCGGCGGCCCGTTCTGCTTGCCACCTTCGAGATACACCCAGCGCGTGTCGCCGACCTGCACCGATTGCCGGTGCAGGCCGTCGCGCCACGCCTGCCACGCGATCGCGCCGCGCAGCAGCCATTGCGGCGCGATGAAATACACGCCGAGGCCGATCACCGCCAGCGCGATGACGATGGCGCCCAGAATCTTCAGGCGCCGTGCGAGCCGCGCCAACAGCACGTCGCGAGCCGGGTTGTTCGACATCGATCAGCCTTTCGCGCCGGTCTTGGTTTCCGCCGCGCGCGTCTTCGCGAACAGCCGCTCCACCGCCATCTGCGTCAGCGGGTGGTAGCCGTCCTTCGCTTTCGCGTAAACCTTCTCGGCATACGCGAAGCCTTCCGGCGTCGCGCAGAACGCCTTGTACACGGGCATCGTGAGATACAAACGGCCGATGCGCGTCATGTGTTCGGCCGCGGCGGGCCACACGGCCTTGTCGCCGGCCGCGATCGCGTGCACGTACCAGCGCATGCCGATCTCGGCGTTTGGCGTGCCGGTGAGATGCCACGCGGCATCGAGCTGCTGCACCTTCGCGAGTGGCGGCGCGTCGGGCAGGCGGTCGAGGAAATACATCCACTCCTGCGTGTTCCAGGTTTTCGCATCGAGTTTGTCGGACGCAAGCGTGCCCGCAAGGAACGCCGCGCGTTCCTTGTCGATTGCATCGAAGCGCGGCGAATCGGGAATTGGCGCATCCTTCGGGATGCCCGCGCCGTACACCCACTCCTTCACTTCGTCCCAGCTCATCTTGCCGGGATATTTGTCGATCAGGTTGGGTTTGAGATACGCCAGCATCTGTTCGGTGGTGATGCTGTGCCACGCGAAATGGTCGAAGTAGCCCTTCAGCCACGTGTCGAAATGCTCGCGTCCGAATTTCTGCTCGAGCGCGCGCAGGAACCACGAACCCTTGTCGTAGGCGACGTCGGAAAGTTCGTCGTCGGCATCGATGTCGCGCGGCTGCGGTGCGAGGCGCTGCGCGTTTTCCGGCATCTTGCCGATGGTCTTCTCGAGGTTGCGGATCGCCAGCAGCGTCTCCTCGGTTTCCTGGCGCTGGCCGTACAGCGCTTCGGTGACGCGGCCCTGCACGTAGGTGGTGAAGCCTTCGTTCAACCAGCCGTCGCGCCACGTCGCATTGGTGACGAGGTTGCCCGACCACGAGTGCGCGAGTTCATGCGAGATCACGCTGACCAGGCTCTTGTCGCCGACGACGATCGTGGGCGTCGCGAACGTCATGTTCGGATTTTCCATCCCGCCGAACGGGAACGACGGCGGCAGCACCAGGATGTCGTAACGGCCCCAGCGGTACGGGCCGTACAACTTCTCGGTGGTCTCGATCATCTTTTCGGTGTCTTCGAATTCGTGCGCGGCTTTCGCGACCATCGACGGTTCGGCGTACACGGCGCTGCGCGGACCGGTCTCGCGCACGTCGATGTCGCCCGCGGCGATCGCCATCAGGTATGAGGGAATCGGGTGCGTCTGCTCGAAATCGAACGACCCGTCCAGCGCGTGCTTCGGATCGTTGGGCGCGCTCATCACCACGCGCACGTTTTTCGGCGCAGTCACGTGCGCTTTGTAGGTGAAGCGGATCGCGGGCGAATCCTGCAACGGAATCCACGAACGCGCGTGCGTCGCTTCCGATTGCGAGAACAGGAACGGCAGTTTCTTGTCGGCGGTCTGCGCGGCGGTCAGCCATTGCAGACCGCTGGCGTCGGGAGACGTGGTGTAGGCGATGCGCACTTCGTGCGGATGCTTCGGCGCCGCGATGGTGAGCTTCGAACCCATGTTCGGCACCGGCGCGGCAAGCTGGTACTTCAACGTGCGGGCCTTGCCCTTGCCGTCCAGCGCTTCGATCGAGGCGATCTTCAGGTTCTCGGTGTCGAGCACCAGGTCCTGCGCGGACGGGTTCTTCCAGTCCAGCGTAAGCGTCGCCACGCCGTCCAGCTGCTTGTGCGTGAAATCGACCTCGAGGTTGAGGTCGATGTGGTTGATGACGACTTCGTCCGGCTGCGCGTACGAATGTCGGTCCGCGGCCTGCGCCGCGATCGGCAACACGAGGGCGCCGAGGGCGAGGGTGGGTAGCAGGCGCATGGGCGCTCCTGTCGAAAAGGAAATCCCGAGTATGCCAGCGCGCCGATGGGCGCGCCCGTGCGGAAAGTCCGCGCGCTGCACTTTCCGCGCGCGCATAGAATCCGCGCTTCGAACCACGCCGGAGTCAAGCCATGCCCACGCTGTACATCGCCAACAAGAATTATTCGTCGTGGTCGCTGCGTCCGTGGGCGCTGCTGCGTGAACTCGGGGTTCCGTTCGAGGAAAAAATGATGCCGTTCCATGGCGCCGCGTTCACGACGTTTTCGCCCAGCGGCAAGGTGCCGTGTCTCGTGGACGGCGCGATCACGGTGTGGGATTCGCTGGCGATCGCCGAATACGTCGCCGAATCGCATCCCAAGGTGTGGCCCGCCGACAAGGCCGCGCGCGCCTTCGCGCGCTGCGCCGCCGCGGAAATGCATTCGGGCTTCACCGCACTGCGCACGCAATGCGGAATGAATTGCGGCATCCGGGTGAAGCTGCATCGTGTCGACGGCGCGTTGGAGCGTGATCTCGCGCGCTTGAACACGCTATGGAAAGACGGCCTGCAGCGTTTCGGCGGCCCGTTCCTTGCGGGTGACCGATTCTCCGCAGCCGATGCGTTCTTCGCGCCGGTCGCGTTCCGCATCCAGACCTACGCGCCGCCGCTGGACGATGTCGCGAACACCTATGCACGACGCCTGCTGGCGCTGCCGTCGATGCGCGAGTGGTACGCCGACGCGCTCAAGGAAACCTGGCGCCATTCCGCGCACGAAAACGAAGTGACGGAGTGGGGCATAGTCACCGAGGATTTGCGCGCGGTGGCGTGATATCCGCGGGTTGCGGCGCTGCGCGTCTTCGGCCGGGCTGCACCGCCAGCGGTCAAGGCAACTCGTCAGCCGTGTGCGGATCTTCGCTGTACGGATGCATGGTCGCGAGGAATCCTGGTTGCGCCTGCACCCGTGCGACCCACGCGCGGAAGTGCGGATACGGTTCCAGCGGAATGCCGGCTTCGTCCGCGCGGCTCGCGTACGCGAACACGGAAATGTCGGCGATGCTGTAGCGGTCGTTGGCGAGGAAGGAATGCGTCGACAATTCGCGCTCGAGGATGTCCAGCGTGCGCAGCGCGGCCGCGCGTTTCATCTCGACCAGTGCGGGCGGGCGCCGCGCCAGCTTGCCGGTCAGCGCCCAGTACCGCAGCGAACCGATCACCGATTCCACGCGTTCCTGTTCGAAGTGCAGCCATTGCTGCACCTTGGCGCGCTCGAACGGATCGCCCGGCAGGTACGGCGTGCCGTCGGCAAGGTAGGCGAGGATCGCGTTGGATTCCGCCAGCGTGCGGCCGTCGTCCAGCCGGATCGCGGGCACCGTACCGGTCGGGTTGATCGCGAGGTAGGCCGCGCTGCGTCCCGCGCCTTCGAAGATGCTCACGATTTCGGTGCGGTACGGCTGGCCCATGTGGTGCAACAGCTGGCGTACCTTCCAGGCGTTTTGCGAGGGCAGGTAATCGAACAGGGTCAGCATGGCGCGGCTCCGTCATCGAAAGCGCGAAGGTTGCCAGTTCGCGCGATGCCGTGCCATCCGGATTTTGCGTTCCACCACCAAGAGCAAATCAGTCCGCAAATGGACGCGAATCAACGCAAATAAAGCAAAGCCGGTCAAATCAACACTCTTGTTTGCGTCCATTTGCGTTCATTCGCGGACAGTCTGCTTTTGCTGTGCTGATAAGCGATTGGCGAAAGCGTCGGTCGCTTCGACCAGCTTGTCCACGATCGCGGGATCGGATGCCGAGTGTCCCGCCAGCACGACGTGGAATTCCGCTTCCGGCCATGCCTGGTGCAGCTCGAACGCGGTCTTCACCGGGCAGATGATGTCGTAGCGGCCGTGCACGATCACGCCGGGAATGTGGCGAACGCGATCGATGTCGCGCAGCAACTGGTCCGGCTGCAGGAACATGCCGTGCCTGAAGTAGTGCGCTTCCAATCGGGCGAGGCTCACGGCTTTGTGCGGTTCGTCGAAATCGCCGGGCGAGTCCGGATCGTGAACCAAGGTCATGCTGCCGCCCTCGTATGCGCTCCATGCCTGGGCCGCGGCCAGGCGCATCGCTGCGTCATCGCTGTCGAGCCGCCGCCAATACGCCTCGAGCATGTTGCCGCGCTCGGCTTCCGGAATGAAGTCGCGGAAGCGCGCCCAGCGCTCGGGAAAGATGCAGCGTGCGCCGCCATCCATTTCGTTGAACCAGCGCAGTTCCTCGTCGCGCGCGAGGAAGATGCCGCGCAACACCAGGCCCGTGACGCGATCGGGATGCGCCTCGGCATAAGCCAGTGCGAGCGTCGAACCCCACGAGCCGCCGAACACCAGCCAGCGTTCGATGCCGAGGTGTTCGCGATTCTTCTCGATGTCGGCGACGAGGTCCGGCGTGGTGTTGTCTTCGAGGTCGGCGAACGGCGTGGATTTTCCCGCGCCGCGCTGGTCGAACAGCACGATGCGCCAGCGCACTGGATCGAAATAGCGGCGGTGCTTCGCCGACAAGCCCGCGCCCGGACCGCCGTGCAGGAACACCACCGGCAAGCCTTTTGGATTGCCGCATTCTTCGAGATATAGCGTATGGCGAGCGCTGACCGCGAAATGCCCGGTGCGGTACGGCTCGATTTCGGGATACAGCTCGCGCATCGATGCACCGCCGCTCAAGGACAGGCCATCTTCAGCGCCGGTCCCCAGGTGTTGCGGAAAGACATGATGTATTTCGTTTCACCGTGCTCGCCGGTGCCGCGGTAGATGCCGACCGGCGCGGGTTCCTGGCCCGGATTCCATTGCACGGTCAGTCCCGTTTGCAGGCGTGCATGCGCCGATTCGCCGGCGGCATCGAGTTCGTCATGATTGGCGCGGCGCAACTTGAACACGCTGGAATACGAACCCCAGTAACTGCCGATCGCACGCAACTGGTAGCCATCATCGGTCTGGCGCACCTGGATCAAGAAGTTCGCATTGTCGCGGCCCCAGCTTTGCGGCGTCACGCTGAAGCAGCCCAGCAGGTCGTCGACCGATTCCGCGCCGACGTGCATCTGCACGGCCTGCTCGCTTTTGGCGCAAGGCGAGTCCTGGTATGCGACCTGCCCGCCGTGCGTGCACTTGTAGACCTGCGCCGAGGCGACGGACGAAACCAGCAGCAACAGCAACGCCAGGATGCAACGCATCGTTCCCCCCTGAAAGAACGTGGATTCAAATAGTGTAGCCGCGATGGATCGCCACGATGCCGGCGGAAAGGTTGCGCACCTGCACGCTGCGGAAACCGGCGGCCTCCATCATCGCCTTCAGCGTTTGCTGGTCCGGGTGCTTGCGGATCGATTCGGCGAGGTAGCGGTAACTGCCTTCGTCGCGCGCGACCAGCTTGCCGATGCGCGGCAGCACCTGAAACGAATGGAAGTCGTACAGTGGTTTCAGCCAATCCTGGTTGACGCGCGAAAACTCGAGGATCAACGCGCGGCCGCCGGGTTTCAGCACGCGCCGCATCTCGCGCAAAGCCATGTCCTTGTCCGTGACATTGCGCAGGCCGAAGGCGATGGTGACCGCGTCGAACGACGCGTCCGGGAATGGCAAGGCCTCGGCGTTCACCTGCGCCCAGCGCAAGCCCTGCAACATGCCGCGATCGAGCAGGCGGTCGCGGCCCACGCGCAACATCTCCGCATTGATGTCGGCAACGACGACCTCGCCCTTGTCGCCCACGCGCGGCAACAGCAGCGCGGCGATATCGCCGGTGCCGCCCGCAAGGTCGAGCACGCGATCGCCGCGGCGGATGCCCGACGTCGCCACGAAATGCCGCTTCCACAAGCGATGCACGCCGAACGACATCAGGTCGTTCATCACGTCGTACTTGCCGGCGACCGACGAGAACACTTCGCCGACAAGTTTCTGTTTTTCGGCAAGCGGCACTTCGCGGTAGCCGAAGTGGGTGGTGCCGTCGTGGGATTGCGTCTGGGTCATCATCACATGGTAGCGCAGCTGCGACTCACCCCCTTCCAAGGGAAGGGGGTCGCGCCGCAGGCGCGGGGGGATGTACTCACGCTCGGCGAAAAGCCATCCCCCTCGATCCCCCTTCGTACCGAAGGGGGAAGAAAACCCCGCCATGCGCGCGACGACCGGCGGGCGAGAGACTACGTTCCAGGCGGCCGGGTTTACTTCACCGGATTGCCATCCGCATCGATCACGTGCACCTCGCCGAGGTTCAGCGCGCGCACCGGCTGCTCGATCTTCGAAAGGTCGCCCACGATCACCCAAGTCAGTTGATCCGGATGGATCACTTCCTTGGCGGCGGCTTCGACGTCCGCATCCTTCTGCGCCTCGATGCGGCCCTTCAGGGTTTGCACGTAGTCGTCCGGGCGATCGAACTTCACGATGTCCGCGACGGCCGACAGCACCGCGCGCGAAGTCTCGTACTCACCCGGCATCGAGCGGACATCGTTGTCCTTGATCTTCTGGATTTCCTTGTCGGTGAGCGGTTTGTCGCCGATCACCGCGCGCGCTTCCTTCAGCACTTCTTCCGCGGACGGCGCGGTCTTGTCGGTCTGCACCGGCGCGTACATCAGGAACGGCCGCTGGCCGACCGCGCCGGGACTGAAGCTGAAAGCGCCGTAGGCCCAGTGCTTGTCCTCGCGCAGGTTCATGTTGAGGCGCGAGGTGAAGGTGCCGCCGAACGCGCCGTTCATGGTGCCGATCTCGAGGTGGTTGGGCGCCTTGGTCGACGGCGAAACCAGTCCCGCGATGATCACCGACTGCTGCGCACCCGGACGATTCACCAGGTACACGCTCGACTTGGCCGGATAATCGACCTTGGCGAGGTTCTTGGCCGGAACCTTCGTCGCCGGCGCTTTCCAGTCGCCGAACACCTTTTCCAGTTGCGGGATGATCGCATCCAGCGTGGTGTCGCCCGCGACCAGGATCTTCATGTTGTCCGGACGGATGTAGTCGTGCACGAAGCCGCGCATGTCATCCGCGCCCAGTGCCTTGATCGACGCCTCGGTGCCGGAGCCGGTGAACGGAATCGCGTACGCATTGCCCTTGCCGTACAGGATCGGCGGCAGCAGACGCAGCGCGACCGCGGTCGGCTGGGTTTTTTCCTGTTCGATGCCGGCCAGCCATTGCCCGCGCAGGCGCGCGAGGTCGGCGTCGCGGAACGCGGGATTGCGCACGATGTCGGCGTACAGCGCCAGCGAATCGGCGAGGTTGGCATCGAGCGCGCTCATCCACGCGTTGCAGGTGTCGAGGTCGCAAGCGGTTGCGATGTCGGCGCCGAGTCGCTGCTTGCGCTTGGCGATTTCGACCGAGTCCAGATCTTTCGTGCCTTCATCCAGCATGCCCATCGTGAAACTGGACGTGCCGAGCTTGCGGCCCTGGTCGGCGGCGTAACCCGCATCGAACAGCGCCTCCACCTGCACCACCGGGATCGAATGGCGCTCGGCCAGCACCACTTCGATGCCGTTCTTCAATTTGCCGTGTTGCAGGGCCGGGAAGGTGAGATCGGGGAACGCCGTCACCTGCGGCACGCCCTTGCTGCGGTCGACGTCGCTCCTGGTGACCTTGTAATCACCCTTGGGCGAGAGCTGGTTGGCCGGGCGTCCCGGCATCGCGGCGCGGCCGGTTGCGGTGGCCATGTCCTTGGCATCGACCTTGCCCGGCACCACGGTGAGTGTGTAATCGCCCTTCGACAGCCACTTGTCGGCTGCGGCTTTCACCTCGGCGGGCGTCGCGGCCATCGTGATGTCGTAATCCTTTTTCCACGCGCCCGGATCGCCGCGATAGACTTGGCCTTCCGCCAGCGTCACCGCCTTGCCGGAGAAACCGCCGATCTGTTCAAGCCCGCGGATCGTGGACGCCTGGTAGGTGGTCTGCGCGCGCTGCAATTCGTCCGCGCTCGGACCGTCCTTGAGGAATTTCTGCCATTCATCGGCGATCGCGGCATCGACCTTGGCCGGGTCCACGCCCTTCTTCACGTCGACCTGCAGCATCGTCATGCTGGCCAGCTCGAAGGTCATGTTGTAGACCGACACGTCGTCGGCCAGCTTGTCCTTGTAGACGAGGCGCTGGTACAGGCGCGAGGTCTTGCTGCCGCCCAGCACCGTAGCTGCGAGATCGAGCATCAGCCGATCATTGCCGGGCATATCGAGGCCGGGCGTATTCCACTCGCGGTAGATGCGCGTCTGCGCGACTGTGTCGGTCATCGTGCCGCGGGTCGATTTCGTGTTCGGCACGGTCCAGGCCTGCGGCCGCGGCACGCGCGGACCGGCCGGAATGTCGCCGAAATACTTCATGGCCTTTTCGCGCGCCTGCGCCGGCGTGATGTCGCCGACCAGCACCAGCGTGGTGTTTGCCGCGCCGTAGTAATCCTTGAACCACTGCTTGACGGTGCCGAGCGAGGCGGCGTCCAGGTCCGCCATCGAGCCGATGGTGTCGTGGTGGTACGGATGGTTGGCCGGGAACGCGTTGGCTTGGATGTTCTCGTAGACGCGGCCGTAGGGCTGGTTCTCGTCCTGGCGCTTCTCGTTCTGCACCACGCCGCGCTGGGTATCGAGTTCCTTCTGGCCGATCGCGCCGAGCAGGTGGCCCATGCGATCGGATTCCATCCACAGCGCCATGTCCAGCGCGGTGGTAGGGACCGTTTCGAAATAATTGGTGCGGTCCAGCCAGGTCGTGCCGTTCATGCCGGTGGCGCCCACCAGTTCGAACGGCTTGAAATAGCCGTCCTTGTGGTTTTCCGAACCCGAGAACATCAGGTGCTCGAACAGGTGCGCGAAACCGGTCTTGCCTTCGGGTTCGTAGCCGGAACCCACGTGGTACCACACGCTCACCGCCACGATCGGCGCCTTGTGGTCTTCGCTGACCACCACGGTGAGCCCGTTGGGCAAGGTGAAGCGGGTGTAGGGAATGTCGATCCTGGTGCCTGCGTCGGCGGCCTGGGCGAGTCCGCCCGCCACCGTCAAGCCAACTGCTGCGAACAACGCCAACCAGTGCGTACGCATCTGAAGCCCTCCCCGGACGATAGAGTTGTCGCCGAACCGTAGCCTGCCCCATGGGATAAAGCAATCGGCCGAAAGGCACGGCCGAAGGCGGCGGGTTACACTCTGATTTGCTCGCATCCGTGCTCGCGGCTTCGTTGCGGGATGGACGAGTGTGCGGGTTCGCCCGTCAGCTCTACATCGGCCGTCCGTGGCCTTGTTTTGGAAATAAGATGCAACGCTGCCTCGTCACCGGCGCCAACCGCGGACTCGGGTTGGCCTTCGTCACCCAGCTGCTGGAACGTGGCGCGCGCGTGCTGGCATGCTGCCGCAATCCGGCGGAAGCCAAGGTGCTGGACGCATTGGCCGCGGCGCACGGCGAGCGGCTGTCGATCCACGCGCTGGACGTGGCCGATCCGGCGGCCATCGACAAGCTGCCGCAGGCCGCGGCGCGGCACCTGCAACGCGTCGATCTTTTGATCAACAACGCCGGGATCCTGGTGTCGGGCGAACGCTTCGGCAACGTCAAGGCGGAATCGCTGGCGGAAAGTTTCGCCGTGAACGCCACGGCGCCGCTGCTGATCACGCAAGCGCTCGCACCCTTATTGGCGTTGGGCAACAAGCCGCGGGTGTTGTGCGTCACCTCGCAGCTCGCTTCGATCGCGCAGGCTTCGGGCTTCCGCACGCTGAGCTACGCGATGAGCAAGGCGGCGCTGAACATGGCCGTCAAACGGCTTGCCGCGGAACTGGCGCCGCGCGGGATCCTGGTGCTCGCGGCGCATCCGGGCTGGGTCAGGACCGAAATGGGCGGCAGCGGCGCCACCCTGGCGCCGGCCGATTCCGCGCACGCGCTGCTGCACCTGATCGAGCGCGCGACGACTCAGGACGCGGGCAAATTCCTGGCCTACGACGGCGCCGAACTGCCCTGGTGAAGGAGTTCGGAGCGGCTGTTGTGGAAAGTCAGGCCATGGAAGGCCGTGGTGGAGTCTCCAGGTGCAGGATCACCCCGGCTCGCGAAAGCACTGTTCCCGCGGCGATCAGGGACGATCGCACGAATAAAACGTGACGCAAGAGCACTCTTTGCAATTGCTTTCAATTCGCCGCGACCCGTGGCACACGCGATGCTTCGTTCCCCCTGCCGGGGCATCCCGGCGTGCTACGGCAGGGGGCAACATGAAAACCGAAACCTTCGTTCTGCGCAGCTTGTATGCGATGACGGCCCTGGTGGTGGTGTTCGGGGTGTGCGCGTTCCTGGTCCACGCACATTGATTCCAGTCACGCGCAGGTAATCGCGACGCGGAACATCCGGCAGACGCCGGAGGCGACGTTGCGCGAGGCTCCAAGGTGCAGCGAACAGGGATGATCGCACCATAATGCACGGATGCTGCACGTCATCCTGTTCCAACCGGAAATTCCGCCCAATACCGGCAACGTGATCCGGCTGTGCGCGAATGCCGGCGCATCGCTGCACCTGATCCGTCCGCTCGGGTTCGAGCTGGACCACGCCAAGCTGCGCCGCGCGGGACTCGACTACCACGAGTTCGTCGACGTCCGGGCGCACGACGATCTCGGCGCGTGCCTCGGGACGCTGCAGCGGCCGCGCGTGTTCGCCTTCACCAGCCACGCCACGCGCCGTTACACCGACGCGCGCTTCGCCGACGGCGATGCCTTCCTGTTCGGCCGCGAAACCAGCGGCCTGCCGGACGACGTGCTGGCGTCCATTCCGGAACCGCAGCGCCTGCGCCTGCCGATGCAGCCGGACAACCGCAGCCTCAACCTCTCCAACGCGGTGGCGGTCGCGGTGTACGAGGCGTGGCGGCAACTGGGTTTTCCCGGCAGCGTCTAGCGCAACAAAATCCACAACCCCAGCGCGGCGAACAGCACCGCGGCGGCGAGCCGCGTCGCGTGCAGCGGCAAGCGCGACGCAAAACGCGCGCCGAGGAACACCACCGGCACGTTCGCGACCAGCATGCCCGCGGTGCTGCCCGCGATCACTTGCCACAGGGGCTGGTACTGCGCGCCCAGCACGACCGTCGCGACCTGCGTGCGGTCGCCGAGTTCGGCGAGGAAGAACGCGACGATGGTCGCGATGAAGACGCCGTGCGCGGGGCGCGAGGGCGCATCGAGCGGTTCGGCTTTTTCCGGCAGCAGCGCCCAGGCGGCCACCGCGAGAAACGACAATCCGATCAGCCAGCGTTGCACTGCGGGCGTCATCCAGTGCGCCAGCCACGCGCCGGCTTCGGCGGCGATCGCGTGACTCAGCAGCGACGCGGCAAGAATGCCCGCGCAGATCGGCCACGGCTTGCGGAACTTGGCCGCGAACACCAGCGAAAGCAGTTGCGTCTTGTCGCCGATCTCGGCCAGCGCAACCGCGCCGAGTGAAACCAGGAAGGCTTGCAAGGGCATCTCCGGGGCCGGGTGCAACGACAATCCGCATGTGCGACCCGGCCCGGGCGAACGCATGCGAACTGTCGGTCTCGCCGATCGTCACGATCGCTGGCGCCACGGCCTGCCGGCCGAGTGTGTTGACGCGAGCCCTTCGGCCTCATGCCGAAGGCGGCTACTCCCCGACGGAGTGCGCGCAGGGTAATGGCGGGGCGCATCCGCCGCAACGCCGGGCGTTGGTTAATGGCGCGACGTTACAATCCCGGGATGTCCGAACGTGAACCGAACGCCTGGATTCCCCATCCCCTGCGCAGGCTCGGCGGCCTCGCCCTCACCCTCGCGCTGAACCGCCTGCTGGCGCTCGATCCCGACGCCCGCGCCGCGATCGGCAAACTGGAAGGGCGCCGCATCGGCGTGCACCTGCGCGGTCCGGAGATCGCGTTCTCGATCGCCGCGCGCAACGGCACCTTGCAGATCGAGCCACCGCCGGGCGCCGGCAACGACGGCAGCGCCAACGACTTCGAGGTCAACGCCACACCCGGTGCGCTGCTGGCGATGGCGCTCGGCCGCGGCAATGGCGACGCGCGACCCGCGGGCAAGGTCGAGATCGCGGGCGATGCGGAACTCGCGCATCGCGTGCAGCAGCTCGCGCGCGACTACAAGCCGGATTTCGAAGCGGCGTTCGCGACCGTGTTCGGCGAAGTGGCCGGCACCGCGATCGCGCGCGCGCTGCACGACGCGGCGCAATGGATCGGCCAGGGCGCCAGGCATCTTCGCGACGACGGCGTCGACTGGCTGCGCGACGAGGCGCGTTTGACGGTTCCGCCCGCCGAGATGAATGCGTTCCTCGACGACGTGGACGCGCTGCGCGAACGCACCGAGCGGCTGGCCGCGCGCGTGAAGAACCTGGACCGCCGTCCATGACGCCGCTGCGCCTGTTGCCGCGCGTATTGCACGTGGCCGCGGTACTGGTGCGCTATCGCATCGACGACCTGATCGACGAGGCGCACGGGATGCGCCCGTTGGGCTGGCTGCGTGCGCTGCTGCCGCGCCCGCGCAAGCAGATCGCGGCGCTGCCGCGCGGCGCGCGCCTGCGCCTCGCGCTGACCGAGCTCGGTCCGATCTGGGTCAAGGCGGGTCAGGTGTTGTCCACCCGCCGCGACCTGATTCCAGAAGACGTCGCCGATGAACTCGCGCACCTGCAGGACCAGGTGCCGCCCTTTCCCGGCGCGATTGCGCGCGCGATCGTCGAGGAATCGCTGGGCAAGCCGATCGGCGCGTTGTACGCGAGTTTCGACGAAGTGCCGCTGGCGTCGGCGTCGATCGCGCAGGTGCATGCGGCGCGCTTGCTGCCGATATCCCGCCGCGCAGGCGACGTGCCGCGGACGAGTCCTGAAAGAATCGACGCGTCATCGTCCGCCCCGCCTGCGCACGCGCGCGAAGTCGTGGTCAAGGTGCTGCGCCCGAACGTCGCGAAGAACATCGCGCGCAATCTCGAACTGCTGGATGCGCTGGCCGGCCTGGTCGAGCGCTGGCATCCGCAGGCCGACAAGATCCGCCCGCGCGACATGTTCAACGAAGTCGCCAAGACGCTGCACAACGAGTTGAACCTGCAGAACGAGGGTGCCAACGCCAGCCTGCTGCGCCGCAATTTCGAAAACTCGGACGACTTGTACGTGCCGGAAATCTTCTGGTCGCACACCGGCGAAAAAGTGCTGACGATGGAACGCGTGCACGGCATCGCGGCCGACGACGTGGCCGCGCTCGACCAGGCCGGCATCGACCGCCGCGTGCTGGCGGAGAAGGGCGTGCGCCTCTTCTACGAACAGGTGTTCCGCGACAACTTCTTCCACGCCGACGCGCATCCCGGCAACATCTGGGTCGATCCGACGCGCACCCGCGATCCGCGTTTCATCGCGCTGGATTTCGGGATCATGGGTTCGCTGCCGGACGAGGACCAGTACTGGCTCGCGGAAAACTTCATCGCGATGTTCGAGCGCAATTACCGCCGCATCGCGGAGCTGCACCTCGCGGCTGGCTGGATGCCGCGCCACATCCGCGTGGACGAACTGGAAGCCGCGATCCGCACCGTGTGCGAACCGTATTTCACGCGTCCGCTTTCGGAAATTTCGCTGGCCGAAGTGGTCGCGAAACTTTTCAGCACCGCGCGCCGCTTCGAACTGACCCTGCAACCGCAATTGATCCTGTTGCAGAAAACCTTGCTGAA